>CAZMRK010000101.1:0-5601 GCA_964568355.1 uncultured Solibacteraceae bacterium | reverse complement strand
CGCCGCGCAATGGCCTTGCCGATCCCGCGCCCCCCACCGGTCACCAGCGCCACTTTACCCTGCAAAACAAGAGACGGCATGGGACAAGTGTACGCCGTGGCGTGCGCTTCAGCGCGCCGCGTCGACAATCGTGTCGACGCCCGTCTGCTTTTTGTTACAACGCCTCGTGCGCCACCGCCGCCGCGCCCAGCACCCCCCCGTAGTAGGCCAGCGGCGAAAGCCGGATCTCCAGGCGGCGCTGCGGCCACACCGTCACCAGCCGGGACATCTCGCTCTCCAGTTCCGCTGCCAGCAGCGGATTGTTCTGCGCCAGACCTCCCGAAAGGATCAGCCGTTCCGGGTCGAGCAATTGCACGATGGTGGCGCAGCCCCGCCCCAGGTACCGCGCCAGTGTCCGGACCGCTTCCCGTGCGCACGTGTCGCCGCCGTTGGCCGCCCGGATCACCTCTTCTGCCGAGCCGTGCTTCCCGCCCGCATAGCGCACCAGCGCCGCCGCGCTGGCATATACCTCCAGGCAGCCGCGCAGCCCGCAGGTGCACGCCAGACCCTCCGGCTCCACCTGGATATGTCCGAACGCGTTGGCGAAGAAATGCCCGCCCCGGTTCAGGCGCCCGTCCACGTAGCAGCCGCCGCCCACGCCGGTTCCCAGCGTGATGCAGACAAAATGGGAGATGTCGCGCCCCAGCCCGAAATGCCGTTCGGCCACGGCCAGCGCGTTGGCATCGTTCTCCACCGCCACCGGAAGTCCGGTCACGTTGCTCAGCTCTGCGGCGATCGGCGTGCCCGTCCATCCCGGCAGATTTTCCGTCGCATAGGCGACCTTGCCCGTGCGGTTGTCCACCCATCCGGCCGTCGCCACCCCCAGAGCGGCGGGCTCCACGCCGGCCTCGCACGCCATCCCCACGCACCGGCCCGCCACTTTCTTCAGATGCTCCAGCAGGACCGCGCCCCCGCCGGATGCCGGTGTGGGCACAAACGATTCGTGGCTCAGCTCTCCGGTGCTTGAGACAATGCCGAACTTCGTATTGGTGCCGCCCAGGTCGATCCCCAGAAAGTGGGCTGGCCGCGTGGCCCGCTCCATGGCTTCCACGAACGCGCGCGTAATCTCGTGCGGCCGTGTAATGGCTGTGCCCACGATCACCGCGAACGCCCCGGCCGCCAGCGCCTCCACCGCCTCGGAAGGAAGATGGATACGGCCTTCGGCAATCACCGGAACCCCGACCGATTGCACCAGCGACCGGATGAATGCCGGTTCGAACGCGCGTACGTGATCCGTCTCATCGGTGTATCCCCGCATGGTCGAAAGCACGAAATCCGCGCCCGCCTCCGCCGCCGCCCGGCCTTCTTCCAGCGTCGCGATATCGGCCAGCACCGGCACCTGCAACTCCTCGCGGATGCGCCGCAGCCGCTCCAGAGCGCCGTAGCGCTGGCCTCGCGCCGTGCAATCGAGCGCCACCGCCTGCGCGCCGGCCTCCACCAGCGCCCGTGCCGCCTCGACGGAAGGCGTAATGAGAATGCGTCCGTCTTCCTGGATGCTCTTTTGAATGCCCACCACGGGTACGTTCACCAGCGCCCGGATGGCCCGGATGTCCTCTGGCCCGTTGGCGCGAATGCCGGCGGCTCCGCCGTCTACCGCCGCGCGCGCGAACCGGGCAATGGCGCCGCTGTCACGAAAGGCATCACCTTCGGACGCCTGGCAGGAAACAATCAGCTTTCCCCGGAGCGAAAGCCAAGACGAAAGATTGGAATTCATGCGTTGCCTAACTTAGTCGAAACGGCGCACAACACGATGGCGGCCAGCAGCATCAGAATGCCGAAACGCATCCGTGCCACCGCCGGGCGGCCGGCCTTGCGCCATTCGCCCAGCAGAAAGCCCATCAGGTTGGCCACCAGCAAACCAACCGCCAGGCTCAGAGGCCATCCGATCGAAGGTCCGATATCGCCCAGCAGCGGCGTGGCCGCGCCGTAAAGAAAGATGCTGCCTCCCCACAGCAGTCCCATGGTGATGCTCAGACCCCAGGTCTTGACCGGCTCGGGATCGGCAAAAAGCCTCCCGCTCCGGTTGCGCTGGAACAGCAGCGAGCAGTAGCCGATATTCGGCAGCGCCCCCGCCCCGAGCATCAACAGCCAGATGATATTGATGGAGAAGAAACTGGAGAAGCCCATCCGCTCGCCGGTCGCCGCAATGGGCAAAGCCAGGCTGTAGCCGATGTTGAAGACTGCGGACATCACGCCCGCGCCGACGGCGAACAGGTACCCCGCGAGCGAAGGTCGCTTTTCGCTGCCGGCCTCCACCGCGTCTCGCAGGCGTCCCGCGGAGCTGCAGACGCTGATCCCCGCGATAAAGACCGCCACGCCCAGAAACAGCACCAGTTGACGCGCTTCCAGCCGCAGCGTTCCCGCCAACAGCAGCGGCACCAGCGAGCCCAGGGCCGAGCTGAGCCCCAATACCAGGGTATTGGCCAGCGAAACACCCAGCCGGTCCACGCTCAGCCCGAACAAAATCGCTCCAAAACCCCAGGAAAACCCGAACGCCAGGGCGGCGGCCACGGCCGCGGGAGGGGAAGCGGCCACCACTGGCCGGAAATCCCCCACCGTCGCCGCCACCAGTACCAGCGGCATGGCCCAGCATGCGGTCAAGATGAAGATCAGCCAGATGTTTTCCCACTTCCAGCGGGGGATGATCTTCATCGGAGCCGTGAAGAGCCCGTTCGCAATGCCGGAAAGGAGCGCGTAGATCACGCCAAGAGCAATCATTTACAAGGACCTGAAGGAACCTTGAGCATACAATGATTGCAGCTTCGCATGTGCGCCCGATTCATCGGGCAGCGTCGGGACTCCTCCCGACGCCTCCCTCTACCGCCCCGCCAGACCGGCGTCGGTCACCATCTGCGGCATCGCATAACTCAACCCCGCCGCGGCCCACGCCGTCCCCACCGAGGAGATCCACTGATCGTGCCCGTGTGGAAAACCACTCTCGAAATACGGCTGGAATTTGGGCGACCGGCTCGCCACATGCCACGATCCGTCCGCCTGCTGCGTCGTCAGCAGATAAGCCACCCCCCGCCGGTAGGCGCTGTCGCCGGCGCTGACGCTCAGTTCGTGCAGTGCGTAGAGCGCCATGCCGGTGGCATACGCGTCGCTGGCCAGGCTAGGCGTCTGGCCCCATCCCCCATCCGGCCGCTGGAGCGCCGCGATCCGGTCCACGGCTGCCTCCCGCGCCGCCGTGTCGCCCGGTCCGGCCCACTCCAGCCCCAGCGACTGCATCACCAGGTCCTCGGTGGTCACCACGGGCGCCGTCCGCAGCCACGCCGCCGCCCGTGCGATGCGGCTCTGGAACTCGGCGCGCCGCCCCGGAATCTCGAACTTCTGCAAGCCGCGGATCCCCATCGCCGTGCGGGTCACGTTGCTGTCTTCAAACGGCGCCCGCGCAAAGCCCTCTCCCCGCCAGCTTCCATCTGCCGCCTGCTGCCGCGCCAGGTTCAGAGCCGCCGGGTCGGTGGTGCTGTCCGCCGCCACCCCGTCAGCCGCCAGTTGGAACAGCGGAAACGTGCCCGCATCCACCCGCCCCGGAGCGTCGCCGCGCTGTATGAAATAGGCCGCCATCGATCCGAGAAACAACTTCACGGACCGTGTCTGCTCGGCCTCTGTCTTTTCGTCGATCCGCGCCCCGCGGCTGCGCGCCGCCTGAATCGCCACGGCTGCCATATTCTGCGCGTGGCAGGAGGCGCATCCGCCTGACTGGAAGAAGGTGACGCCGGTGCGCTGCAGCAGTCCCACGCTCTTCTCTACGGCCGCGCGTGCTCCGCCCGCCGCCGGGCCGAACGCTCCCGGACCAGCCGGAATCGGCGCCTGCTGGAGCGACAGCGCCGCCAGAATCTCGGCACGGTTATAACGCCGCGCCCAGTCCTCCACTGTGGCGCCGTAAATGTCTTTCACCTTGGGATCGGCTCCCTTCGCCAGCAGCAGCCGGACGCTCCCGGCATGGCTGCGGTCCGAGGCCACCGCCAGCATCAGCGGGGTCATCCCGCGGATGTCTTTGGCGTCTACCGTTGCGCCGGCATCCAGCAGCGCCTGCAAAATCTCCGGGCGGCCATAAGGAGCCGCCACGTGCAGCGCGGTCAGCGACCCCAGCATGATCCTGCCGTTTTTCACCGGCGGAATCGCCTCCTGCGACGTCGTATAGTGGACGTTCGCTCCCCTGGCCAGCAGCAGTTTCAGGACTTCCAGGTTGTTGTGGCCGGCGGCCGCCATCAGCGGCGTCAGCCCCAGGAAATTGGCCCCATTGGCATCCGCGCCCTTGGCCAGCAGCAGCTTCACAGAGGCCGTTTCATTCGCATCGGTCGCCGCCACCAGCGCCGTGGTGCCCATGCCGTCCTTGGCCGTCACATCCGCGCCCTTGGCGATCAGCAACTCCACGATGTCTGAGCACCCGGCGGTCGCCGCCGCAATCATCAGCGGGGTACGCCCCAGCTTCGAGCGCGCATTCACATCCGCGCCCTTGGCCAGCAGCAGCCGCACCTTGTCGCGATCCCCGGCCGCCGCAATCAAAGGTGTCAGCCCGAAATCGTTCCTGGCGTTGACGTCAGCCCCGGCATCGAGCAGCATCTGGAACGCCTCCAGGCTTCCGAACGACGCGGCCGTCACCAGTGGAGTCGTGCGGTACTTCTGGGGAGCATTCACATCCCCTTTTTTCAAGAGTTTGCGAAGGCTCGCCAGATCGTTCCTGCGGATCGCTTGCTCAAAACCCAAATCGCTCTGCTCGGCCGCCCGGCTCAAACACGGCACCGCGGCAAGCAGTATCACCGGAAAGACAAAACGATACATCGACATAACACTTCTCCGAAGTGCCTGGTTGGCACGAAGCAGTCTCACAGGGGAACGCGGAAGAATCCAGAAGAACGTATCACGGCAGCCTTGCATTCTCACCGCGCGTCCGCTATATGTAGAAGCAGCAATATGTAGAAGCAATAGTTATGAAACGTATGGTACGCAAGCCGGAGAAAGAGCGGCGCCTGGAAAGCGAGCTCACCCATCATCTGGAATCCCTCATCGCCGCCCATCGAGCTGCCGGCCTCAGCGAAGCGGAAGCTCGCCGCCAGGCGCGCCTGGAGTTCGGCGCCCTCGAAGCCGTCAAAGACGATTGCCGGGATGCCCGCCGCACCGCCTTCCTCGAGTTCTGCCTCCAGGACCTCAGGCTCGCCGGCCGCGCCCTCCGCAAAAGCCCCGCCTTCGCCTGTGCGGCCATGGCGACCCTCGCCCTCGGCATCGGCGCCAACACCGCCATCTTCCAGCTCCTGGATACGGTCTTTCTCCGCCCGCTCTCCGTTTCCGAGCCGCAGCAACTCGTCACCATCCGGATCCGCGGCGATGTGGGCTTCGGAATCTCCCGTGGCGACGGCCGCCTGACCTGGCCTCTATTTAAAGAGATTCAGGACCACCAGCAGGGTTTTTCCAGGGTAGCCGCCTGGACCAGCGACGCCGTGGCCACGGGAATCAGCCCCGATACGCGCCAACTCCCGTTCGTTCTCGCCAGTGGTGATTTTTTTTCGATGCTCCGTCTTGCGCCCGCCGCCGGCCGCCTCTTCGATCGCTCCGATG
>CAZMRK010000100.1:0-3401 GCA_964568355.1 uncultured Solibacteraceae bacterium | reverse complement strand
GGACGCCCCGCCAGGTTATGGCCGCAATTCATCATGAAGAAGCCGGCGTCGTGAAACGGGCGGTCGGTATACATGGAGCGGATCACACAGGCTTCATCGATCAGATCTCCGACGTTCGAGAAAATTTCGCTGACTTCGATGCCGCTTTGCCCGCATTTCCGGAACGCGAAGGGCGATCCCAGCAGGTTGCCGGTCTTGCGCTCGGTCTTGGGGTTTTCGGTGGGCATGGGCTTGCCGTTGAACTTGGCAAGCATGGGCTTATAGTCGAACGTATCGACGTGCGACGGCCCGCCATTGAGAAACAGGAAGATGACCCGTTTGGCTTTGGGAGGAAAGTGCGGACCGGGCGCGCGATTTTCGGCGAACGCCGCTCCGGCCAGCATTTGCGCCAGACCGACGGCGCCGAAACCTCCGCCCATGGTGCGCAGCAGATCGCGCCGGGTCACGTGTTGCTTTTCGAAATGCTGGTTCAAGGTCTCCTCCTCAATTCACCATCTGGTATTCACTGGCCGCGAACAGGGCCTGCACAAATTGCGGCAGGGCTTTGGGCCCTTTGGCGAGAAACTCGCGCGCCCACCTGGTTTCCTGCGCGGAAGGGTCTCGGCTGAAGATCAACGTATAGGCCAGCCGCACCTGCGCCTCGGGACTCGAGCCCGCCTCCCGCCGCAGGCGCTCCGCCACCTCGCCGGCGTTGCGCATGACCAGCGGGCTGTTCAGGAAAAACAAGCGCTGCAGGGGCGTGCTGGTCTCGACGCGCTGCTCACTCGTATCGTTGGCTACCGGAAAATCGAAGAGCGCGAGCGTGTCATCCAGGTTGCGGCGGCTGACAAAGCCGTAGACGGTGCGCCGGTGGTTGGCCGCATCGGTCAACTTGGCAGGCGGTCCACCCGCGGCCGGGTCGAGCGCTCCTGACGCGGCGAGCAGGCCATCGCGCAGCACCTCGATATCCTGCCGGCGCAGGTTGGCGCGCCATAGCAACCGGTTGTCCGGGTCGGATTGCAGGTTCTTTTCGGAATTTTCGATGCTCAGTGCGTAGGTGGCCGAAAGCATGATCTCGCGGTGCATGGCTTTCAGCGACCATCCGCTTTCCACGAAGCGCGCCGCCAGATAGTCCAGAAGTTCCGGGTGAGTCGGCCGTTCTCCGAGCTGGCCGAAGTTGCTGGGCGTGCGCACGATGCCGTATCCGAAGTGATGCTGCCAGATGCGGTTCACCATGACCCTGGCGGTCAGGGGATTGGCGGGATTAGCGATGGCTTCGGCGAGTTCCAGGCGCCCGCTGCCGTGCTGGAACGGCTTCGGAGCGCCGTCGGAAAGAATGGACAGAAAGGCACGCGGAGCTTCCGCTCCCAGGTTGTCCGGATTGCCGCGAATATAAATCTTCAGATTGGCCGGCTTGGCGCTATCTTCGATCGCGTGCAGAAAGGGATATTTCGACGGCAATTCCTTCTTGCGCTTCTGCAGTTCGGCGCGCAACTCCTGGACGTAGGACTTCCAATCGCCCAGGAGAAAACGATCCAGCTTTTCCCCGGTATAAACCAGAACGGGCTCGATCTTTTTCTCCGAGAATCCGGTACGGGATTCTCCGAACAGGTCGCGCCAGAAGACATATTTGTCGCGCGGATACGGCACGAGCACGATCTTGGCGAGGGCCGGATTGCCTTTGGCGCCGCCCAGGGTAGCCAGATTTCGTTCCTCGATTCCCGCGATCTCCTTGTGAACGGTCAGAACCGTTTCCTGAAAGGCGGCCGCGGTCTGCTGCGCCTCGGCGAGCGATCCGCCGCTCGCCATCAGGTCGCGCCACGGTTTCAGATATGGCTGGCTGGGGTCGGCTTTGCCCAGGTAGCGAATCCAACGCTGCAGAGTCTCCGAATCCAACTTTTCGCGCTCGGCCACCTGCGGCTCGGGTTGGTGTTCCGGCCCCATCACCTCCCAGGCTGCGGGCAGATAGCGCGAGATCCGCGAAGCCAGAATCTCTGCCAGTTGGCGGCTCTGCATTTGGATGAAGTTGTCCAGTTTTTCCTGGACCTCTTCCACGCTCTTTTCGTGCCGCTGGTAGTCCTCCACCACGTTCGCCGGGGCCAGCGGATGCTCCTTCAGGCTGGTGCTGGTGAAGACTCCCAGCAGCGCATAGTAGTCCTTAGTGGGGATCGGATCGAATTTGTGGTCGTGGCACTGGGCGCAGCCGACAGTCAGACCGAGAAAGGCTTTGCCGGTCACGTCCGGCCGGTCCTCCTGGTATTGGGCGCTCATGCCATAGAATCCCAGTGCGGGGAGCAGACGCTCACGATCCGGGCGCGGCAGCAGGTCGGCGGCGATCTGGGATTTGACGAACAGGTCGTACGGCATGTCCTCATTCATCGCCCGGATGACCCAGTCGCGGTAGCGGAAAGCGTTGGGATACGGCTCGTCGGCTACGATATTCAGCTTGTCGTCGGAATAGCGCGCCACATCCAGCCAGTAGCGCCCCCAGCGCTCACCGTAATGCGGCGATGCCAGCAGTTGATCGACGATCTTTGCAAAGGCATCCGGCGAGCGGTCGTGTTCAAAGGCCCGTATCTGTTCCGGAGTGGGAGGCAACCCGGTCAGGTCCAGATAGGCGCGGCGGAGCAGGATATGCTTCTCCGCGGGCCTGGCAGGCTGCAACCCCTCTTTTTCCAGACGCGCCAGGATGAAACGATCGATCGGCGTGCGCACCCAGCTTTTGTCCTTCACTTCGGGAAGAGCCGGTTTCCGCACGGGCTGAAAGGACCAGAATTTCCGCTGCTCCGCGGTGATGCGATATTCCCCACCGGCCGGCGCAGCCTTGGCGGACTCCGGCCATACGGCGCCCGCTTTGATCCAGGTGCGCAGATCCTGGATCTCTTCGGCGCTCAGTTGCCCGTTGGGGGGCATCTTCAAACGCGGATGCGTGTGGGAGACGGCCTGGATCAGCAGGCTCTTATCGGGGTCGCCGGGCACGATCGCCGGACCGGAATTGCCGCCTTTGCGCAAGGCCGCGCCCGAGACCATCTCCAGGTTGCCGAGGTGGGCCGTGGTATGGCAGGCGAAGCAATTTTTGGACAGGACGGGCCGCACACGATTCTCGAAGAACTCGGCCGGATCGGCACTCCAGGCGATGGAATAACAAACCAGAATCAGCAGGACCAGCGGCATCCGCACAAACCCTTCCCTCCGGGTTGGAGATATTCTATCGCAAGACGGGGCATAGTGGGCAGACCAGATCTTACCAGTGGCCCAGACCACTCCCTTACGGTCTTGGCTCGGAAACACGCGTGCATAAGCGAGCAGTTTCAGTTCGGCGAGCCAGACGTGGAAATGCTCTAATTTGGATCGGGAAAGACATTGGCGCCTGGGGGCGGTGTCCACTGGGCTTCCGGGCGCGGCTTTACTTTGGCGGCCCA
>CAZMRK010000099.1:0-6899 GCA_964568355.1 uncultured Solibacteraceae bacterium | reverse complement strand
TGAAGAACTGCCGGATCCGGTCGTCTGGGATCCGATCATCGTGCTGTCGGAGAGTAGCAGGATGCTGAAAAACGGCATTTCGCAACCGCTCCCTTGGCGGAAGCCGCAGGGCATGCGGATCGTCATGTCCCGCTGAGGAACTATTGCACTGGCTTGTTATTGCCCGGCGAACGAAAGAGCGTCGAGCCCATGGCGGCGCGACTCGCCGGTGACAACGTGCGGCGGATGCACCAGTCGCTGCACCATATGGTTGCCGACGCCCCGTGGAGTGACGAAGCGGTGCTGGATTGCTGTCTGGATTCTGTGATCCCAGCCATGGTGCGGCGTGATCCGGTGGTGGCGTGGGTGGTCGATGACACGGAATTTCCCAAGAAGGGCGGAGAGTCGGTTGGAGTGGCCCGACAGTGTTGCGGCCAAGTTGGCAAACAGGATAACTGCCGGGTGGCAGTCAGCCTTTCGATGACCACGGAAAAGGCAAGTATGCCGGTGGCATACCGCCTGTACTTGCCGCAATCTTGGATCGAAGATCGCAAACGGCGGAAGAAGACAGGGGTAGCAGAGTACGCGGGGCTGACCCAGGCGATTGCGGCCTAACTATGAACCGGGGGCGCAAAATATGTCAAAGATCATACAATTCTATGCGCTCAAGCCGGGAGTGGTCGCCCTGTTATGTATAGGTCAGGACGGGGTGGACAGGTGGGTTGGGGTAAGTAAGACTCATTGAATCACGCCGCCTGACTGAGCACAAGAAAAAAGTCGCGCCTCGCTTGGGTAGGCGTCCGATATTGCAGTCGCTCCAGAATTCAGTGCTCGTTGTACCGGCGCTGGAACTCCCCGAGCGCTTCACAGAGATCATTCAGATTTCTGAAGGGACGAATCCACAGCAACTGCTCCTTGAGCGTGCGGAAGAATCGTTCAATGCACCCTTTTCCTTCGGGCTGTCGTACGAAGGCAGGCGAAGATTCCATGCCCAGGAAGCGGACCTCGCCTGAAAATCGTCGCTCATGTAGACGCTGCCGTGATCGTGATCCTATAATCCGAGCGTCCTGTTGGAAGAGATCGACCGCTTGCCGTTGATCGAGGAGTTTGATAACGACCGGTCGATTGAGGATTCGATCTTCGCCGAGAAAGCTCGTCGCAAAAGCACCGCGCCCCAGGGCGAGCCCAGAACGTAGCGATCTTTGAGTACGCTCTTCGAGGGCTCTTCTGTAGGTGCCTGCCCGGCATCCATATCGCGCGATCCTAACACATATTGATCGAGTCCACGTGTGGGCGGCAGAGTCGGCGTCAAGAATCCGGTGGCCCTGAGCGCGTCGGTCTCCAGGTACTTCTCCTAGGTGCCAAGTTTGTACATTCCCGAAAACTCGCCGGCCCGTAGATTAACAGAGGAACGATTTTGGCCGATCACGAAACGACCGGAAGGGCCAAGCGGGACTCGTTACGAATGCGGATTCGCATTTGCGCAGTCACGACAAGCTGGTGGACCAGAGTCAATTCATGCGTTCGGAGGTCGCATCGGTGAGGTCTACGGCCACCGTTCGAACCATGTGGCTGACAAAATGGCTGACAAAAACTCGCAAACCCGCTTCATGCGGACTCGTAAATGATTGATTTGAAAATATGGAGCCACCCGCCGGGATCGAACCGGCGACCTGCTGATTACGAATCAGCCGCTCTACCAACTGAGCTAGGGTGGCCCTGGGGAACCTTTTTCTTTATAACATTCTGCTTCCCTCTCTCTCAACCGAGCGCCCGTCCAGTCGTGGCTGCCGCGGTACAATCGCGCCTATGAGGTTCCCTGCCGGATTCCTGCCGCTTCCCCTGATCCTGGGCATGTTCGCCATCCACGCCCGGGCAGCCGAGGAGATCCCCACCCAAGCCGGGATGGTCAAGATTACGCCCATCCAGCACGCCAGCGTTTTGATTGAGGCCGCGGGCCAGACGATCTACATCGATCCTGCCATGGGCAACTACGATAGCCTTCCGCCGGCCGACCTCATCCTCATTACCGATATCCACGGCGACCACATGGCGCCGCCTCTCGTGCAGAAGCTGCGAAAACCGGGCGCTGTCGTCTTTGCCCCTGAAGCCGTCGCCAAGACCATCACGAGCGCCACGGTCATCCGCAACGGAGAATCCAAGGCTTTCGGCAAGTGGAAGATCGAAGCCGTGCCCATGTACAACCTGACGCGCGGACCGCAGCCGGGCAAGTTCTTTCACGATAAGGGGCGTGGCAACGGCTACGTGCTCACCTTTGGCGGCAAGCGCTTTTACTTCTCCGGCGATACCGAAGGAACCCCGGAGATGCGCGCGCTCCAGCACATCGACGTCGCCTTCGTGTGCATGAACGTGCCCTATACTATGACGCCCCAGGAAGCCGCCGATGCGGTACGCGCCTTCCACCCCAAGATTGTCTATCCTTATCACTACCGCAACTCCGATACGCAGGCCTTCGCCACCGCGCTCGAAGGCTCGGGCATTGAGGTGCGCCTGCGCAACTGGTATTCGCAGTAAGGGGGCTTGCGGCGCGGTTATTGGTGGGTTTCCGCCGCCGGAGTTTTGGGATCCTGCAGGATGAAGACCTTTTCACCCGGCCGCACCAGCTTGAGGCGCTGGCGGATTTCCAGCTCCTGCTCCGCTTCGCTCTGGCGCAAACGCTGGATCTTCTCCCGCTTTTCGCCTACCTGGCGGGCCAGCTCGGCATTGCGCTTTTCCAGTTCGCGGATCTCCTGCTGCCGTTCCATCAGCGCCGGAATCCCGCCGCGCAGGGTGAAAAATGCATAGGCAGCCACGACCAGCGTAACCAGCACGAAGGCAAATTTGGTGATGGAGGCTCTCATTTACAAAAGGCCTGGAAGATAATGGTAACATCCGGAGCCGGTTTCACTCTTGTCTTTTGCGATATGACCGACAAAATTGTTGTATTCAGTACTACCGGCAGCACGGAGGAGGCTGAGAAACTCGCGCAGCTCCTCATCGAAAAACGGCTGGCTGCCTGCGTCAGCGTGCTGCCCGCCGCGCGGAGCTTCTACCGCTGGCAGGGAGCGCTTGAATCGAGCTCCGAGTGCCTTCTCCTGATTAAGTCGCGACGCGACTTGTTCGGATCGCTGCGCGCCGCGCTTGAAGAGGCCCACTCCTATGAAGTGCCGGAGTTGCTGGCTCTGCCGGTGGTGGATGGATCGCCCAATTATCTTGCCTGGCTGGAGGGTTCGCTCTGTGGCTGATGCAGGACCGGCGCAGTCTCCGGCGGATTTGCGTTATGGTACGATACCACCCGCGGATGGACCTTGGCTTCGCCCCGGGCTCGCCCTCGTACTGGATATGGACGGCGTTATTATCGATTCCAACCCGGTGCACCGCGAGGCATGGGCGCTCTACAACCGCCGCTTCGGTATCGAAACCACAGAGGCCATGCAGCAGCGCATGTACGGAAAGCACAATGAGGAGATCGTGCGCGATTTCCTGGGCTCTCACTTGACCTCGGAAGAGGTGGCCGCTCATGGCGCGGCCAAGGAGCGCCTTTACCGCCAGATGGTCGGCGAATCAGTCGACCGATTTCTGGTCCCGGGTGTGCGAAGCTTCCTGGAGCGCCACACCGGGCTGCCGGTCGCCGTGGCCACTAACGCCGAGCCGGCCAACGTAAACTTTGTCCTGGATACCGCGGGCCTCCGGCATTGTTTTCGCGTGGTGCTGGACGGACATCAGGTGGCACGCCCCAAACCCGCCCCGGACATCTACTATCGCGCGGCAGAGCTGCTGGGTATGGCTCCCGCCAACTGCATCGTGTTCGAGGATTCCTACTCCGGCGTGGAAGCGGCGCTCGCCGCCGGAATGCGCACCATCGGAGTCCTCACCACCCACACGGATCTGCCCGGCACGAGTCTGTGCATCGATACTTTCGAGAACTCGAATCTGGAACCATGGCTTCGATCGCAAATGCCGCAATCCTAGATCGGCGCTTCACGCCGCTCTTGTTGCTGGCCGGCCTGCTATGGGCCGCAGGCGGGCTCTGCGGCCAGACCCGGCTCAGTCTGGAAGAAGCCGCCACGCGCCGTATGCCCGACTACGCTCCCGCTCATCTGGGAGAAATGGTCCAGGTGCAAGGCCGCATCTCTTCGAAACCGGCCCACTTCCTCTTTTATTCTCACCTCGTGATTCAGGAGGGCGAGCATGGCCTGACCCTCGAGGGTACGCCCCCGCAGTACGCAGCTATTCGTCCCGGCGACGACCTTCGCGTGGTCGGACGAGTCGGCGTGCGTGGCGGGTTGCCCGTGGTTCGTCCTTCCGACATTCAGGTCATCGGCCATGGACCACCCCCGGCGCCCCGGCTGCTTCCTCCCGGCGATCTTCAGGGAGACCGCTATCTGGGACAGCTCGTGGTCACCGAAGGCCGGGTCGGCGAGGTCGGCGAGACCACCGGCGGCGCTTATTTGCTGATCGGAAATCCCAAGAACCTCTACAAGATCTTCGTGCCGTTCTCCCCCGGGCACACGACCTTCAGCCTCGGCGAATACTCCGTCGGCGACACCGTCCGCGCCACCGGATTTGCATCGCAATATTGCGCGGTACCGCCTTACAACCGCTGGTTTGAGATGGTGGTGGCCAGTCCGGCCGATGTGGTCCGGATCGATCGGAGCATGCCCGTTTCCCCAATCGCCCTGGCCGCCATCGGCGCCGTATTGGTGCTGATGGGCTTCATCTGGTGGAGCCGGGAGCAGCGCCTGCGCACGCAGCGGGAGGTGCTGCGCCGCGCCTACCAGTTGGGCGAAGAAATTCTGGGGGCCCCCTCGGAAGCCGATATTCTGAAGCGCACCTCTTTGGTATTGCCGGAAATATTCGGTGTGAACGGCAGCCGTCTTTACCTGCACAACCGCGCCAACAAGACATTGGAAGTGCCTGAACTCAGGCAGACTGAAGAGCGCATCTCGATCCCTTTGGCGGCGCCTCCCAACGGCACGCAGGCTGGAGCCGTGGCGTGTTTCCACTACCGAACTTTGCTCTCTATTCCGGATGCCGCGCACAGCCCCTTCCCGCTTACCAGCCAGGACGGCAGCAAGCCGCCCAAGTCGCTGCTGTTTGTTCCCATGTTCGCCCAAGGCGAGATCATCGGCGTGATGGAGCTGGACCAGTGCGACCGGATCCGCGATTTCAGCCCTGACGAGCGCGCCCTGGCGCAGCACCTCGGCAACCAGATCGGCGTCGCCATACGCCTGCTGGAGCAGCGCTCGGTGCGCGAGCAGCTTTTCCGCACGGAAAAATTGGCAGCCGTAGGGCGCCTGCTTTCCGGCGTAGTGGAGGAACTGCAGGCCCCCCTCGTTTCCATCTCCCGCTTCGCCGATGCCGCCCTGGCTGATCGTGGCCGAGCCCGGGCCAGCTTGCAGGCGCTCTCGGTAGAAGCTCGCCGGGCCGGCGATATTGTCGCGCGCCTGGTCTCCTTTGCCGGTTCGGAACAAGCTCAGGCCAAGCCCCTGGATGTCAACCAGATTCTGCGCAACTTGATCGAATTTCGCGAACGCGAGTGGAAGACGCGCGGGATTCGGGTGCGGGACCTCACCGCTCAGGAGCCGCTTCTGGTACTTGGCTCACAGGGCCAGTTGGAGCAGGTTTTCCTGAACCTGCTCGTCTATGCCGAACAGGCTCTCACCGAAGCCAGCGAGAAGTCGATTGTGGTGCGCAGCAGCTTGCTGGCCAAACGCATTCTGGTCGAGATCACGTACAGCGGACCTCCGGAGGTACCCGATCCGTTCGCCGGCGGCTCCGACGACAGCATTGCGCCCGGGCTCGGCGTCTGTTCGAGCATCGTCGCCGGTCATGGCGGCGAGGTTCGGCTTGTGCAGGTCGCCGGCGCCGACCCGCGATTTGAGATCGAATTGCCCTGGAGCCCCCGCGAGCGTTCCGCGCCGCGCTCTGGGGACTCCGAAACCGTGACTCCGCAGTATCCCGCCACGGTCCTGCTCATGGAAGCAGATCCCGCGGGGGAGCGCCACCTTTCCGGTCTGCTGACTGCTCGCGGCTGTCGCGTGGTGCCGGTTCAGAATACCGATCTCGGGCTGGACCTTGCGCAACGCCTTCACTTCGATATCGCCGTATGCTCGGTTCACGCGCCCGGATTGAACTGGGTAGAGCTCTCCGAGCGCATGCAAAGCCTGGTCGGGTGCTTTGTCCTGCTGTCGGAGGCCTATGACGCCGAATTGATCGAAAACTTCGAAGGCGAGAATCGCTTCGTCATCTCAAAACCCGTGGAAGACCAGCAGCTAGACCGCGTCTTTCAAGCCTGGGAATCTTCCCGACCCCACGGTGTCAGCACGCATTAGTTCTCGCGGTTCGCGGACATTCGCGGTAGAATTTTGAAGAGTTTCCAAGACCATGCTGCGGCGAACTTTCCTGAGTTTACCGGCCGCCGTGTTGCCGGCGCTGGCCCAAAGTTATTCCGGCCCGCGACCTCCCAAAAAGGATATTCCTTATCTGATCCACGCCGACAACCTCGTGGAAACCGAGGTGGCGGAGGCCAAGGAGCAGCGTGGCAAGGACGGCCTTACCTATGTCATCGCCGGCGCCAACTCCAGCGCCCGCACGCCCCTGGCCTCACCCATCTTCCTGCTTGAAACCGAAAAGCTGGAGGCCGAAAAACTCCAGCTCTATATGCTGGAAACTCGTGAGGGCCACCGCGAAATCACCTTCTTCGAAAAGAAAAAGAAGAAGAATCCACGCCCTTTCATCCTGGAAGTCAAACGTCTGACCTCCGACAATCTTTTCCGTGTCGAAGTGGACGAGGGCCTCGAGAAGGGTGAATATTCGCTGACTCCCGAAGGCTCGAATCAGGTCTTCTGCTTCCAGATCTTCTGACTGAATCGCTCCATCCGCTATCTGTGCTGGCGCCAACAGCAGCACTCAGCTCG
>CAZMRK010000098.1:0-9298 GCA_964568355.1 uncultured Solibacteraceae bacterium | reverse complement strand
GTGATCCTGCTGGCTGAAGCCTCGGCGGTCATGGAGCCTTACCTCGGCCAGCGCGAACACTTCGGCGCCGATGTGCTGGCACTGCTCGACCAGGGCCGCCTGCTGCCGGCCACCGACTACGTCAACGCCCAGCGCCTGCGGCGCATGATGCAGCGCGAATTCCAAGCCCTATGGAAAACGGTGGACTGCCTCCTGACGCCGACCGCTCCTATTCCGGCTCCTCGTATCGGCCAGGCGACTGTGGAGTTGAATGGCATCTCCGAGGATGTCCGACTGGCGAGCACCCGCCTGGTGCGCGGTCTGAACGTTCTGGGTCTGCCCGCCCTGTCCATCCCCTGCGGCCAGGCGGAGGGACTGCCGGCCGCGGTGCAGATCTTTGGAAAGCCGTTCTCCGAAGCTTTGATTTTGCGTGTAGGCCAGGCGCTCGAGCCTGGCGAGACGAAGATTGTCCATTGATGGGGAGGAAGAGATGCAGGTAACACGCCGGAACTTCCTGCAAGGAGCCGTGATCACGGCCGCGGGACCGCAGGCGGCCCGTCCAGCCGCCAACGACCGCATTACGGTGGGCATGATCGGCACCGGTGCGCGGGCACAGGAGCTGATGGAAGCCATCCAGCAGCATCCGCAGGCCGAGATCGTCGGCGTGGTGGACGCGTACAAGGGCCGCGTGGAGCGTGCCATCGACCGTACCCACGGCCGGGCCAAGGCCTATGCGACGCATCATGATCTGCTGGCCGCCAGGGAAATCGACGCCGTGGTGGTTGCCACCCCCGACCACTGGCACAAACAGATCATCGTGGAAGCGCTCAAGGCCGGCAAAGATGTTTATAGTGAGAAGCCGCTGACCTACCGTTCCGCCGAGGGCCTGGAGATCATCCAGGCGGCGAAGGCCAGCGGGCGGATCATTCAGGTAGGCAGCCAGGGCGTCAGTTCACAAAGCCAGCGCCACGCCAAAGCGCTGATCGATTCGGGACGCCTGGGCAAGGTCACCATGATCCGGGCAGCCTATAATCGCAATACCGCCTCCGGCGCCTGGATCTATCCCATTCCGCCGGACGCATCTCCGAAAACCGTCAACTGGGAGATGTTCCTGGGGCCGGCGCCCCACCGTCCCTTCAGCCTGGAGCGGTTCTTCCGCTGGCGCTGCTATGCCGAATACTCCGGCGGCATCGCTACGGATCTGTTCGTGCACCTCTGCACCACCATCCACTTTCTGATGAATGCGCGGGTGCCCTCGCGAGTCATGGCAATGGGCGAACTCTACCGCTGGAAGGAGAGCCGCGATGTGCCGGATACCATCAGCGCGCTCCTGGAATATCCGGAAGGTTTTGCAGTGAACCTGAGTTCCACGTTCAACAACGAACTGGCCTCGGAAGCCGGCTTCCAGATTCTGGGAACCGAGGGTAGCATCGTCCTGGGAGGCTCCGGAATGACTTTTCATCCGGAAAATGTGGTGGAGGACAACCGCTGGATCGTCGAAAGCTGGCCCAAGGCCATGGAAGAGGCTTACTATCGCGATCCACGGGTGATCGCGGCGGAGGTGGAACCGGCCAAACGGCCGAAAAAGCAGCCGGAAATATTCCGGGATGAGGGCCCGGACGCGACGGTGGCCCACTTCGGCCGCTTTTTTGATTCCATCCGCACACGCCAGCCCTACTGGGAAGATGCCACCGCCGGACATCGAGCGGCGGCCTGCGCCCATCTGGTGAACCTCTCGGTCCGGGAACGCCGTATGACCGAGTGGGACTTCGAAAAGGACGATATCCGCGCGAGCGCTACCGCCGGGTAGCGCCCGCTTGGGGAAATACCGATTAGAAGGTAATCCTGGCAACCAACTGGAGCGTCCGCGAGTTGCTCGGGAAGTTGTTGGACCACTGCCCGAACTGCGGCGCGGAAGGAACCAGGAAGATGTTGGTATTGGTCTGTGAGGTAAGACGCACCGAATTGATGTAGCCGGCCGTGTACTGGGCGTGATTGAAGACGTTGGTAGCGTCCGCACGGAACTCGATCGCCTTGGACTCGGTGATGTTGAACCGCTTGCCCAGCGACATATCGAAGTTATTGATTCCCGGCATCTGCAAGGTATTACGTCCGGCATTGGTCAGAGCGCCGCGTCCGGCCCGGATGTAGCGGGCGTTCGGATTGAGAGCCAGGTAGGCTACCGTCTCCCCGGCGCTGTTGGATAACGCCTCTACGTCACTGCCGACATTAGCCTGTCCGGCGGGATTGACGATGGTGCGGTCCACCGTATCGCCGTTCAGGTTGGAATCCAAACCGCTCTGCGGGGTGGCCAGTTCACCGGTCTCCGCGGTGTAGGTTCCAACAAAGCGCCAGTTGCCGAGCAGGTTCTTCGCCATCCAGCTACTGGAATGGGCCATCCAGGGCACTTCCCAGACCCAGTTGAAGGTGAAGCGCTGGCGGCGATCCAAAGCCGAGGACGCCCATTCGCTGCGCATATCCCGGAAATCCTGGGGACGCCGGGGGCTCAGCACCGTGGAGAAATGCGTGGCAGTGGAATCGTCCATGTTATGGCTCCAGGTGTAAGCTCCCTGAAACTGAAGACCATGGGAGAAACGGCGGGTCACCTGGAGGGCCAGTCCGTGATACATGGAATTGCCCCAGGGCATGAACCCGGTCACCGCTGTACCGAAGCCGGCGTTGGACCATGCCGGATCGAAACTGGGCTTGGCCTGGATCTGCGTCAAAGTGAGCGGAAGAGCGTCCAGCTCAGCCTGCGAAGGCCGCTGGAGATAGGTCGGCAGGTAGGCATCCGGCGTAACCCTGTCGATCCGGTTCAACTGAATCTGAGTCAGCAGGTGGTACCCCCGGCTTCCCAGGTAACGCGCCTCCACCGTGTAGTCGTTCCGGAACACGTGCTGCACACCGATATTCCACTGCACGGAGGTCGGCAGGATCTGGTCGGGTATATAGCTGGAAGTGGCCGCTCTGGCCTCGTCGGTGGTCAGATTTCCGCCGCCGGAGAGGCTGCCGGGCTTGATTCCCCCGTTTGCCAGGAAGGACCCATTGTGAAAGAGGTTCGGAAAGTCCAGGGCGTCATACGTAGAACTGAGTTGTGGCGGATAGGAGGTACTGCCTACGTTGTCGAAAATTACATCATAGGCCATGCCGAAGCCCGCCCGAATGGAGGTCCGTCCGCTATTCCCCGGGGAGTAGGCGATACCCACCCGCGGAGCAAAGGCTTTGTTGTAAGTTTCGGGCGAGTTAAACGAGACCAGGCCGGGCACGCTTGCGGCGCTGTTCAAGGACTGCAGGCCCATTCCGATGGGGACAGTCGTCCGTTCCCAGCGCAGGCCCAGATTCACCGTCAGGTTCGACTTCACGCGCCAGGAGTCGTTCGCATATAGATAGGTAGCCCACTGGTTGCCGTAATAGGTGGTGCTGCCCAGGTTGCGTTCTGCCAGGTCGGTGGGAATCTGATCGAGAAGAAACTCCTGAAGATAGCCGTAATCGTAATCGCCTCGCTCGCGCTGCACAAAGTGCGAAGGAGAGATCGAATTCCGGCCGTCAAAGCCGAACTTAAAGGTGTGTTTCCCCTTGGTCCAGTTGATGTTTTCGACCAGTTGGTAGGTGTTCTGCACGGTGTACTGAGGCGAATTGGGATTTGGCCCGATCTGGATGCCGAGATCGTTGTCCATCTGGATGTTGGGGAAAACATCCAGACCAGGGAACTGATCATTTCCAACCGTGTAGTACTGGCTGAAGCGATTGTAGGCCAGACGCAACTCATTGGTAACACTCGGAGTAAAGGTGTGATAGTGAGCCACCGAGACCAGGTAGTAGCGCTGTGGCAGCGGAGTCCAGAACGTCGGCAGGCTGGAGGTGTTGTCAATCGAGTCGCTGCGGTTGAACATAAACCGGCCGCGCAACTGGTCTTTCTCCGAAAGGTTATAGTCCACCGATCCGACGGCCGTGTAGTAGTTGTTAAAAAGAGACCCCGAAACAGGTAAGACACCCAGCGGAATTTGTACGCCATTCACCGGAGTCGAACTTCCGTCCGTAGCCGGGGCGGCCGGCACGTACTTCTTGAAAATACTGTAGTTCGTCTGGGACAGATTGGGCATCTTGTCCAGCAGCGCATAGCCTTCCGAAGTGGGGCCCCAGATGGGATAGGTCGGCGTATAGGCCGATCCCAGCGGTGTGTATTCGAAGTTGCCGAAATAGAATAGCTTGTCCTTGATGATCGGCCCCCCGATGGTGGCTCCCAGTTTATTCTGGTCGAACCGCGGGTTCTCGCGAATGCCGGAGTTCGTGTAGGCCGCATCGATTGCGTTCAGGTTCCGGTTCTGGAAATATTCGTAGACCGAACCGTGGACCTGGTTGCCGCCGCTCTTCACAATCGTATTGAACTGACCGCCGGTGGAGTGCCCGAATTCCGCGCTGAACTGGTTCTGCATCAGCGTAAATTCCTGGGTCGCCTCCGTGGGAACATACACCAGCGGACCCGTTACGCTTTTGTTGTTATTATCTACACCCTCGATCATGAAATTGTTGTTCATCGGGCGCTGTCCGCCGACTGAGGGGCCCGTTCCCTGCCCCACGCCGCCGTTACTCGTGACACCTGCGCTCAACAGGGAGAGGTTCAGGGCGCCATAAAGACCCTGGGAACTCTCGACGATCGGCAGGTTGACGATCTGGTTCGCGCCGTAAGTGGACTGCACCTGGGCAGTGGTGGTATCGATCGCGGCAGAAGCCTCAGTCACTTCTACGGTGGTCGCTACCGAACTGACTTGTAAGGTGAGATTCACCGTTACCGTCTTATTCAAGTCCACCGCGACATTGGCCAGCGTCGCCCTGGCGAATCCCTGGGAGGAACCGGAAACAGTATACTTACCGACCAGAATGTTATTGAACCGATACCCCCCCGAACTATCGGCTTTCGTCGTCGATTTGACACCGGTCGCGAGGTTCTGAATCTCGACGGTTGCACCCGGAATCGCCGCGCCGGAAGCATCCACCACCGTGCCGACGATATTTCCGTCCGTTGCCTGCCCGAAACCTCGCGGCGCGAGGACGATCGACGCCGTCCAAATAAACAGTACTACCAGTACTTTTTGCATATCCTTCCTCAGCTTCATGAAGATGGCAGAAGTGCAGGTAGGATACCACTTTTTATTTTAAATAACTCCATTTATTGCAACAGTTAGCAAAATGAATGGGCGTTAACCTTCCGTGGATCCGGATTCAGCCATACGGATTCTGGAATCTGGAATAGGAATCGTACGAAAAAAGGCATAGATCTTTTGATAGGTCCGGTAATACCAAAAGATGGATGCTGAGTGCGTTTTCGGCGGGAAACCTTTACTTGAGGGGTAGTTCCTTCGACACCGCCTCCAGTTGCTCTTGCTCGGCGACCGGCAGCACCTGAAAGAAGTCCAGCCCGGTAAGCTTCTCCAGCTCATCCACGCTAAAGGTATAGCTGCTGATCGTCCCGCTGGGCTTGTTGATGTTGGGCATCAGAAATCCGAACATCTCTTTATCCCCGTTCGGGTGGACACACAAGAGTACCTTGTAGGTGTGGGTTGGGACTGCTACCTGGTTGGATCCAATGGTTTTGATCGGTGTTCCGCCAACAAACACCGGGCCGCTGAAAACCCACACAGCGCCCTGCTTGGCGGCCAGATTATGGACAGCCGCCTCGAGCTGTGCCCACCTGCCCCCATTGACTCCATGGCGCTGCGGGACAGCGTTACTTAGGATAAAGGTCGCCTTCATAGCATCTACGTCCCAGCTAAAGTCGTTCGCCGGCGCCATATGCCCGCGATCATAGCCGCTGCCCGTGTAGTCTGCGTTTTCGGCCCGGCCGCCGCGCGGCAGATCGGGATCGGCGCGGAAGCTACCTGTGCGGCTGGTGACTTTAGTCTGCGCCTGTTCGCTGGTCAGCGTATAGCCGACCCAGGCCGGAAGCTTGTGCGCGGGATCGTAACAGACCACGAAGTACTGCTTATTCAGCACCGGCCCGTTGCATGCCGGTTCACCGTACTTCAGATGGTCTTCGGCCCGGAGGCACGGCAGCAGGACGAAGAGCGAGAGGATCAAGCGGCCAGTCCGGATGGGCATGGCCGAATCGTAGGACAATCCTGGCTGGTGGGCAAGCGATGGGGGACTAGCCGGGACCAAAAGAAAAAGCCGGGGACGCGGTTCGAACCGCGTCCCCGGCTGTCTGCTCTTCCGGATTCGTGACTAGAAGATGAACTTGATCATGGCGCGTCCGGCGAACCCGTCGTTGAAGACGGCATCTTTGCCATAGCGCGGATCAATCGCCTTGGCACCGGCCGGCGTCTGCTGGGTCATGGTCTTCCAGTCGAAGCCTTTGTTCAGGTCGACACCGGACAAATTGATTCCCGAGCTGTCGGTGATGTCTTCCCGATTATAGCGGTCAAAGACGAACAGGCTGCTCTTCTGGTTGAACAGGTTCGTGATGTTGAATTCCAGGCGGATGCTCTTGGCTTCCGCCAGGCGGAACTCGTGGGCCACCACGATGTCGGTTTGATTGAAGAAGGGAGTACGCCCCCAGTCACCGCGGCCTTCCACGAGGACTGGAATCGAA
Source organism: uncultured Solibacteraceae bacterium (assembly GCA_964568355.1). GTDB lineage: Bacteria > Acidobacteriota > Terriglobia > Bryobacterales > Bryobacteraceae > JAJPJX01. Next base: position 2,730 of record CAZMRK010000098.1, on the reverse strand, counting down.
TTGACGGTATTGACGGCCGTGCTGACCGGTGTTCCGCTGGAAGCTCGGAAGAATCCGCCGATCTCGGTCCCCCAACGGAAGGTTTTTGAGCCGTAGAGTTTGATGACGTGCGGCCGATCGGTGGGAAGGAGCCCGTAAACACCGACGTTTCCGTGCGCATCATAGACCGCTTCATCCAGGTCGTAGCTGCGGTTGGCGTTACCGCCGGAGCGAAAGTAATTGGCGCCAAACTGCTGGTTGCCCGGGGAGCCATAACCCAGCGTGGGCGGGCGGAACTCGTCGGTGTTCTGCAGACCGGCGTAGTTACCCCAAAGCTGGCTGTAGACATAGCTGGCGCTGGCGAACCATCCCCTGCTAAAGCGGCGGGATAGCGAGATCTCCATGGCGCTGTAAATTCGCTTCGGTTTGGGCATCTTGTAGGCGCAGGTGCCATTGATTTCCGTCGTGCAGGTCTCGCCGCTGACCGGCCCGTACTCAAAGGCTCCCTCGCCCGGGTTTCCATAGCGATAGACTTCGTTGCCTTCGGCGTCCAGAGCGCCCATGTCTTCGATCGTGCGATTCAAGCTGTTGCGCACATACCGGATGGAAAACACCGTCTGCGGCTGGATCTCGTATTCCGCGCCGATGTTGATCACGTCTGCGCTCATCGGCTTGACGTTCGGATCCAGGGTGTCGAAAGCGGGAATCCGGCGGTCGCGATACTCGCCGGTCCAGAGATTCCGGCCCGGCATATTAGCGAGGTTCAGGTTGAAGACATCCAAAGTGTCGAGTGACCGGTAATAGGTGTGCCAAACCTCGGCGCCAAACGTGCCGCGCGCCAGGTCATACTTGGTCCAGTCGAAGAAACGGCCCCAGCCGCCGGAAAGCTTCAGCTTGCCATTGCCAAGGACGTCGAAGCTCGCGCCCAAGCGGGGAGCCAGCTTGTCCCCCCAGCCAAACTGGAAGGCATATGGCGCCACGTCGCGGCGGAACGACGGAATGGTCTCTTTCTCCGTGCGGAGCCCGATATTCAAAGTCAGACGTGGGTGGATCTTCCAGGAGTCCTGAATATAGATGTGGTTGATATTCGCGCCGGTGGAACCGTGAATGGCATAGTCCTGCACCAGGTAGTAGCCATACTGGCCGCGGCCCAGACTGGTCGCCTGATCCCAATAGAGTTCCACGCGACCTAGCGGACCGTTCTGGGAATCGTTCACATTGTTGACATTCTTACGTGTCCCGATTCCCATCTTCAAGTTGTGCGAGCCCAGCGCATGCGCGATGAACTGACTGAAATCAGCCTGGACATAATTCTGGGTCGTAATGTCCCAGAGGGTCTGGGCAGCACTGGGGGTCTGATAGCCGTCTGCAAATTGAAGGTTTTCCGGAACACCCGGAATCCCTATTGAGGCACCGCGCCACCAAGTGTAGTAGGTGTAGGGAATACCGCGTTCTTTATAGTTCAGATAATAGCGGCCGCCCTTCACACTCAACAGTGAAGTGTTGGTGATGGTGAAATCGACGCTACCGCTCACGCTCTGTTCAGGCTGGCTAAATCCCCGCGTCTGGCCGCCGAGAGCCGATTCCAGGCTCGTAGTGCTCCAGTTCGTCCCGTTGCCATAATAGGCCGGCAGAGAACCCGTCAGGTAAGAAGGGGTGTAAAGCCAGGTGAAATTAGTACGGATACGGTTAGTAGGATCAAATGAGATTTTGTTAAACCAATTCATGTAGAACGCATCCCGCTTGATCGTGCCGGGCTCGGTGCCGTTGCTGAACAGGTAATCGTTGGATTGCCGCAGCCACCGCGGCGAGATGGATGTGAAGAACCACAGCTTGTTCTTGATGAACGGGCCTCCGAGCGAACCACCGAACTCGTGGTTGTCTCTTTGCTGCTTGCTGTCCTGGAAATAAGCTGCTGACGTTTGCGTAACCGGATCCAGTTGCAGACGCTGGGTCGGGCCGGCGCTGATCGCGTTGCCGTAGTAGTAGTAATGCGCCTCGCCGTGGAAGGAGTTGCCGCCAGACTTGGTAACAGCGGTCACCACGCCACCGAGCGCTCCACCGTATTCCGCTTCGAGGCCGGCGGTTTTGACCTGGACCTCCTGCAAATACTCGAACGCCGCGTTCTGGCGGGAACTGCCGTCGATCAGGCTATTGGTCGAAACTCCATCGATATAGTAGTTATTCTCTGCCGCGCTGGCGCCGTTGACCTGGTAGCCACCGTCGATCGTCCCGGTATTCACCGAAGGCGAAAACGTGGCAATACCCTGAAAAGTCCTGCCTTTGGGGAGGTTATCGAACTCCTCAGCCGTCACGTTGTGAGCCACCATCGTGCTGCTGGTGTCAATCACAGCGGCCGCTTCGGTCACCTCCACGCTGGTCGCCACCGAACCAACCGAAAGCGTCGTGTCCGCCCGGGCGGTCTTGCCCAACAGCAGAATCACGTTGGCGATCTCGGCTTTCGTGAAGCCCGTCCGCTCAAACGCCACGGAATAGCGGCCGGGAGCCAGATCACGAGCGAGGTAGGTGCCGTCCCCACCCGTCTTAACCTGCAAAGTACGACCGGTGTCTTTATTGGTGACGGTCACTTGAACATCCGGAAGCGCCGCGTCGCTCGCGTCCTTCACTAGGCCGACGATACTCCCGGTGGTCTCCTGGCCCCGCAGAGGCATACTGGGGACCAAAAGAGCCAATAGTCCAAAAACAAAAGCAATGCGCCTGGCAAACAAAACTATCATCTCGGTCTCTCTT
>CAZMRK010000097.1:0-6569 GCA_964568355.1 uncultured Solibacteraceae bacterium | reverse complement strand
GGGCAAACTGAACCCCGGGCCAGGGGTTCTGTATGGTGCGATTCACAAGATGCTGGAGCAGCGCTTGATCGAAGAGAGCGAGGAGCGGCCGGATCCGCACCTGGACGACGAGCGGCGGCGCTATTACCGCATTACTGCGCTCGGGCGCCGCGTGGCGCAAGCCGAGGCGGCTCGGATGCGGGCATTGGTGGCGCTGGCAGACGCTAGGCTGGGCTTTCCCGAACCGGCTTAAGGCAAAAGCAATGGCAGACCCAGTGAAGGTTTATCGCTGGCTGTTGAAGCTGTACCCGGCGCGATTCCGGGAAGAATACGGCGGCCCGCTGGAACGTGCATTCGCGGATGAATGCCGCGAGAGCGGCGGGGCCCGGCTGTGGCTGCGGACCTTGGCGGACCTGGCAGTATCCGTGCCGCGGCAGGCCGCACGCGAACTGCGCCAGGACATCATCTACGGACTGCGGGTGTATGCGCGAAAGCCGCTGACCACGGTGCTGGCCGTGGCCGCGCTGGCGCTGGCCCTCGGAGCAACCACCGGGGTGTTCAGCGTGATCAACGCGGCCATGTTCGCTTCCCTGCCCTTTCGCGAGCCCGAGCGCATCGTCAAGCTTCAACAGTTTGTACAGGATGCGGTCGGCTTTGGCGCCTGGCGCGCACGAAGCCTGTACCTGGAAGATGCAGCGGGCTACACGGTGACGGAGATGAACCTCAACGCGCAGCCGGGCACGTTCCGCGCGAAGGTGGCGGAGACCTCCGCGAACTTCTTCTCCATACTGGGGAGCCAGCTCGCGTTGGGCCGGATCTTTGCCTCCGACGAACAGGTCGCCGGAAGGGACGCGGTGGCGGTGATCAGCTATGGCCTGTGGCAACAGAGCTTCGGGGCCGACCCGCGGGCGATCGGATCGACCATCCGACTGAACGGCGTTCCCTTGAACGTGGTGGGTGTGGCGTCAGCGGGTTTCGACTACCCGGAGGGCGCGGCGGTGTGGACGCCAACGGTATTCGACAGGGTGCTGCTGCCGAAATCAGGTGCGACGGCCTGGACGACAATCGGACGGCTAAAACGTGGGCTTACTCTGGCGCAGGCCGAGAGTATATTCGAGGCCGAATTTGCGCAAGCAGAGCCGGCGTGGATGAAGCAGGTAGGAACGGAGCCGGAACGCCTGGTGCCCCTGCGAGATCACCTGGTAGGGCCGGTGCGGCAAGCTTCGCTGGTGCTGATGGGCGCGGTGCTGCTGATCCTGCTGATGGCTTGCGTCAATATTGCGAATCTGCTGCTGACGCGTGTCACGGATCGCCGGCGAGAGTTAGTGATTCGGGCGGCGCTGGGCGCCAGCCGCGCGCGCCTGGTACAACAATTGATTACCGAAAGCGTGGTGCTTTCGGTGGCAGGGGCCGCGGCGGGGCTGGTAGTGGCGCATTGGGCGGCGCGCTTGGCGACGCTGGCGCAACCGGCGAAACTGGTGGCGCTCGACTACACCATCGTCAATGCTCATGTACTGGCGTTTGCGACCGGGCTGGCCGTAGTGTGTGGGATTGCGTTCGGAGTATTGCCAGCATGGTTGATGAGCCGGGTACAGCCGGCCGGCGAAATGCTGCGCGCGCTGGCAGGCAGGGGTCCCGGACGCCTGCAACAGATTTTGATCGCGACGCAGGTCTCGCTGACCCTGGTATTGCTGGCCGGATCAGTAGCGATGGGACGCGGCTTTCTTCGATTGATGGGGGCAGACCCGGGCTTTCGCGCGGCACGCGTTGTGACCATGAACGTCTCACTGGCAGGCACACGCCGGACCACGGAGAGCGGTAGCCGGCAGTATTACCAGGAGGCTCTGGCACGCTTGCGCAGCGTGCCGGGAGTGATCTCGGCAGGTGGAATCGAGTATCTGCCAGTCGTGGACCGGACATTTCCGGCCGACCAATTTCGGCTGGAGTCCGGCAGCGAGACGGTGTTTGCCTTAGCAGTGGCGACGACGCCCGACTATTTCCGCACGATGGGCACGGAGGTGATCTACGGGCGGGAGTTCACGCCTACCGACCAGCCAGGAGTGGAGACCGTGGCGGTCGTGAACGAGGCTTTTGCACGACGCCTGGGAGATCCTCGAGCGATGGTGGGCAGGAGGATTACGTCGATCCTGGGAAAGAAGTCGATGACGATTGTCGGCGTGGCGAAGACGATTCGCTATATCGGGCCTGACGATTTTGCGAGTATCGAGCAGGTGTTTGTTGCGCAACCGCAAGGGCAGCCGCAGTTTTTGACGTTCGTAGCTCGCGTTAGCGGAAAACCAGAGGCAATACTGGCAAGCTGTCGGGATGCGGTGCGATCGGTGGATCCCGAAGTGCCAGTGTTTGGAGTTCAGACGCTCGAAGACAGGCTTGCCGAAACAAGGGCTCGGCCACGCTTCTATACCACAGTGGTGCTGTTCTTCGGCGGCTTTGCGTTGTTACTGGCAATCATTGATCTTTACAGTACGGCGTCCTATACCGTGGTGCAGCGGACCCATGAGATCGGCGTGCGCATCGCAGTCGGCGCTTCAGCGGATAAGGTGCGGCGGCAACTGCTCGTGCAAGGCTTGCTGCCGGTAATGCTGGGACTGACGGCAGGCTGGGCCGGCGCAACTGCCCTGGGGCGCTTTCTCGAACACCTCATGTCCGCAGCCATCCAGCCGAACACCTGGACGTGCGTCGCCGTGAGCGGGATCCTGGTAATGGTGGCGTCGGCAGCCATGTGGTCGGCCACGCGCCGTGTGCTGCGGCTGGATCCGATGGAAGTGCTACGCGCCGAATAGGCGCTTCACAGGACTTCGAGGATCAGGCATTTCAGATAGTGGGTCTCGGGTACAGTGAGGAGGATGGGGTGGTCCTGGCTCTGCGTGCGGCGCTCCAGCACGCGCAGCGTGCGCCCCGCATCCAGGGCGGCTTCGGCCACGATTTCGAGGAGCATGGCTTCGCTCAGGTGGTGCGAGCAGGAGCAGGTCACCAGGATGCCGCCCGACCCGAGCAGCCGGAGCGCGCGCAGATTGATCTCTTTGTAGCCGCGGATGGCGCCTTCGAGCGAGCGCCGCGATTTGGCAAAGGCCGGAGGATCGAGCACCACGGTGGAGAAGCGGCGGCGCGCCGAAGCATATCCGCCCAGGAGATCGAAGACGTCCTCTTCCAAAAACTGGATGTTGGAAATCGCGTTGGCTTCCGCATTGCGGCGCGCCACGGCGAGTGCGGCCGTGGAGCTGTCTACGGCTTCCACTGACTCGCACTTTGCAGCCAGATGCAGGGCGAAGCCGCCGGTGGAGGTGAAGCAATCGAGCGCCGTTCCGTGGGCGTAGCGGGCCGCTGCCAGGTAGTTTTCGCGCTGGTCGAGAAAAATGCCGGTCTTCTGGCCGTGCAGCAGGTCCGCGTGGAGGCGCAGTCCGTTGAGGACGACGGGCACCGCCGGCGGCACGTCTCCGGAGACCACCGCGGATTCGAGCGCCAGGTCCTCCCGGGCGCGCACCTGCGCATCGTTGCGGACCACGACACCCGCGGGGTGGAGCAGTTCGTCCAGACAGGAGAGGATCAACTCCCGGTCGTGATCCATCCCCTGGTTCAGAGTTTGTACCACCAGGCACGCTCCATAGCGATCCACGACAAGCGCGGGCAGGAGGTCGCCCTCTCCGTGGACCAACCGGTAGGCGTCGGTCCCGGAGACTACACTGTTGCGGTATTCAACAGCCGCTCCTAAACGTCGCAAATAGAAGGCCCGGTCAATGGGTTCGACATGGGTGCTGAGAAGACGAAGGGAGATCTGCGAGGCGGAACTGAAATGGGCCGTGCCCAGAGCACGGCCCGCGGAATCTACAACACGCACAGCCATACCCGGCTGGGCTGTACTGCTATCGGTAAGATCGCTCGAAAAAATCCAGGGATGCCCGGAGGCTATCCTCCCCGCGGCTTTGCGGTTGACCCGCACTGCCGCCATTTGCGTATCGGAAGTGGATGGCACTTCCTTTCAGTGTACTGAAGCACTACTCAGCAGTGCGCAGCACTCTGACCGTGGAGCGAGCAGGTTGCGACTCCGGCTCTTCCACCGCCTTCCAGGGCACCGGGTAACGGCGCAGACAATCCGGGCATTGATAGTAGCCATGGGCCGGCCACATAGGGGCAGGATGCATCTGACGGCACCACAGGGTTTCCAGGCGAGACCACAACTGTTTCATACTTACACTCCACCGTGCACTACAATACGGATTAAGCAAACGGATTACCAAAACCCGCCGCTATCAAACAACGCGTTATGAAGGCGTAAAACGTGTCAGCGCATCGCTTGCAGTCGAGCGATGCGGTCTTCCGTAGACGGGTGTGTCGAAAAGAGACGCATGAGCCACTGGCCGGTGCTCGGCTTGATGATAAACATGTGTGCCGTAGCTGGGGTAGCCTCCATGGGGATGCGTCTGGACCAGGTCTCCAGCTTGGTCAAGGCGGAGATCAGGCCGTAGGGCGTGCCGGTGTACTTGGCCGCGGCGGCGTCCGCGGAGTATTCTCGCGTGCGCGAGATGGCCATCTGGATCAATCCAGCGGCGATAGGGCCGAGGATCAACATCAGGAGCGCGCCGGCCGCGCTGCCGCGGTCGTCGTCGTCCCGGCGGCCGCCGCCGAAGAAGAAAGCCATCTGCGCCATCCAGGTGATGGCAGCGGCGATGGTTGCGGCCACGGAACTGGTGAGAATGTCCCGATGGAGGACGTGGCCCAGCTCATGGGCCACCACCCCTTCCAGCTCGCGGTCATCCATCAGGCGGAGAATTCCCGCCGTGAAGGCAACCGAAGCATTCGCTGGATTGCGTCCGGTGGCGAAAGCATTGGGGGATTCTTCCGGAATGAGCCACAAGCGCGGCATAGGCAGACCCATGCGCTGCGTTAAATTACGCACCAGGGGCTCCACACGGTGGTAGACGTCGGAATTTTCCTCGGGGGTCACGGGCCGCGCTCCGTAAGCAGAGAGCGCAATCTTGTCCGAGAAGAAATAGCTGGAGAAATTCATCACCACCGCTATCCCCAGCGCCATGTAAAGGCCCTGGCGGCCGCCCAGGGCCTGGCCGCCGATGAGCAGCAAAGCGCTGAGCAACCCCAGGAGAAGAGCCGTCTTGAAAGCATTTGCGGTCGTCATAGGGCAATCAGGCGACAGGCTCAAGCGCTTGAGCGTGAGCCTGTCCTACAGTGAATTCGAGCGTTCGTTTGTCGGCGCCGGCATCCACCACGATCGTCTCGCCATCGTGATACTCTCCGTTGAGCAGCTTGAGGGCCAGAGGATCCTGGACCAGGCGCTGCACGGCGCGCCGCATCGGCCGGGCCCCATATTGCGGGTCGTAGCCTTCGGCGATGAGCACATCCTTGGCCGCCGGAGTCACTTCCAGGTGCATGCCGCGATCTTTCAGCAGGGCATCCACGCGCGCCAACTGGAGGTTGACGATCTGGCTCAAGTGTTCGCGGGTCAAAGAATTGAAGACGATGATGTCGTCCACGCGGTTCAAAAATTCGGGCCGGAAAGTCTGGCGGAGCGCCTCTAGCAGGCGGCCGCGCAGAGCCTCATTGCCGGAACTCCTGGTGTGCACGGAGAAACCGATCGGTCCGACCTCTTTCACGTTGCTGGAGCCGACGTTGGAGGTCATCACGATGACGGTGTTCTTGAAATTCACCGTGCGGCCCTGGCCATCGGTCAGGATGCCGTCGTCCAGAATCTGGAGCAGCGTATTGAACACATCCGGATGGGCCTTTTCGATCTCGTCGAACAGCACCACCGAATAGGGCCTGCGGCGCACCTGCTCGGTGAGCTGCCCGCCTTCTTCGTAGCCGACATAGCCCGGAGGCGCGCCGATCATACGAGCCGCGGCGTGCTTCTCCATGTATTCGGACATGTCGACGCGGATCATGGCCTTATCGTCATCGAACAGGAACTGCGCCAGGGCGCGCACCAGCTCGGTCTTGCCGACGCCGGTGGGACCCAGGAAGATGAAGCTCCCGATCGGCCGGTTGGGATCGCTGAGGCCAGCCCGGTTGCGCAGGATGGCGTTGGAGACCAGGCGCACCGCTTCATCCTGACCAATCACGCGCTCCTTGAGCCGCTCGGGCATGTGCACCAGCTTTTGGATCTCACCTTCCAGCATACGGGTGACCGGGATGCCGGTCCACTTGGCCACAATGCGGGCGATATCCTCCTCGCCGATTTCCTCCTTGAGTAAGGCGTGCTCCTTGACCGATTCGAGCTCCTGCTCGGCGGCCTGGATATCCTTCTCGATCTGCGAGAGGCGGCCGTAGCGAATCTGGGCGGCTTTCTCCCACTCGCCCGCACGGCTGGCGCTTTCCTCTTCCTGCCGCAGCTTTTCCTGCTCCTCTTTGAGCTGCCGCACAGCTGAGATGGCCGATTTCTCGCGCTGCCAGCGCTCCTTCAGCCCGGCGGACTGGCCGCGGAGACGTTCCAGTTCATTCTCCACGTGGCGCAGGCGCTCGCGCGAGCCGGTATCAGATTCGCGCACCAGGGCCTGGCGCTCGATCTCCAGGTGCGAGATGCGGCGGTCCAACTCGTCAATCTCGATCGGCATGGAGCC
>CAZMRK010000096.1:0-3626 GCA_964568355.1 uncultured Solibacteraceae bacterium | reverse complement strand
GAGTACTTACCCCAGATGGTGTTTTTGGTATTGCGGTTCCAGTTGATCTTGGTGTCGAAGTTGTCCTTGTCGAGGCGCTGGGAACCGTTGGCGAGAAAGTTGGAGCCGACGCCGGGAAGGTTCGGTAACGGGATCAGGTTCTGGATCTTGAGCGCGGCGGGGCTTTGGCGGCTCAGGGGGACGACATTGCCGGCGAAGGGCATGCGGCGGGCTCCGGAAAGGTCGCCGTTGGCCGGATCATAGATGACGGTTTTGTAGGCGGGGTTGGAGAAATCTCCTGCCCGCTGGTCGGCGGTGGGAACGGTCAGATTGGTAGTGGCGCCCTGACGTTCGTGTACGCCTTCCCATCCGAAAAAGAAGAACAGGCGGTTCTTCCTGACTGGACCGCCCAGGGTGATGCCATCGATATTATTGATGTTTTTGGGTTTAGCGGCGGTATTGAAGAAGTTTTTGGCCTGCAGCACGCCGTTGTCGTGCAAGGCCCACGCCGATCCATGGAAGTTGTTGGTGCCGGACTTGGTGATGACGGTAATAGCGGCGCCGCCGGCGAGACCCTGTTCGGCATCGAAATTGTTGGTGGCAACGTTTACCGTCTCGATAGTCTCGGCAGGTGGGATGTAGGCGGTGTGGTGCGGCAGCCAGAGAAATACGCTTAGTGCTCCATCGATGCGGGTGGCGTTGTTGTTGCGATTCACACCGTTGACGTTGGTGGAGAGCGCCCGGGCGGGGGCGGCCTGGATGGAATTTTGATACTGGCCGGGGGTTGCGCCGGGAACCAGGTTGATGAGGCTCTGGTAATTCCGGTAGTGCGGCAAGGGCATATTGACCAAGTCGCGCGAGCCCAACTCGGTGTGGAGGTCGGCCTTGTCGGCCTGAAGGCTGACCGCGCCGGCCTCGACGGTTACGGTTTCATTGACCTGGCCTACTTCGAGCGAGACGTCCTCGCGGCGGACGACATTGACCGCGATGGCGATATCCCGCTGCGTCAACCCGCGGAAGCCAGGGGCACTTACCGAGAGATTATAAGTGCCGGGCGGCAGGCTGCCGAATGTGTATCCCCCGACTTCGTTGGTGACGGTAGCGAACTCCTGCGCCGTTCCAGCGTTCTGAAGCTTCAGAGAAGCGTTGGGGACAACGGCGCCCCCGGAATCATGCACGGTACCGGTCAGAGAGCCGTAGAGCACCTGGGCTGCTGCCGGAAGAGCGGCGGCCCAAGTGAGGAGGCACGCCAGAAAGACTTTTCGCATCATTTACCCCTTCCCCTCTAATGATGGGATTTTGGGGGATAGTAACACCGCCGGGCGCCATGGGTCAATTACAAATTCAGGAATCGGGGGATGGTAAGATTTGGATGCGAGGGACGAATGGGAGTCAGTTTCGCGCGTCTGTTCGCGTTGGGGGCCGCGATAGCTTGCGCGCAGTCTCCCAGTCCTACGATCCGCGTGCCGGTACGTCTGGTGCGGGCGCCTACCCTGGTGTTTTCACGCGATGGAGAGTTGATTTCCGGACTCGCCAGGAGCGCATTTCACGTGCGGGATAACGGGCGCGAGCAAAATGTACAGATGGATACCGAGCTGAACCCGGTATCGGTTGCGGTAGCGATGCAGTGCAATCTGGACGTGCGATCGTACGTACCATTTCTCACTCATGTGGGAACTCTCATCGAGGCGCTGCTGGCGGGAGAAGGAGGGGAGTGCGCACTGCTCCGCTACGACGACGATGTAACAATCGTTAAGGGTTTTGATGAGGGCGATGTGGGGGCGGCGCTGCGGAGTGTCTCCGCCCGCGGCCAGCAGGTGCGGATGATCGACGCGGGCGCTCAGAGCGTTGCATTGCTGCAAAAGCGGCCTGCCTCCCGTGTCAAAGTGCTCTTATTCATCGGCCAGCCGATGGATCGCGGGAGTGAGACGACGCTCGAATCCCTACGCGAAAAGGTGGAGCGCGCCAATGTAACCGTGTTTGCGTTGACCCTGCCGCTGGTGGGAAGGGCGTGGGTATCGGATACGTTTTCCCTGAAAGGTTTGCCGAGCAGCAAGGGCGGCTTTCAAGCTGGAGCGGATCTGATACGGTTGGGCCGCGCCGCACGCGCGAGCGGGGCCTCGCAACAGGGCACGGATCCTTTTTCGGTGCTGGCGGCCGTTACGGGTGGAACGCAGGCGCCGTTCCGGCGGCAGCGCGAGTTGGAGAGCCGTATTGCCGCCGTGGGCACGCAACTGCGCAGCAGTTACGTGCTGAGCTACGCACCCAGCTCCACCGAGAGCGGATATCACAAGATCCAGGTGGATGTGGATGTGCCCGGCGCCCGGGCGTATGCACGGCAGGGGTACTGGATGGCAGCGACGGAAACCGAGGCAGTCCCATAGATCGGGCGCCGCGGGGGAGGGAATCGGTTAGAAGAGGCCGGGAGAGACAACGTAGGCGGAAACCGGGCTTTGGTTGCCTTGTTTGTCGATGGCTTTGACTCCGATGATGACCTCGTCCACGGAGAGATTCGGGATGGTGTATTCGAGGACGTTGCCGACGTAGATCTCGCGCTCCCAGAGAGGGGATCGCGTGGAGCGGAGCATGATGGCGTATCCGGCGAGGTCGGGTTCGGGATCGGGCTGGTTCCAGCGCAGCGCGGCATCGTACTGAGACTTGCCGCGGCTGAGGTTGGGCGCGGCGCGCGAACCGTAGCCGAGCATCACGTCCGGACCTTTGGGCGCCAGCGCGAGGCTGGCAGCGACGGCCGCGTTCATACGCACGACGCGGGTGAGATAGGGCACCGAGACGTAAGCGAACGTATCGGTGGGGCTGTGCTGGTGAGCGTAGTTTTCGGCGGGCGTCGTGAGGCGCACGGCCGGGTAGCCTTCGGTATTGAAGGGCATGTGATCGCCGCCGCGGGTGAAGCGGTCCTGGCGGAAGATCAGATCGGCGCGCATGGAGGGGACGTAGCGCTCGGCAATCTGCTTGACGTAACGGGCCAGCGAACGCGACGGTGAGTCCTCGGGTCCTTCGGAGAAGACTCGCAGCGAGACACCGGCCCGGCGCCCGTTGCCGGCCAGATCGCTGCCGATCATATCGTTGTTGAGCACCGCCTCAATGGACAGGCCGCGTTGTTTGGCTTGCGCGGCGTAATGCTTGCTTCCCAGGAGACCCTGTTCCTCGGCGGTGAAAGCGATGAAGACCAGGGTCTTCTCGAATTCGTGGCGGCTGAGAACGCGCGCCAGCTCCAGTACAGCGGCGGTTCCGCTGCCATCGTCATTCACGCCGGGGGCGAGCGGTGTAGCGGCGGTGGCTTCCCAATCGGTGGCGCTGTCGTCGTCCGGCGCTGCGCCCGCCTTGCGCACCAGGGCCATGGAGTCGTAATGCGCCGTGACCAGGATGTAGCGATCTTTGTTGATGGTGCCGGGGAGAACGGCTACCACGTTATGAAGCTGAGTATCTCGGGTGAGCAAACCCGTCTTGAACTGATCGAAGCTGTCGTAACTGACCTCCAGACGCGGGCTGGCAGTGCGGAACTGGTCGAAAATCCAGCGCCGAGCGGCGCCAATCCCGCGGGTGGGGTGGTCGTCCGGCGATTCCGCGTGGCGGGTGCCGAAGCCCTCCAGCTTGCGTAACGAGGCGGTGATGCGTTCGGCCGAAAT
>CAZMRK010000095.1:0-15609 GCA_964568355.1 uncultured Solibacteraceae bacterium | reverse complement strand
ACGGCTCCACTGGGATCAACGACTGTTCCGAGAATCGTGGTAGACGTAGTCTGGGCGAGGATCAACCCCGAACAAAACACAAGCCATAGGCCTGCACGTAAGACCCTTTTCACGTTATTTAACTCCCCTTCAAGCGAAGCTCGGCGGTATACAGACAATCTCAATCTCGACTAACCATCCCCCGAGTCGCCTCTTTGTGATTTATCTGACAATACCGATCCCCGCCGGAAAAAGTCAAGATCAAATGACAGACCCGGGGTACCAAACTTCGCAACAGGCCCACATGGCGTGCGCTTTCGAACAGACCTGTCGATTAATCCCTCTTCAGAATGCGGAACGGGTCTCCGGAGACACACGTTCCAAGTAGTGGAGGTGAGGAAATGTGCCGCCGGTTGTTGCTTCTGTCGTTAATGGGAAGTGCTTTATTTCTGGGCGCGTGTGGGTCGGGTGGTTACGTGGCAGTGCGGGTCCCGCCACCCCCTCCGCCACGGGTTGCACGGGGCTACGCGCCAGGCCCGGGCTACGTCTGGTGCGATGATGCGTGGTTACGTCCGCCTCGTCCTTCCGCCCACTGGGTACCAGGACGTTGGGTATGGCATCGGGGGCATTACTCCTGGCATCGGGGTCGCTGGGCGTACTAGCGCGCCTCAGAAATACGCTCGCTGGTGTCCTGAGTCGCCAGTTCGCAGAAGAAGTCCTGTGGGGCGGATTTTCAGTCTGCCGCGGGGCTTCAGCCCCGCGATTGACCCAGCACCCAAGCGGTCCATTCCAGATCAGCGCAAGTCGTGCTTCACCAGCGAGAGAAACTCGTCACGAGTTTCTTTTCGCTGGCGGAACGCTCCCAGCATGGCGCTGGTCATCGCGCCGGAGTGCTGCTTTTCCACACCGCGCATCATCATGCAGAAGTGTCGCGCTTCGCAGATAACTCCGACGCCCACCGGATCGATCATCTCCTGCACGGTCTGCGCGATCTCCTGAGTCATGCGCTCCTGAATTTGAAGGCGCCGGGCGAATACATCGACGATGCGCGGGATTTTGCTCAACCCGATCACTTTGTGGCGCGGAATATACGCCACATGGACCTTGCCGAAGAACGGCAGCATGTGATGTTCACAGAGACTGAAGAACTCGATGTCCTTCATCACTACCATCTCGTCGTACTTCACCTCGAATAAAGCGCCGTTCACCACTTTGCGGACGTCGGTCTCATATCCGCTGGTGAGATAGCGCAGCGCCTTTTCCACCCGCTCCGGAGTGCGCGCCAGCCCGTCCCGGGCAGGATCTTCCCCCAGGCGGGAGAGCATTTCCTGCACTAAAGGAGCAATAGGTTCCCTGGTTTTGGGGGAAAACACCTTCACCGTGGCTACTTTATTCGATTTCATGTCCCGACACTTCAAAGATGTTTCGTTCGGTTTCGGCGATCCTGATTTTTTCCAGCCGCGGCCACTCGCCCGGAAAGGCCGCCCGCCAGTTCTGCTTGAGCCTGCGGCATACTTCCACGCCCAGGTTTTCCGAGGTGGGAACGAGGCTCTCGAAAGCGGCGATCTCCGCATTCAGATTACGATGGTCGAAAGCCGCCACCACCTGCGCCTGTACCAGACGGTCCAGGCTGCGAATATCGGCCACGCGACCGGAACGCTCGTCCACCGGGCCGCGAACACTGACCTCCACCTCATAATTGTGGCCGTGTCCGAAAGGATGATTGCACTTTCCGTACAGCTCCCGATTTTCCTCGGCGCTCAACTGCGGCGAGTGCAGCCGGTGCGAAGCGGCGAATCGATACCTCCGCGTGAGCCGAATCACTCCCGCCCCCCGAAATACTCCACAAAGAGGTCTGGCGTTTCATAGAGCCGTACGGCATGCAGTCGATGCCGCGAGTTGTCCAGATGGGGCTCCAGACGTTTCCAGATGTCCATGGCGATATGCTCTGCCGTGGGAATCACCCGGTCAAAGGGCGGAACCTCGTAATTCAGGAAACGATGGTCATACGGTTCCACCACCTCGTGGTTCAGGATTTCTTTCAGGCGTTTCAGGTCCAGCACCATTCCCGTAACCGGGTCGGGGTCGCCTTCCACGGTGACTTCCAAGGTGTAGTTGTGCCCATGCCCATGCGGATTCGCTGCCGGGCCGAACAGACGCTCGTTCTCGCCGGCGGAGAGTTCGGGGTTGCGGCAGACGTGGGAAGCCGAGAATTCCACTTTTCGGGTGATCAGCATGGGGAATGATTGCCGGATTCCGCAGTCCTTCCTGCGGGATACACTATAATTATAGTTGATCTATGATGGCCAGCGGCAAAGTTGACCGGGTCCTGAGGGTGCTGATCGGTATCCTCATGGGTGTATTCGTGTACGTCCTGTACGCCTCGATCCACGAGCATATCGTCGTTGTCGGAGATTCGGCTCCCGACTTCACAGTCACCACAGAAAATGGGCGCACGATCTCTCCCACTAACTTCGGAGGTCGCTTGCTGGTGCTGAACTTCTGGGCAACCTGGTGTCCTCCCTGCGTCCAGGAGACGCCTTCCCTCGACCAGTTCCATCGCACGTTCGCGGGTTCAGGCGTTGTCGTTCTGGGCGTCAGCGTCGACAAGGACGAAAAAGCTTACCGCGAGTTTCTGCGGCACACTGGTCTTTCCTTCCAAACAGCCCGCGATCCGCAGAACAAGATCAACGCCGACTACGGCACCTTCAAATTTCCGGAAACCTACATCATCAACGATAAAGGCAAGGTCGTGCAGAAGATCATCGGCCCTGAAAACTGGACCGACGACCGCATGGTCAGCTACGTCAAATCGCTCCTCTGAGCGAGCATTTTCCGCGCGAGCCGCGGAAGCTACACTATAGGGATGCTCCCCGAAGCGGCAAAGAAGAAACTGGTGGAACTGTTCGGTCCGCGCGGCTACCTGGACCGTCCCCAGGATCTCTCCCTCTACGAGTACGACGGAGGAGTGGACAAGGCGAAACCGGACATCGTGGTGTTTCCGCGCTCCACTGAAGACGTCGTCGCCATCATGAAGATTGCCCAGGCTTTCGGCGTGCCCGTCGTCGGCCGCGGAGCCGGTACGGGATTGAGCGGCGGAGCCATCCCGCGGGAAGGCGGCATCATGGTCGGATTTGCCCGCATGAATCGCATTCTCGAAATCGACCTGGAGAACGAGTGCGCCGTCGTCCAGCCCGGCGTGGTCAACCTGGATATCACACTGGCCGTACAAGATCAGGGCTATTTCTACGCGCCCGATCCCTCCAGCCAGCGCGCTTGCACCATGGGCGGAAACGTAGCCGAGAACGCCGGTGGCCCTCACACCCTGGCATATGGAGTCACCACCAACCACGTGCTTGGTCTGGAGTGCGTGCTGCCGGATGGCACCGTGATCCAAACCGGTGGCAAGGAGGCGGATTCGCCCGGCTACGACCTCACCGGTCTGCTCACGGGCTCGGAAGGCACTATGGCGCTCATCACCAAGGTCGTGGTTCGTCTGATGCGCCGGCCGGAACTGGTCAAGACCATTCTGGCGATCTACAATTCCGACGAGGACTGCGGCCGCACCGTAACCGAGATTACGGCCCGCGCCATCACTCCGGTGGCCGTGGAAATGTTGGATGGCGTCATGCTCCGCATGGTCGAAGAGGCGACCCACGCCGGCTTCCCCATGGATGCTGCTGCCGTCCTGCTGATCGAATTGGAAGGAATCCGCGAGATGGTCGAGGAGCAGGTGGAGCATATCCGCGAGGTGTGCCTCGCCTGCCGTGCGCGCGAGGTTCGGGTGGCCAAGTCCGCCGAAGAGCGCGACCTGCTCTGGAAGGGCCGCAAGAATGCCTTCGGCGCCGTCGGCCGCGTGAGCCCCACTTATTACGTGCACGACGGTGTCGTGCCCCGTACGCAAATCGCCGCTACCCTGCGCCGGATCTCCGAGGTTGGCAAAAGGTACGGCCTGACAATCAGTAACATCTTTCATGCCGGCGACGGCAACATGCACCCGATCATCCTGTTCAACGGCCGCGTGCCGGGAGAACTGGAGAAGGCTCGTGCCGCCGGCATGGAGATCCTGACCTACTGTGTCTCGGTAGGCGGATCGATTACCGGCGAACACGGCGTCGGCATGGAAAAAAACAACCTGATGGACAAGCTCTTCAATGCAGATACGCTGGACATGATGCGCGGTTTCAAACTCCTCTTCGATCCTGACAATCGCCTGAACCCCGGCAAAGTCCTGCCTACCGGCAAGGGCTGCCTGGAGATTCGCCAGCCCACGCTGACCGAAGCCGGCCCGACTTACTGAAATGCTCTCCCGTCGCGCTTTCTTGCTTGCTGCCGCGGCCACACCGCTGACCGCGGCATCTCTTACCCCCAGGGAGCGCGTTCGCCGCGCCTTGCGGGGCCAGGACGTGGATCGCGTTCCCTTTAGCTTCTGGCACCATTTTGGCCTCGAAAAGTTCCCCGGTGACCGTCATGCTCAGGCCACCTTGGAGTTCCATCGCAAATTCCGCACGGACCTGGTCAAGGTCATGAGCGACTATCCCTATCCCAAGCCGGCGGGCAAATGGTGGGAGCTGAAGTTCAACCCTGACCCGTTCCCCGAGCAGATTCGCGCGCTGCGATTGATTCATGAAGGCCTGCACAGCCAGGCCGATTTCGTCGAAACATTGTTCAATCCCTGGCAGGTGGCGGCGAAGCTCTCTTCGGAAAGCGAGGTCCAGCGTCTCAAGCAGGAAAAACCGCAGGCCTTGCTCGACGCGCTGGAGGTCATTGCCAGGTCACAGGCCAGCCATGCCCGCAAAGCCGTGGCTGTCGGAGCAGCCGGTGTCTTCGTTTCCATTACGAACGCCAACCAGGGCTACCAGACCCGCCAGGAGTATGCCAAATTCGGCGAGCCGTTCGACCGTATGATCTTCCAGGCAGTCTCCTCTGCTCCTCTGAATGTCCTGCACCTGCATGGCGATCATGTATATCTCGATCTCTTCTATCAAGGGTGGCCGGCCGCCGCGATCAACTACTCTGCGCATGGAACCGGAGTGGGGATCACCGAGGTTCGCAGCCACTACAGTGGCCTGATCCTGGGCGGCCTGGACGAGCGCAACTATCGCCAGTTGCAGACGCCGGAACTGGAGGCCCAAACCAAAGCCGCCACGCAGGCCGCGGGAAAGAAGTTCCTGCTAACGCCCGGCTGCTCGGTTCCGAACGATTCGACCGACGAAGAACTCCTCCGCCTCGTCCGTCTTCTAAAAGCCTGAATTCCCGCCGGCGGCGTGGTAAACCGAACGCTCGCCGGCCTTGCGCCCATTTACAACCGTTACATCGGATACCTCCTCTTCCCACTTTCGTCCCGGGAGCGAACGGCGCCGAACAGCTTTCGCCGCAGGGCCGCGCCGCCGTAGATGCCTCGATGAGCCAGTTCGTACGGGACCTGCCCAACCGTCCGATCATGATCGAAGGCTATTCCACCCGAGGCGCCCCCATGAGCGCTACCTGCGGGCGCGCCAGCGCGCGGCGGCAATCGAAGAATACCTGCAAGCCAAGTTTCA
This sequence comes from uncultured Solibacteraceae bacterium, assembly GCA_964568355.1. Lineage (GTDB taxonomy): Bacteria > Acidobacteriota > Terriglobia > Bryobacterales > Bryobacteraceae > JAJPJX01. Next base: position 10,087 of record CAZMRK010000095.1, on the reverse strand, counting down.
TCTGGATGGCGAGCTGACCGGCATCATGCCTCTGGCCGGCGCAGCGCCGGAAGGCACGGGCAAAACCGCCTGGGATGGAGTGGCGCTCGTGCTGCTCCGTTGACTCATCCGGTCACAGATCCATCACAGAACAGTTAATTTTCGCCCATCTCCCGTTTTTATTTGATTTGTTACCGAGGAAACGGCGATCCTATTCGTCTTCCTCCTTCGTGAGTCACTCTTCGGAACAAGCACTCAGAGCCAATGCGACGCTCGGCCTCGCGGTCCGGGCGAAGACGGCTGCCGCTTCCACCGAAGACCTGGTCACCAACCTGTTCCAGCAGTTTCGGGAGCCCCTGTTCCGCTACATCCTTTTGCTCACCTGGAACCCCGGAGAAGGCGAGGAGATCGTCCAGGAGGTCTTCTTGAAGCTTTACCGCGAGTTGCTCGATTCGAAATCGATTGACAACCTGCGCGCATGGCTGTTTAGCGTGGGACACAACCTGGCCATCGACCGAAGACGCGCCGCGCGTGAATCCAGTTCCCTTTCCGAACTGACCGTCGCGCGGAGCGTCGAGGGCCTGCTCTCCCCTGCTGTTCCGACCCCGGAATCCGTACTGCTCCGCAAAGAGCAGCACGCCACGCTCGCCCGAACTGTGGCCGCGCTCCCGGATCTGCAGCGGCATTGCCTCTTTCTGCGCAAGGAAGGATTCCGTTATCGCGAGATTGCCGCCGTTCTGGGCATCGGAGAAACCACCGTAGTGGACAACATCGGCCGCGCCGTTGCGCGGCTGCATCGGGAGCTGCATGTTTCGCCATCGAAATGAGTTGGACCATCTGAGCGACCAGGACCTGATCCTGCTGCATGATGGCGAACTATCGCGACGCGCGGCAATGCGCGCCAGAAAGCACCTCGAAGCCTGCTGGGCCTGCCGGTGCCATTCCGAACATATCCAGAATACGGTGCTGCGCTTCGTAGAACATTGCGATGCGGCCATAGCCGAACTAGGTACACCTCCCAACCATTGGAACGGCTTCGAGCGCCGGCTGGTGGAATTCGGGAAGCGTGTGCGTCAACAGACCAACGACTCATCCACGCACACCTCGCACTTCCGCCGCCTCGCCGGAATCCTCACTCCGGTCGCGCAAGTGCGCTTCGTCACCAGCATGGTGCTGGTCTTCTGCCTGCTGGACGGTCTGTTTTTCGATCAGGCGCTGCCGGCCGCGCGGGCCATGGAATTATTGAGCCGCGCCGACCAGCGCGAAGCCCAAAGCTTCAGCCGGTTGCCGAATCCCGTCGTCCACCAGCGCCTGCGCTTGACCAGCCGGGGCCGCCAGGCACAGTGGGAACTCTGGCGCAGCGTGCACGGCGCCGATCTGCAAAGCTCCTGGACCGGGGACGAGCAGTTGAAGGCGGGGTTTTTGAAAATCTATTCGGCTAATGATTGGGACATCCATCGCCCGCTCTCGCCCACGGCCCTTCTGCAATGGCAGGAGCGGGCCCGCGCCACGGTAGCTGAGCTACATCGGGACCGCGATCTGGTCTTCATCCGGTTTGCTCCCGGTGCACACACGAAAGAAAGCCAGGCGGAAATCATTACGGACGTTTCACTCACCCTCGCGGCGGGCACTCTTCACACCATCGAACAATCCATTCGCGTCGCGTCCCCCGAGGGAGATCGCGAGTTCCGGCTCGGCGAAATTGCGTACGACATCGTTCGCTATAGTGAAACGCCCTTCGCCGCGGCCGCACCCCGCCTGGCCCGCCGTACCGTGACCACTCCCGCGGCGGTCAGCCCGCGAGGATGGAGCGAAGACGAACTGGAGGCCGCCGAAGCGCGCCTGCGATTCCTGCTGCACCAGATGCACGCCGATCTCGACCTCACTCCGGAGATCCAGCGCTCGGGCAATAGCCTGCGCTTACGTCTCCTGGTGGATAGCGAGGCGCGGCGGCGCGACATTCTGGCAGCCACAGCCGCCATCCCGCAGGTCACGGCGGAAGTCTGGACCCCGGACAACGCGCCCTCGTCCTTCGGTGACTACACCCGCGCCGTCGTTTCCAATCCGCAGAGGCTGCATCGGACCAATGGCGCGATGGCAGCGGAACTGCTCAAGTGCCTGGGCTCCTGGGAAGCCGCCAATCAATACGTCGACCGCGTCCATCGCAGCCTCAGCGCTGCCATGGTGCCGGCGCTCGCTCTGGAGCGCCTGGCCGATCGCTATCCGGATAGCAGTTATCTCCGCGTGCCCGTGCCGGCCAGGTCCCTGCTCGATGGCGTCGCAGCCGATTACCTGGCTGCCATCCAGCGGGAATCGATCAAACTCCGAAGCAACCTGCTGCCCGTGCTGAACACCTGCCGCCTGAACGATCTCGCAGACCGTCCGCAGCCGGGTGACGCGGGCCAGACGTGGCGCACCGGCGGACACCTTTACGCCCGGCGGCTGCGGGATCTCGATGCCGCCTTCAACCTGCTCTTCACCACGCAGATCAGCACGCGCACGCCGATTCCCGCCTCCGAAGCACTCCGCCAGCTTTCCGAACTGAGTAATTCCTTGAGCAGCATCGCTCCTGGGGCCATGGCGCCTCCGCCCGTGGGATCGAGGCCGATGGCATCCTCCAACTCTGTCGGGCACGCACTTGATCAGAGGGAAAAGAAATGAAGCAAATGTCATTGTGGAACACGGCCCTGGACCGGCGGGCCTTTTGCGCCGGCGGTCTCGGATTGCTGGGACAATCCATGCAAGCAGCCCCGCGGCCTTCCTCCGTCCGCTTCGGCCTGATGGCGGACCTGCATCATAACCGCATGCCCGGAGCCGAGGACCGCCTGCACCAGTTTCTGGAGGCAGTCGGGCACCGCTCTCCCGATTTCATCATTCAGTTGGGCGATTTCTGCGACGGCTATTCCGCCCAGCTTACCGACGACCAGAAGCGCTTCCTGAAAACATGGCATGATTTCCGCGCCACGAAGTACAGCGTGCTCGGCAACCATGAGATGGATCACAGCCCCAAGGAGCGCATGGTCGATCTCCTGCGCATGCCGAAGAACTACTATGCCTTTGACCGCAACGGCATTCACTTCGTCGTCGTGGACTGCATGAACCTGGCCGAAAACGGCAAGATCGTGAACTATGTCGAGGGAAACTATTTCCGTCATTCGGAAAGTGAGATCAACCTGGTCGACCCGGAGCAGATGGACTGGCTCCAGCATGATCTGCGAACCACGCGGCTGCCCACGGTAGTCTTTACGCATCCTTGCATCAATGCCTATTGGAAGCAGGGGGCAGAGCGGACCCGCGCCAACGTGCGCCAGGTCTTAAGTCAGGCCAACCGGGAGGCAGGCTGGCAAAAAGTCATCGCCTGTTTTAGCGGACACCACCATGTCGACCATCACTCCGAATCGGGAGGAGTGAACTATTTCCTGGTCAACAGTGCCTCCTATTACTGGGTTGGCAAGGAGTTCGGAAAGCTGGCCCGGTACCGCGATCCGCTGTTCACGTTCGTCACCATCCATGCTTCGGGCTCTTTGACCATCGAGGGGAAGGCCAGCACCTTCGTTCCTCCTACGCCGGCCGATCTCAAATATCCGGATGCGAAGTTTCTAACAGCTTCGATTGAAGCTCGAACCGTCCACTTTCAGGTGTCGTCCGGCTCCTGACGCCAACGGCACCACAAGACGTTTACAAACTGGCAACAACCCTATAGCAACGCGAAATACAACTATGCAAAACAAGATACTATTCGTCTGTCTGGCACTGGTAGCCGTGGTCTCCGCGGAGGCCCAGACTATTCGCGCTTCCATCTACGGTATGGTGCTTGATCCCTCCGGCGCGGGAGTGCCCCACGCTACCGTGCGCGCTATCCATGTGGCAACCAATACGGAAACCAAGTTCGTCACGGATCAGTCCGGAGCCTATGATTTCCCTCGCCTGGTGCGATTCGGCGAGTACCGTCTGGAGGTCGAAGCCCAGGGTTTCCGCAAAATGGTTCGTGAAGGAATCCAGATCGTGGTGGACCAGCGCGCCCAGGTAAATGTGCAGATGGAGGTCGGCGAAGTGACCCAGGCCGTGGAGGTAGTGGCGGATGCGGCGCTGCTCGAAACCTCCAACGCGACGCCGGGCCAGTATATCGCCAAGAACTTGATCGATAGCGTGCCGCTTCTCAACCGCATTCCGCTATCGCTGGTGCAATTGGCTCCCGGCGTCATTCCCCAATCGACATTCGGGCCGGTGAGCGTCACCGACGCGACCACGCGCCCCTCGGTCTACAACATCTCCAACTTCTCCGTCAATGGGTCGCGTGGAGTCACCAACGAGGTCATCGTGGACGGCCTCTCCGTCAATGTGCCGGAAGGCGGCAACTCCGGAGCCGGCACGGATGGGCCCGCCATCTACCCCACCGCCGAGGCCACCGAGGAGGTGAAGATTTTGAATAACACCTTCTCGGCGGAATACGGCAAATCGGGCGGCGGCGTAGCCGTCCTGACACTCAGATCCGGCACGAACGAATTCCACGGCGGCGCCTTCGAGTTTTTTCGCAATGACAAGCTCAATGCCAATCCGTTCTTCAGCAACACCACCGGCCTGGGGAAGGCCAAACTGCGCGAAAACATCTTCGGTGGCTCGCTCGGCGCACCCATCTGGAAGAATCGCACCTTCGCTTTTTTCGATTACCAGGGTTTCCGCCAGGTCTCGCAAGGGCAGCCGACACGCAGCAGTCTGCCCACGCTGGAGATGGTCGGCGGCGACTTCTCCAATCTGCGCAACACTGCCGGCAACCTGATTACCATCTATGATCCGCTCACCGCGGATTCCGGTCAGGCGCGCCAGCCATTTGCCGGCAATCGCATCCCCACGGCCCGCATGGATCCCACCGCCCTCAAGATTCTCACCTTCCTCCCCAAAGAGCGCCGTTCCGCTGGCGATCCGTTCACCGCCCTGGGCAACAATACCTATGCCAATCCCGCCACCGATCGCGAGAACCAATGGGATCTCAAGGTAGACCATAACATCACCGACAACCAGCACCTGGTGGGCCGCTATTCCTCCTGGACGATCGGAACCGATGGCGTCGGAACGCTGCCGGGGTCGAGCGATTCCAATCCCAATCCCGCGGACAGCGGCCTGATCCCGTTGCACCGCAAAAGCTACCAGGGCATGGTCGGCTACACCTGGACGGTCAATCCCAAATCGATTCTCGACGTTCGCGTGGGGTATCAGCGCTACGCGTCGTCTTCCACCAATGAGTTCGCCTGCCAGCCGCTGTTTGACTCCTGCAAGAATCCCTTCGATCCGACCCAGGCAGGCTTCCCCAGCTACATCAGCTCGTACTCTGATCTGCAAGGTTTTCCGACCATCACCTTTTCGGGTGGCTACCAGTCCCTAGGCATCGGCAACAACCAGTGGTATACGCCCAATAGCCTGGTGGGTCAGGTAACCTGGTCCCAGGTGGTCGGCCGCCATATTCTGAAGTTCGGATTTGATTGGCGGCGGCAGCGCTACGTGCGCATCAACGGCTCCGACCGAACGGGGAGCTTCTCCTTCGCCGACACCATGACTCGTCGGATCAATACGGTCTCCGATCCCAACAACAGCGGGAACGCCATCGCCTCGTTCCTCCTCGGATATGCCAGTTCGGGAAGTATCTCCAAACAGAACATTACCGACACGGTGAGCGACTACTTCGCCGGCTTCGTTCAGGACGATTTCAAGGTCTCTCCCAAACTGACTCTGAACCTGGGCTTGCGCTACGACGTCTTTGTCCCACTCTGGGACCGGCACAACGCGCTTTCCTTCTTCAACCCCAAAGTGGTCAATCCTCTCAACGACCAGATCGACCGCGGCCTGCTGCCGGCGCAAATGAGCCCGACCATTCTGGGCGGTGAGGAATTCCCCAACCAGGGAGTGCTGCAGGGCGTGAACAACACCATGACCACCCAGTGGAAGAATTTCGCCCCGCGCATCGGCTTCGCTTACCAGGCGATTTCGCGCACGGTCATCCGCGGCGGATTTGCCATGCTCTATCACTCGCAGTTAGGCGAAGCCAGCGTCGCCCCCAGCGACAGTTTCTCGGTTTCCAACCAGATGGTCACTTCTCTCGACGGCGCACATCCCTTCAACGTGCTGTCCAATCCATTTCCCAACGGTTTGATCTATCCCAGCCAGGGTTCTCTCGGCTATCTCACGAACGTGGGCCAGACCGCCTACGTGATTCTGGGCAGCAATAGCTCGAAAGTGCCGTATCTCTTCCAGTGGAATCTGAACATCCAGCGCGAACTCCCCGGCCGTGTCCTGGCCGAAATCGGCTACACCGGGACCCTAGGACGCCAGTTGAACCGCCCGCCCATCAACATCAACGAACTGGCTCCCAACTACGTGCAACTGGGGAGCCAGCTCAATCAGCTTGTGCCGAATCCGTTCCGCGGCTTGCCCGGTATCCCGTCGAGTTCCATCCTGGCGCAGCCAACCGTGCAACTGGGACAGATTCTCCGCCCATTCCCCGAGTTCACCACCGTCACGGCCTACGACCGCAACGGCGCCAATTCGGAGTATCACGGAATGACTCTGAAGGTCGAAAAGCGCTTCTCCCAGGGCCTCACCCTGGTGGGCTCGTTCACCGCCTCCAAGCTGATGGACAATTTCTCCGGCATTCCCACCTGGCTGGGCTCCGGCCCCGCTCGCGACCGCACGTACTATGACACGCACCGCGAATGGTCCCTCAACGAAGAAGATGTGCCTCGCCGGCTGGTCATCTCCTACACCTACGAACTGCCCTTCGGCAAGAACAAGCATTGGTTGGCCCACGGCATCGGCAGCCAGATCGCCGGTGGCTGGCAACTGGCTTCCATCCACACCTTTTCGGCAGGCATTCCCATCCAGGTGGTCGGCGGAACCGCCTATCATGCCTTCGGCGCCGGCACGCAGCGGCCCAACAGCACCGGCAAAAGCGCCGCCCTCAGCGGGCGCGCCGAGGACCGCCTGAACCGGTGGTTCGATACATCCCAGTTCACCAACCCTGCTCCTTTCACCTTGGGGAACCTGGGAAGAGTCTTGCCCGATGTGCGAACCGACGGCCTCAACCAGTGGGATTTTTCCGTTCGCCGTCAATTTCCATTGGCCACCGAACGATGCCATCTGGAGTACCAGGCCATCTTCAAAAACTTCCTCAATCACCCGGATTTCGCTCATCCACAGCGCGACTTCACCTCCGCCGATTTCGGCAGAATCACGGCCACCGCGACCTCGCCGCGGTTGATCCAGATGCAGTTGGCCGTGCGATTCTGAGGGGGTGAGACCCGGCTTGCTTTCACGCCTGAAAGGTCGTCGTCCAGGACCGCCATTTAGTTCCCGGGCGGCGGCCTTCGGCATTCTCCTGTTGCCTCTTTGGGCGCCGGCCGCGCAGACCGGCGCCTATGTTTCCCCCTCCGCCTGCCAGCCCTGCCACGTCTCCATCGCCTCCCGCTACCGCCACATCTCCATGGCGCAGACGTTCGCCCGCGTGAATGAACTGCCCCGCATCGAGACCTTCCCCGATACCGGCTTCTTCCACGAAAAAGCGAAGCAGTTCTACCGGGTCACTCTGCGCGAGGGGCGCATTTTTCAGGAACGCTTCGAGAAGGATGCCTCTGGCCGAAAGGTGCGCGCCTTCGAACTCGAAGCCACCCACATCATCGGCTCGGGCCGCCACGCCCGCACCTATCTGCACCTCTCGCCCGCGGGCGAACTGGTGGAGCTGCCCCTCAGTTGGTATAGCCAGGAGAAGCGTTGGGCGATGAGCCCCGGCTATGACCACGCCGCCAATCTCGGCTTCACGCGCCCCATCGATGCGGGCTGCATGTTCTGCCACAACGGCTATCCGGCTGGAGTGCGGCCGGACTTCGCCGCGCGCGCCGTCTGGCCGCCAGCACTCCCCTCCGGAATCGATTGCCAGCGCTGTCACGGCTCCGGAGCGGATCACGTTCGCCTGGCCGGCAGTGGAGCAGCGCCGGCCGCCGTACGCGCCGCCATCGTGAATCCCAAGCGGCTGGCGCCCGGCCTGGCCATGGATGTGTGCCTCCAGTGCCACCTTCAGACCACCAGCAGTCCCCTGCCCCACGCCCTGCGGAGGTTCGGTAAAGATGCCTTCTCCTACCGCCCCGGCGAGCCCCTGACAGCCCATCTGCTCCAGTTCGATCACGCCGATGGCAGCGCCCACGAGGATAAGTTCGAGGTCAACAGCGCCGGCTATCGACTTCTACAATCCGCCTGTTTCCGCCGCAGTGCCGGCAAGCTCACCTGCACCACCTGCCACGATCCGCACGCGGCCCAGCCGGTCTCCACCAAGGCCTGTCTCCAGTGCCACACCGCCCATCCGGAGCCACAGCGCGCCGATTGCTTCTCCTGTCACATGCCCAAGCGCCGGTCCCAGGATGCCGTGCACGTGGTGCTGACGGAGCACCGCATCCTGCGCAGGCCACCCCCCGGCGACCTGGTCGCTCCACTGGAAGAAAAACGCGAGGTCTACCGCGGTGGCATCCGCTTTTACCAGTCGTACGATCTGACGGCCGCGGATCGGTCGCTCTATTTGGGTCTGGCCCTGGTCACCGATGGCGCCGACGTGCCCCTCGGCATCCGCCTGCTGCGCGAGGGCATGAAACAGTCAGCCAGCGTTCCAGTAGAAGCTCGCCTTGGCCTTGCCCGTGCTTTGGCCGGGCAGAACCAGCCGGCGGCGGCCTTGGCGGAGTGCCGTACGGTGCTTACCTCCCGTCCCGCGCTCGCCTCCGCACGGGCAGAATGCGCCAAGAATCTGGAAAAGCTCGGGCGCGATCAGGCCGCCCTGGAAGAGTATCGCCGCGCGCTCGCGGATAGCCCCGACTTGCCTGCCGCGGCCCTCGGCATCGCCCGTCTGTCGCGCAACGCGGACGAAGCCATCCGCGCCTCCCGGGTGGCGGAACAGAGCATCGTCTCGCGCCCCGAAGCGCTCAATAGCCTGGGCAATCTGCTCACCGGCCAAAAGAAATTGGTCGAGGCGCAGGCCGCACTGGAGCAGGCGCTGGCCATCGATCCACGGCTTGCCGAAGCCGAAAACAACCTCGGCCGGGTGGTGGCCATGCAAGGCGATTTGGCTTCAGGGCTATCCCACCTGGAGCGTGCGCTCGCTCTCGACGCCAACTTCACGGAGGCGCGCTTCAACCGGGCGCAAGTCCTGCAGGCGCTGGGACGGGATGCGGAAGCGCTCACCGAATTTGCCGCTATCGTCGAACACCGTCCGGATTGGCCCGCGGCTCGCCTGGCCTGGGGCTCCGCGTTGGCCGATGCCGGGCGGCTCGCGGAAGCCGTCCACGAATTTCAGGAAGTCCTCCGCCTGCAGCCGGACAATGCGGAGGCCCGGCAGAAGCTTCAGTTGGCGCGGCAGCTTCTGGGCAAATAGCCTCTACTCATAGCGCAGCGCCACCATCGGATCCACCTTCGCAGCCCGATAAGCGGGGATCGAGCAGGCCAGCAGCGCAACACAGCCCAAGACTCCGCCCACTGCCATGATGGTCATGGGATCCTGAGCGCCGACGCCGAACAGCAGCGAGGCCATCCACCGGGTCAATCCCAGCGTGCCGGCGAGGCCCAGCGCTAGCCCGATGCCGGTCATCAGCAACCCGCCACGGAAGACCAGCCTCAACAAACTGGAGGTGCTCGCTCCCAGCGCCGCGCGGATTCCAAGCTCATGGGTGCGCTGCGCCACCGAGTAGGAGATCACGCCATAGATGCCCACCGCCGAAAGCAGCATCGCGACTCCCGCGAACGCCGCCAGCAACCAGGACTCCAGTTCACTGGTGGCCATCGACTCGGACTTGATCTGCTCCAGCGTCTTCACATCCGTCAGCGGCTGGTCTTTATCGACCTTCCGCACAGCGCGCCGGACGGCCTGTACCAGGCGGGAAGGATCGAGTGCCGCGCGGATCACCAGCCCCTGGTAGTACACCGGACTCTGCTCATTGGATACATAGACTCCGGGGTTGTCGCTTTTGTCGGCCAGGCCGTTGACCTTTTCATCGGCCACGACTCCCACCACTTCCCAGGGGATCTCCGCACCCAATTGTGTCTTGCCTGGCACAATCTCCTGAATCAGAATGCGCTG
>CAZMRK010000094.1:0-7603 GCA_964568355.1 uncultured Solibacteraceae bacterium | reverse complement strand
GGATCGGTTACGCGTCCGCCGATTTGCGCATTCTGCGCCAGGGCGGGAATGATTACCGCCTGCAGCAAAACTGCCAGGCCGGTCAGCTTAAGAAAATACCGGGAGGACATCATGGTCTCCTTTTCCCTTCTAGCGAGCCGGCATCGCGGCTCGGATGGCTGATGAGGGCCGCGCCCGCTTCCAGGCGGCGCGACCGGAGTTCTACTTCATCCAAGGAATGGGCAAGCCGCGTCAGCGCGTCTTCCACCGTATCCGGCGCCAGGTCGGACCCGGTGAACAGGGATCGCGTCAGTTCTTGCGCGGCCCGCGCCTGTTCGAACAGGGCCGGCGCTTCACCGGACCAGGATGTGCTTTCCGGCGTATCGCTTGCCTGTTCTGCGGCGGCCGGCAGCGACAGGGGTTCCAGTGCCGCGCGGCACTGGCTCACGTTGTCATGCGCGTCACGCGCATGGTCGCGAATCAGCCCCTCCAGCAAAAGCCGTGCCGCCACGCTCAGGTGGCTGGTCCGTTCTGCTGGCCAGGCCTCTTCCAAACGGCGCAGCGCCCAGGCATGGGCCAGCACCGTATCCGACAGCTCAACCACCCGATTCGCCAGCGCGGTTACCTCTTGTGCCTTGAGGCCCTTCAGTTTCCCGGCTGCCGGAGCCGTCTTGCTGCGCGCCTGCTCCATCCGGGCCTCGGTGCCTGCCGGTGGTTCAGTCTCCACGCCGTCGGATGCCTGGAGTACTTCCTCCACGGTCTGAACATCGAACCGAAGGAATGGGACATCGCGGAGCGCCTCGGCAAGCTCATCTTTGCGCGCCGGCGTTTCCGCCAATCCGCGCGCCACCAACATCTGGTTCTCTCGCACAATCCCGACCGGCTCGCCCAGGCATGCATGCGACCGGTGCAGTGCGGTCAGCGCCAGGATCTCGCTTTCATCCAGGTCCGGCGCCGGAGGGTCCGGGAGCCGCGGCGTAACGGGCGCCCGGTGTGGCGTCACCGGACGGGGCGCATCCCGCTTGCTTCTCCCGCCGAAGATCGAGTCCGGCAGCGTATTGCGGGCCGTGACCGCGAAACCCACTTCGGAAAGCTCGAATTCGCTCACCTCGTCCGTCCCCTGAACGCGCAGATTCTGCTCCACCGCATGCCAGTCCCGCGTGCGTACCACCAGCGCGGCTTCCAGAATCACATCCGGCGCGGGATCGGTGCCCGTTACCGTGTTGATCGCCAGCACCTCGGATCCGTCCGCCAGCCGGCGCGTCTCCACCGCTTCCCGTTTTTCGCGCAGGCCTTCTCGCCAGGCCCCGTAGTCCGCCGCGGAGAGGATGCCGCCGTCTCCCAGGTGGTTCTTGCGTAAAATCGATTCCAGCCGCTTCCATACCTCCTGGTCCCCGGTCTGCTTTTGGCGCTGCTGCTCCAGGTCGCTCCAGGATTCCAGCGTGGCGTCCGTCACCTTCTTGCCCGAGCGCTGCTTCACCTGAATCTTTCGATACACCACCGGCTGCTGCTTCCCTCGCGCGGCGTCCACCTCGGCCGCCTGCGCTCTGCGCAGAACCTCGGCTGCCGAGAGCGGCTGCTCTGATCCGCTATGGATCCAGATCAGCGCCATCACCACGCCCGCTGTGGCCAGCGCCAGCCGCATCGGCCGTCTCGTCGGGATCCCCCGGCGCCACATCGGAGCCGCCGGCGGCTTCTCGACCCGCGCCGCCCGCAGGCGAGCTTCAAATCCTGCCCAGTCCTGGGGAGGGCGCTCTTCTTCGGCCAAGGCATTCCGGCACTCCACAAAACGCACGATGGTCTGCGCGACCTTCTCTGCCCTCGCGCGGCACTGCCAGCACGCCTGAATGTGCCTCCTGGCCCCATCGGCCCTTCGTCCGGAGAGCTCCCCGTCGAGGTGCAGCAGCAACTCCTCCTCGCTCAAGTGCCCGGAGCCGGTCGCCCAGAATTTGGACCGATCGCTAAACATGGTCCTCACTCGATAACTTCCGGATCGCGCGCGCCAGGACGGTCTGGACCGTCGGCACCCGGATCCCCAGGATTTCGGCAATCTCCCGGTAGCGGAATCCTTCCGTGCGCAGTTCCATACAGCGACGCTCCTGAGGGGAAAGCCTGGCCAGCAGCCGCTCTCTCTGCTCGCGCTCCAGAATCTCACTCTCCGCGTTGGGCGCAGGATCCTGTCTTGCTCCCGCCTCGCCGTCCAGAACCCGGCAGTCGGCTGCCCTGCTGCGGTAGGGCTGGCGATTGAAATCCACGGCCAGATTGTGCGCCACCCGAAACAGCCACGCCCGTGGACTATCGATCCTCCGCTCTTTCTGCAGATCTTGAAACAGGCGGATGAAGGTTTCCTGCGCGAGATCTTCTGCGTCCACCGCGTTACCCGTTACCGCCAGCAGATAGCGGTACACCGGCTCGCGCCAGGCCAGAAACACCTCTCGCACGTGCTGGTCCAGAGCCGCAACTTCGTCGCTTCCGGTGAGCGACGCGGCTCCCAATACCAGTTGTCCTGCCCCCTCGGCTTTCGGACTCCATGGCAACTGCCTGCTCATAGCATCCAAGCAACCCACCACCCACCGTGGCGCACGCACCGCTTACCGAGCCGCGCGCGTAAGCAAGCGGACCAGCCTCATTCGCCCGTGCGTGCCCCTACTAGACGTTTTAGCTCTGCCGATTTTATGACAAACAAGCCCGAATTCTAGATCCGGGCCCTCCCCAACAAAGCGCTTGCCACCAAGCCGCCATTTGCCGGATCATAGCCCCTTATGGCCGAAAGAACGCAGATCGTCACCGACGTGGACTATGACCGCGCAGGCAAGCAGCAGGGCTATTTACGCGTCCCTTATTCGCACAACAATGCCGGCTGGGCCAATATCCTGATCCCCATCACGGTAGTCGCCAACGGCTCCGGCCCTACCTTTCTGGCCCTCGGCGGCAACCACGGCGATGAGTACGAAGGCCCGGTCGCCCTCATGAAACTGGCCAGGCAGATTCAGCCGCGGGATGTGCACGGGCGCCTCATCATCATCCCGGCGCTGAACCTCCCCGCCGTTCTCGCCGGCACACGCCTCTCCCCCATCGATGGTGCGAACCTGAACCGCGCCTTCCCCGGCCGTGCGAACGACAGCGTGACCGGTCTCATTGCGCACTACCTGACACACTTCCTGTTCCCCATCAGCGACATCGTCATGGATGTCCACGGAGGCGGGCGCTCCATGGATTTCTTCCCCTGCGCTCACCTGCACCGCGTCCAGGAGGAAGCGCAATATCAGAAGATGCTGGCTGCGGCCAAAGTCTGGGGCCAGCCCTACGTATTCCTTTACGCCGATATCGCCGGCGAAGGCTTGCTACCGGTACAGGCCGAAAACATGGGCAAGATCGTGGTCACCACTGAGATGGGCGGCGCCGGGCAGTGCAGTCCCTCCGTGCTCCGGACCACCGAGAAAGGCGTTCGCAATGTCCTCATCCATCTCCGCCTCCTGCGAGGCGAGCTGGATCCGCCGGAGCGCGAGGTCACCGTCGTAGCTGCCACTCGCCGTGAAGATTACCACCTTTCTCCCGCCGCCGGAATCTACGAGAGTTTTTACGAGGTTGGCCGGCACGTCGAAGAAGGCGCCCCCCTGGGCCAGATCCATTGCGCCGAGCGCCACGATCGCGAGCCCGAAGTAGTCCTCGCCGCCAGTTCCGGCCTGCTGATCTGCCGGCGATTCCCCGGCGGAACCTGCCGCGGCGATTGCGTCGCCGTGGTGGCCCGCCCCGTATAAGGCGTCAAAAGAGGAATTTTCCCGCTACCTGCAAAATTCGTCCCGGCGATGCGTTCAGGATCGTGCCGTACGCCGGTGAATTGACCGTGGCGTTGGGCTGCGCGAACGTATGCAGGTTGAAGGCGTTGAATCCTTCAAAGCGCAGTTGCAACCGGGCGCGATCGGAAAACAGAAAGTCTTTGTACATGGACAGGTCCACGTTCCGGTATCCGTCGCCGCGCAGGATATTACGCCCGGCGTTGCCGCGCCGGTAAGCCGGCGCTCCCGGTGGCGCCGCGAAGCAGGAGGTATTGAACCACCGCGAAGGCGTCGGATTGGATAGGTGCCAGTCGCAGCCCAGCACCACATCGGCGCGGGAGCTCCCGCCGACGTTGGCCGGATCTCCGCTGAACAGCGGGGTAAACGGGAAGCCGTCCTGGAGCGTCGTGACCGTGCCCAACACCCATCCGCCCAGCACCGCCCGCCGGAAGCCGCGCGAGTTCCGCAGCCACGGCAGTTCGTACACCAGCCCCAGCGTGAATACGCGCGGAAGGTCGAACGCCGAAAGGCCGCGATTTAGCCGGGCGTTGTACGGATCGTACATGCCTTCGGTATTGTCGCTGTCCTGGTCGATGTTCTTCGACCAGGTGAACGATGCCAGCAGCGAAAGCCCTTTGTAAAACCGCCGCTCCGCCTTCAATTGCAGCGAATGGTAAATCGAAGATGCGGACTGCTCGTTCCAGGTGATCGCCCCGAAATCCGGATATGGCCGCCGGTCCTGAATCGCGCCGGGTCCCGGTAAAGGCATGTTGATCGCGCGGCTGGTCTGCAACCGCGTCCCCTTCGTCCCCACATACGCGACCTCCGCGGAAAATTGCCCCGGGAACTGGTGCTGGATCGCGAAGTTCCATTGTTGCGAGTATCCGAAATCGGATGCGTTGGGATCGTGCGCCAACAGCGTGGCGTACTGGCTGAAGCTCGACCCCGCCGGAAGGAAGTTGCGTGTGTTTTTCGTCGGAATGAACGAATCGTTGAGGATGCCCGATTCCCGGATCAGGAACGGCACCGACTCGAACTCGCTTTCCCGGTTTCCGTCAAGCTGCACCCAGAACAAGCCGTATCCCGCGCGGATATTCGTCGTGTTCGAAAGCCGGTACGCCAGTCCCACGCGCGGCGCGAAGTGGTGATACCCCACCTTGCGCAGGTATTTCGGATCGATCCCGGCATCCTGCGCGAACACCGTAAACTGCTTGTAGAACGGGTACGAGAGCGGAACCGAGCTTTGCAGGTACGGCGGCGAGACGGACTCCTCGTTGGGCACCACGATCGCTCCCCGGCCGTTGCGCGCCGTGGGGCTGAAGCTGGCAAAGCGGAGATACTTCTCCGTCGTCGGCCAGTTGATCTCGTACCGCACGCCCAGGTTCACCGTCAGGTTCGGCGTTGCTTTCCAGTCGTCGTTAAAGTAGGCCCACTGGTTCTTGAACCGTTGGTAATACCATCCTGGAGGCACGTAGCGGCTGGCCGAGGTCGGGATGCCCAGGATGAAATCCGCCAGCCCGGCGCCCGTATTCGAAGGCAGCGCCGGGTTGTTCGTGTAGTTGCCCGTGTAGCTGAAAGTCCCGCTGCCCTGTCCGCTGGTGGTCAGGTTCTGCTGCCAGGCGCGGTAGGTCTCGCCCATCTTAAATGTGTGCCGCCCGCGGATCAGCGTATAGTTGGCGGTGTACTCGAAATTGTTCGACGTGTAGTTGAGGAGGAACCCCTGCGGCAGCCCGGTGAAATTCGTGATGTTCATCACCGGATAGCTGGGATAGACGTCGGAGACGCCCTTGCCGAATCCCTGAATGCCCAGTTGCGTCGTGAAATCGGTTGTGCCGAAGTTCGGCGTATCGAACAGGACCTTGGCCCGGCTGTAGGAGAAGCGCGTCTCCAGCAGATTCGTCGGGCTGAAGATGTGGGTATAGTTCAGCACGCCGTTGTAGCCGTTCGGGTGCTTCGGATTCGCGCCTGGATCGTAGGGATTCAGCCCATGGTAAGCACCGATGCTGCCGTCATTCTCCCGCGTGAACGAAAATCGCCCGCTCAGGCTGTCGTTGCTGCTGAAGCGATGGTCGATCTTCGTCGTGTACTGGTTCGACGATGTAGGCACGCTGATCTCCCGCCGCAGGTTGCCGGTAATCCCGCTTTGGATGGGCAGCGGAATCCATGCCGGGTCGAAGAAAAACTGGGCGATCGGGTCGATGCGGTTGGCCGGAATGATGTTGCCCGGAAATGGATCGCGCAGGTAGCCGCCCGGTACGTTCGGGTCGGGACGCGTCGTGGCCGGATCGTAGACCTGTCCCGGAAGTTCGGAAAGATTTCCCGTGCGCATCAGAGCGGTGGGAACCGTCGCGGCCGTGCTGCTCGCCTGGCGCAGCCGTAATCCTTCGTAGGAGAAGAACCAGAACGTCCGGTCCTTTCCGTTGTAGATTTTGGGTAGCAAAACCGGCCCTCCCGCGTTCGCGCCGAACTGGTTGCGCTTTAGTGGCTCCACCCGGGTGGCGAAGAAACTGCGCGCGTCCATGTTGGAGTTGCGCAGGAACTCCCACGCCGCGCCGTGGAACCCGTTCGTGCCGGATTTGATCGAGACCAGCACCGCGCTGCTGCCGTAGCCGAACTCCGCCGACATGTTGGAAGTCTGCACCTTGAATTCCTGGATCTCGTCGATGGAGGGCTGCCAGATGATGCCGCGGCCGTTCTGATTGGAAGCATTCGAGCCGTCAATCGAAAACAGCAGTTGTCCAGGCCGCCCGCCGTTGGCGATATTCATGGTGCTGTTGGTAGTCAGCGAGCCGGCGCCGCCCGCCATCCCCTGGTTGGTCTGGAAGTTGGTCGTCGATATCGAGCCGGGTACCAGCAACTGCAACTGCTGGAAGTTCCGGCCGTTGAGCGGCAGTTCCGTCACCCGCTTCGATTCGATCACCTGGCCGGTAACCGCATTCTCTGTGTTGAGCAGCGGCGCCTCCGCTTCCACGCTGATTCGCTCGCTGACCTGGCCTACGTTCATGTTCACGTCGACCCGCCGCGTCGCGCCCACGTCCAGCTTGATGTCGCGGATCTCCACCGTCTGAAATCCGGACGCATTGGTGGTCAGGATATAGGTCCCCACCGGAAGATTGGTCACTGTGAAAAAACCGGAGGCTCCGCTCATCACCTCGCGGATTTCATTCGTGCCGGCATTGCGAAGCGTGACTCGCGCGCTCGGAATCGGAGAACCGCTGGGGTCCATCACCGTTCCCGTGATCGTGCCTTCCGAACTGCCTTGGCCGAAAGCCGCGGGTGTGCACGCAGCAAGCAGCAACAGGAGCAAAAGGGTCCTTCCGCGCCTTCTCATAGCAATGTCTCTCCGAAATGAAGAAAGCCCGTTACGCCAAAATTGGCGTCACGACCTTCGCTTTATGTACATCCGTGAGCTTCTCGTCCCGGGTGTCGTGGTGGAAGATCAGCCGTTCGTGATCCAGGCCCAGCACATGCAGAATCGTGGCATGAAAATCGGCGATCGTCACGATGTTGTCCACGGAGTGATATCCGAACTCATCGGTCCCTCCGTATGTGATGCCGCCTTTGATGCCGCCTCCAGCCAGCCACAGGCTGAAGCCGTATTTATGATGGTCCCGTCCGTCCTTGCCTTCGGCCATCGGCGTCCGTCCGAATTCGCCGGCCCAGATCACCAGAGTGTCCGCCAGCAGGCCGCGCTGCTTCAGATCCGTCAGCAGGGCGGCTGTAGGCCCGTCGGTCTTCCGGGAAATTTCCCGGTTCCCCTTCTCATTGTTCGGGTGGGTATCCCATGGCTGCCCGTTGTGCAGCACCTGTACGAAACGCACGCCCCGTTCGACCAGCCGGCGCGC
>CAZMRK010000093.1:0-3851 GCA_964568355.1 uncultured Solibacteraceae bacterium | reverse complement strand
CTCGTCCAGCACGCAAAACGGGCTGGGCTGGTAGCGGAAGATGGCCATCAGCAGGGCAATCGCCGCCAGCGCCTTCTCTCCACCGGAAAGCAGCAGGACGTTCTGCAGCCGCTTTCCCGGAGGCGAGGCCACAATATCGATGCCGGAATCAGCCAGGTTGGTCTCGTCGGTCAGGCGCATCTCCCCGGTGCCGCCGCCGAACAGCGTCTGGAAGGCGGTCCGGAAATTGGCGTTGATTGCCTCAAAAGCTTCCGCAAACTTCTGGCGGGACACCAGGTCGATGTCCTGAATGGCTTTTTCCGTATCCCGGATGGAATCGAGCAGGTCCTGACGCTGGGCCGACAGGAATTCCTGCCGCTGCTGGGCCTCCTGAAACTCTTCCATAGCCTGGGGATTGACCGGTCCCAGGGCGTCGATGCGGGATCGGACTTCCTGATATAGCCGTTCGGCCTCCGCGATCGCCTCTGGGTCCGGAACGGTCTCCTCGCCAGCCGCCAATTCCTCTACCGGACAGTTCAGTTCCTTGCGGCTGGTTTCATCCAGAAACTTCAGCTCGGCTTGCCGCTTGACCAGCTCGACCTCGGTTTGAGAACGCTTCTCGTGCATTTCCTGCACCTGCTGGCGCAGGATCTTTAGCTCTTCCTCGCCGGCCCGCAGGGTCTCCCGTCCGCTGGCTTCTTCCGCGGCCAGGCGATTCACCGCCGACTCCACTTCCAGAATCTGCTCGCCGAGCAGGGCTTCTTTGCGGTCCAGTTCCACGTTGTCCGCCAGCAGGCGGGCGCGCTGGGTGCCGAGCCGTTCGATCTCCGGAGCGATCTGGCCGCGCCGCTGGATGGTCTCCCGCTGCTGCCCCTCCAGCCGGCCCATAGCCGCCCGCTCGCCGCGATGCCGCTCCTCCAACCCTGCCAACTCCACGCGCAGGGCGGAATGTTCCTCGCCGATCGTGGCCGCTTCAATTTCCAGCTTTTCCAGTTCCTGCCGCTGGGCTTCCATGGCCTCTTCGTGCTGGGCTCGAAGCGCCTCTTTCTCCTCGGCCGCCGCGCGGTTCTTCTCGCGCTGTTCAAGCGAGGTCTCGCTGTCCCGCCGCAGCCGCTCCAGTTCCAGGCGCGCTACCGAGAGGCGCGAATTGGCGCGTGCCGTATCGTCGGTGAGCTTGCGCATGTCGTGCTCCAGCGCGATCCGGTCCTTTTCCCGCGCCTGCTGCAGACCGCGCAGCCGCTCCAGTTCGCTCTCGAGTTCGGCGATCTCCCGCGTCAGCTCCTCCAGGTGCGCCGTTTTCTGATCGAGCGACTTCTGCCGGGTTCCCAGGGTGCTACTCAGTTCCCGCGCCTCGCGTTTCAACACCAGGGGCCCGCTGACGGTCTTCTTTCCGCCGGTCACCGTATGCCCGTGATAGCAGGAGCCGTCCGGCACCAGGAAGTAGAGGTGCGGGTAGGCCACCGCCAGTTGCTGGGCCGCGGTCCGGTCTTCGGCCAGGAAACACAGCGAGACCCGCGGCAGAAGGTCGGCAACCCGTTCGCTGAGCCCGTTGGTCAGACGCAGCGACTGGCTGAGGCGGCTGACCAGCCCGGCTTCCTGTCCCACCACCGGCTCCGGCAGCGCGGTTCGCCCGTGGCCGTTGGACGTCGGATGCACCAGGAAGGTGGCCCGGCCGTCCAGTTCCGCGCGCAGGAAGTCCAGGCCGCGGTCGGCCTGCTGCCAATTCTCGACCACCACGTATTCCAGCTCATCGTGGAGAAATTCCTCAGCCGGTTTTTCGTAGGCCGGATCCACATCCACGAAGTCCGCCAGCACGCCGAGCGGCTTCAGATCCTGCGCCCGGCCTTTTTCGAGCGCCGCGAACAGACGCTTCACCGAATCGGTGGTGTAGGAGCGATGCGCCAGCACGGCTTCGATCGATTCCTTGCGCGCCCGCAACTGGGAGCACTCGTTGCGCAGCCCATCGATCTCGCCGCGCACCTCTACGGCCATGCGGCGCCGCACGCTCAGTTCTTCTTCGGTGCGCCGCCGTTCCCCGGTGACGGTCTCGATTTCGAGCTGACGCTGGGTGAGCGTCTGGGTTAGCGATTCCCTGGCCGCCGCCAACCGCTCCAACTCCGCGGCCGCAGTCTGCTCCTCCTTCTGGGAGCGGGCGGATTCGCGCTCGATGCTGGCCAGGTATTCGTCCATCTGGGCCAGTTGGTTGCGCAGCTTGGAAGCTTCTCCCAGCAGCCGCAGCACCATCTGCCGGCCGCTTTCGATGGCTGATTCCCGCTGCCGCAGTTGGGCTTGCACCGCCTCGCGCTGCTGGTTTTTCTGCAACATGCGCTCGCGCGCCAGGGCGATCTGCTGCTCCAGGTCGCGGACGGCCGTGCGGTGGCCCTCGATCTCCCCCTCCAGTTTCTGGAGGCGCTGGTCCAGTTCCTGCGATTCGCTCTCCGCCTGGGAGATCCGCTGCTCGATGGCGCCGCTTTCCTTCACCTGGGAGGCTAGCCGCCCGCGCGTACGCTCCGCCTCCACGTTCAGGGAGGCCAACTGGCTGCGGGTCTCGGTCAGCTTCTGCTCGGTTTCGTAGCAAAGCGCCTGGAGTCGGGTATGTTCCTGATCCTGGGCGGTCACCTGGTCGGAAAGGCCCCGCAGTTCGCCGGTGACGACGTTCAAGTCCAGCGCTGCCTTGGCAGCCTCCCGTTCCAGCAGGCGGAACCGGCCGGAAAGCGCCAGACGCAGCCGGGAATCCATCTCGGTTTTCAGCTCGCCGTAGCGTTTGGCCTTGGCTGCCTGCCGCTTGAGGGAGTTTACCTGGCGGGTGACTTCCTCCAATATGTCGTAAACGCGGGCCAGGTTCTGTTTGGCGCTTTCCAGCTTTGCTTCTGCTAGGCGCTTGCGGCTCTTATACTTGGTGATCCCCGCAGCCTCTTCGATGACGCCGCGGCGGTCCTGAGGCTTAGAGCTGAGGATCTGGCCGATGCGGCCCTGTTCGATGATCGCGTAGCTCTCCGGTCCCAGACCGGTGCCCATGAAGAGATCCTGAATATCACGCAGACGGGCGGGATGGCCGTTGATCAGGTATTCGCTTTCGCCGGAGCGGTAGAGCCGGCGGGTAATGGTAACCTCTCCGGGCTTGGGAGAGGGCACGCCCGACGGAAGGCTCAGTCTGCCGTTCGTGTGGGCAACGCCGTTGCTGCTGCCGTTGGCCGGTTGAATGGCGACGGGCTCCTCCACGATTTCGGGGTGGGCAGTGGGATCCACCAGGGTCATGGTGACGTAAGCCATCCCCAAGGGCTTGCGGTCCCTGGTTCCGGCGAAGATGACGTCTTCCATGCGGACGCCGCGGAGGCTTTTGGCCGATTGCTCGCCCAATACCCAACTGATGGCATCACTCAGGTTGGATTTGCCGCAGCCGTTCGGGCCGACGATGGCGGCGACGCCCCCACCGTTAAATTTCAGCTCCGAGCGGTCACAGAAAGACTTGAAACCCTGGAGTTCGACTCGTTTGAGTTTTAGCAAACCATTACCTCTCGTCTGCTCGGGGGAGTTGTCACTATATTAAACGCGCAGTCTTGAAAAGTAAAGGACCGTGCCCACATTCCTCAGCGTCCTCGTTGAAAATACCACAAGATCTCGTGGGCCAGTTACTTGTTCAGGAATGCCTGGACTCTCTCCCGAAATTCCGGGGTCTGGAACATGCGAGTGCGGATGGAACTGGAGATTTCCCCGGCTTCTTCCCAGCTTCGCCCACGAATCCGGCGAAAGCAATCGAGCCCCGCCGCCACGGCAGCGGGACTATGAGCAGCTAAAGCGGCGGCAATCTGGCGGGCCGTTTCGAGCACGTTTGCGGGCGGCGCCACCTGATCGATCATGTTGTACCGAAG
>CAZMRK010000092.1:0-22665 GCA_964568355.1 uncultured Solibacteraceae bacterium | reverse complement strand
CTCCAGATGGCAACCACGGACATGGTGCACTGGCTGACGAAAGAGCACGGTCTCGATCCGGTCGGTGCGCATATGATCATCGGCTACCAGGGGCGCTACCTGGTGGTGACGGTTGCCGGCACGATGGCCCTGAAGATTCCGAAATCCGTCCTACCCAAGTGAGTCTTGCCCGGGCCACCGGCCGGGAGCTACTCTGAGCTTTGCTCTCCCCGATGCTTGCTCTCGCCGCATTCCTGGCGGCCGGCCCGGCCGGTCCGCGCACCCTCCGCCTGGACTACTTCCACACCGGAGACGCCCACGAAGAGCATTTCGCTCTGGATGGGCTGGCGGTAGAAGGGGCGTGGCCTGGTCCTCCCGGCAAGGCTTTCGACGACACCAACCTGGGGAAGTATTTCTTCACGGTCCTTGACCGGCGCACCAACCAGCCGCTCTATTCGCGCGGCTTTGCCAGCATCTACGGCGAGTGGGAGACCACCGATGAAGCCAAGCAATCGCACCGCGGCTTTCACGAGTCCCTGCGGTTTCCGATGCCCGCCGGCCCGGTTCAGGTGGTCCTCCAGAAGCGCGATTCGCAGAATGCCTTTCGTGAAGTGTGGTCGGTGCTGGTGGATCCCGCCGATCCTTCGATCGATCACACCTCGCTGGCTTCGGCTCCCAAGCCCTGGGCCGTCATGCAAAACGGCGATCCGCGCGAAAAGGTGGATCTCCTGCTCATGGGCGACGGCTACAGTGCCGCCGAAATGGAAAAATGGCACCAGGATGCCCGGCGCCTGGCGGAGATTCTATTCGCCCAGCCGCCCTTCCGCGAGCATCGCCGCGATTTCAACGTCTGGGCCGTGGACACGCCTTCCCCGGAAAGCGGCGTGGCGCGGCCCTCCGATGGCGTCTATCGCCGTTCCGCCTTGCGGGCCAACTACGATGCCTTTGGCTCCGAGCGCTACGTTTTGACGTTCGACAACAAGCGCTTACGCGAGGCTGCGGCGGCCGCTCCGTACGAGTTCATCGAGATCATCGTCAACGACCGCAAGTACGGCGGAGGAGGCATCTTCAACCTATATGCCACCGTCGCGGCCGATAACGCCTTCACACCTTACGTTTTCGTGCACGAATTCGGTCATCATTTCGCCGGGCTGGCCGATGAATACTACACCTCCGATGTAGCGTATGAAAACGATACCCGGCGCCTGGAGCCCTGGGAGCCGAACGCGACCGCTGATCCGCAGGCCGCCAAGTGGAAGGATCTCGTCACGTCTGGCACCCCGCTGCCCACGCCCTGGCCGAAGGCCGAGTTTGAGGCGATGCAGAAGGAGATCCAGGGCAAACGCCGCCAGATCCGCGCGGCGCATCGCCCGGAGCAGGAGATGGAAGCGCTTTTCCGCGATGAGCGGGAGCGCACGACGAGGTTGCTGGCTTCCGGCCCCCACGCCCGCCAGACGGGAGCCTTCGAGGGCTCGCTTTACGAATCCCGCGGCTACTACCGTCCGCAGGAGGATTGCATTATGTTCACCCGCGATGAGGTGGGCTTCTGCAGCGTCTGCCGCCGGGCGATTGAGCGCGTGATCCGCCTCTATGCGTCACCCTAAACCGCTCCCTTACGGTCGCGGCTCGGTAGGTGTCTGCAAATACGCAATCAGGTTTCTGGGGCGGTGTGGCACCATAGGGATTTGAAGTCCGATGTCCAGCGATTCTGCCGCACAAACTGCCGTCGTGGCTGAAAAACCCTCCGTCGCCAGGGATATCGCCCGCGTGTTGGGAGCCACTCAACAGGGCGACGGTTACCTGCACGGCAACAGCTACGTGGTTACCTGGGCCATCGGGCACCTGGTGGCGCTGGCCCAACCGCACGAGATTCAGCCGGAGTGGCGCCACTGGCGCCGCGATCTGCTGCCCATGCTGCCGCGTGAGTGGCCCCTGGTGGTCTATGAGAAGACCAAGGGCCAGTTCGAGGTTGTTCGCAAGATCCTGAACTCGCCTCGTGTGGCGCGTGTCGTCTGCGCTACGGACGCGGGGCGGGAAGGCGAGCTCATCTTTCGCTACATTTATGAGGCCGCCGATTGTCATAAGCCGTTCAGCCGGCTGTGGATCTCCTCTCTGACGCCGGACGCCATCCGCAAAGGTTTTGACAATCTCCGCGACGGCGCCGAGTACGATCCTCTGGCCGATGCCGCCCGCGGCCGCAGCCGTGCCGATTGGCTGGTCGGCATGAATCTCTCGCGAGCCTATTCGCTGGCGTATCGGGAGGAGCTTTCGGTGGGGCGGGTTCAGACGCCTACGCTGGCCATGCTGGTCGAACGGGAACTTGCTATCCAGGCATTTGTCCCCGAAGACTACCTGGAAGTGGTGGCGACCTTTTCGCCCACCGGGATCGAGCCGCCGGCCAGCTATCAGGGCACCTGGTTCCGTATCGAAAAGGAGCAGCGGGTTACACGCCTGCCGGTTGGCGGAGAAGAGGCGGAAAGCATCGTGGAGCGCGCCCGCACCGGAGAAGCGCGCATCGAATCCATCCAGGCCGAAACGCAGCGCATGGCCCCGCCGCTGCTTTACGACTTGACCGAGTTACAGCGCCACGCCAACCGCCTTTACGGATACAGCGCCCAGAAGACGCTGGAACTGGCCCAGGCCCTCTACGAGCGCCATAAGCTCATCAGCTATCCACGGACCGACAGTCGGCACCTTTCGGCCGATGTCGCCAAGACTCTGCCGCGCATCGTGCAGACGATTGCGGGCCCTTACCAATCCGCGTTGGCGCCCGGCACAGGAGAGAGGCCGCTCGGCCGCCGCTTTGTTGACGACTCCAAGGTCACCGACCATCACGCGCTCATTCCGACGACCACTTCTCCCGAAAGGGCTTCCCTTTCTCCGGACGAGCAAAAAATCTACGATCTGATCTGTCGCCGGCTCTTGAGCGCCTGGCACGATGACCACATCTGGTCGGTCACCACGGTGATCACGCGCATCACCAACGCGGAAGTCGTCGATCGTTATCACACCTCCGGAACCGCCGTTCAGCAAGTGGGTTGGAAGGTCCTGGATATCGCTACGGAAAAGAAGAAGGAACGCGGCCGTACGAAAGAGGGCGCCGAGGATGCTTCCGATCAGGTGCTGCCGCCGGAACTGAAACCCGACCAGCCGCAGACGGTCACCGATGTGCGATCGGTCCGCAAGCGCACCCGCCCTCCCAAGCGCTTCACGGAGGCAACGCTGCTCACCGCGATGGAGACCGCCGGGAAGACGCTCGACGAGAAGGAACTCTCCGACGCCATGAAAGAGACCGGCCTGGGTACACCGGCTACGCGCGCGGCGATTATCGAGGTGCTGCTCCAGCGCAATTACGTCGTGCGCCAGGGCAAGAGCCTGGAGGCGACGGAGAAGGGCATCAACCTGATTCAGGTTGTTCACCCCGAGGTCAAGAGCCCGATCATGACGGGCCAGTGGGAGGCCTATCTTAAGCGCATCCAGCGGGGGGCGGCGAAGCTGGGCCCGTTCCTGGAGGGGATCGAAGACTACGTGCGCGAAGTGGTGGGCAAGGTGGGAGAGAGTCCGGCCAAGCCTGCGGCAGCCCCAGTACCTGCGCCTGAGGCGCCACTCGAAGCCGTTGCTCCGCGGCCGGTTCTCACCGCGCCGGCCACTGAGGACCTCACCGAACTGCTGCATTCAGCTTTCGGCTTCTCTTCGTTCCGTCCCAACCAGGAGGCCGTCTGCCGCGCTGCCACGCTGGGAGAGGATGTCCTGCTGGTGATGCCCACCGGTTCTGGCAAGTCGCTTTGCTACCAGTTACCCGGCTTGGCGCGCGGCGGCACGACGCTGGTGATCAGCCCGCTGATCGCGCTCATGGAGGATCAGGTAGCCAAGCTCAAACAGCACGGCTTTGCGGTGGACCGGATCCATTCCGGCAGGGACCGCGCCTCCTCCCGGCAGGTCTGTTTCGACTACCTGAACGGTAAGCTCCAGTTTCTGTTCATTGCCCCGGAACGGATGCGGGTCAGCGGTTTTCCGGAGATGCTGGCCAAGCGCAGGCCTACGCTGATCGCGGTTGATGAGGCTCACTGCATCTCCCAATGGGGGCACGATTTTCGGCCGGACTATCGGATGCTTGGCCAGTATCTGCCCATGCTGCGGCCGGCTCCGGTGGTGGCCCTTACCGCTACAGCGACGCCTCTGGTGCAGAACGATATCGCCGAACAGCTCGGCTTGCTGGCGCCCAATCGCTTTATCCACGGCTTCCGCCGGGACAACATCGCGATCGAAGTAGTAGAGGTGGTTCCCAGCGGGCGTCCAGCGGTGGTTCACGAGATTCTGCAGGAGGAGGGGCGCCGCCCGGCGATCGTCTATACGCCAACCCGCAAAGCCACTGAAAGCCTGGCTTATGAATTGAGCCTGGAGTATCCCGCGGCTGCCTACCATGCCGGTCTCGATGCCAACCGCCGCAAGGAGGTTCAGGCCCGCTTTCTGGAGGGTAAGCTCGAAGTCATGGTCGCGACGATCGCGTTCGGCATGGGCATCGATAAGCCGGATGTCCGTACGGTGATGCATACCGCTCTGCCCGGCAGCATCGAAGCGTACTATCAGGAGATCGGCCGCGCCGGACGCGATGGCCTCCCTTCGCGTGCGGTCCTGATGCACTCTTACGCGGACCGCTACACGCATGATTACTTCTTCGAGCGCGACTACCCGGACGTCATGGTGCTCGATCGCATCTTCCGGCAGTTGGACGCCGAGCCGATTCCCAAGGAACTGCTGCTGAAAAAGGTCCGCATGGGGCCAGACGAATTCGACCGGGCTCTCGAGAAACTCTGGATTCACGGCGGGGCTGTCATCGACTACGCCGAAAATGTGTCCCGCGGGCAGGACGGCTGGAGTGATCCTTATCGAGCGCAGGGGCAGCACAAGGCCGCTCAACTCGAACTGGTACTGCGCTATACGGACACCAATCATTGCCGGATGCTGGCCCTGGTCACCCATTTCGGTGACTATGCCGATGCCCGGCGGCCCTGCGGCATCTGCGATTTCTGCGATCCCGGCGGCTGTATTGCCCAGCGTTTCCGGAACGCTACCGAAACCGAAAAGCAGGCAATGTTCCGTGTTCTGGTCTCGCTCCGGCGCACCGACGGGCCCTCCACGGGGCGGCTGTATACCGAGCTGTTTGCCGACGGCTCGCTCGATCGCAAGGCTTTTGAAAGTTTGCTCGGGGGGATGGCTCGGGCCGGCCTGGTGCAGGTTTCCGACGAGTCCTTCGAAAAAGACGGGAGGCGGATCGACTATCGTAAAGTGCGCCTCACCAGCCAGGGTAGGGACGCCAACGAAGGAACACCGATCCTGCTGGCTTTGAAGGATGTTGCCGCCGCGGTTAAGAAGAAGAAAAAAGCCCGCAAGAAGGCGGCGGTAGCTGCGGCGCCGAAGGCGTCTGCTAAGGTTGCCTCTCCAAAGACGGCCGGTCAGGTAAAGGTGGCTTCCCAATCCGAGGTTCGCTCCGGCACGGAGGATGCGCTGCGGGCCTGGCGGCTGAGTGAAGCCAAACGCCGCAACGTCCCGGCCTTCCGCATTCTGACGGATAACGCTCTCCGCGCGATTGTTGCCGGCCAGCCTGCCACTGCGGCGGAACTTCTCCGCATTCCTGGTGTCGGCATCAGCACGGTGGAGAAGTATGGCTCGCAGATCTTTCGTCTACTCCACGAGCGGGCCTAGTTCGTTAGCGGTCCCGGGGGACCACCCCACAAAAGAATCAGTGCGCGCGCAGGACTTGGCCTCCGTTGGCCGGCGTGAACCGGCCATCGTCGATTTCTACCTGGCCGTTTACGATTACGTAGGGCATTCCTTTCGGAAATGCCAGGGGCTTGGTGAAGCTGGCGACATCTTCCAGATGGTCGGGGTCGAAGACCAGCAGGTCCGCGGCCATGCCTGGGGCGATGCGGCCGCGGTCGTAGAGGTGCAATTGGTTGGCGGGCAGGGAGCTCATTTGCCGTACCGCCGCCGCGAGCGAGATCACTTTTTCCTCCCGCACGTACTTTGACAGGATTCGCACGAACGATCCGAAGGCTCGTGGGTGCGCGTTGCTGGTGGTCGCGATGTCGGTAGGCGGGGCGTCCGTGCAGACGCTGATCCACTCCGTCCGCAGGGCCTGGTGCTTTTGGTCTTCGTTCATGCTCTTCGGATTCACCTGCACCTGGCCTGCCTGCACCAGGTCGAAGAAGGCGGTCCACTCGTCTACCGAGCGTAGTTTCGCGACTTCGGCGATGGACTTGCCCTCAAAGCGCTTGTCCATTCCTTCGTCGACCTGCGCGATGAGCACGTTGTCCCAGTTTCGCCCTACGTGCAGATACCAGTTCTCCCAATCCGAAGTGGTTTCCACCTCGCGCCGTAGCTCCTCTCGCACCTTGCGATCGCCCAATGTCTGGAGGAACGCTGTCCGGCCGGCGGCATAGTGCCGCGGGTGCAGAAAGGAACCCAGGCCGATTCCATTGCGGATGTACGGGTAAATATCCGCGGTCACTTCCAGGCCCCGGTCGCGCGCGCTCTGGATCAGGCTGATCGCCTGGGCCATCAGCGGCCAGTTCTGCTCTCCGGCTGCTTTCAGGTGGAAGATGTGGACCGGCAAGCCGCCTTCTTCGCCGATGCGGATGGACTCGCGAATCGCGTCCAGCACCTGGTTGCTTTCGTTGCGCATGTGGGTGAGATAGATGCCGCCATGCCGGGCCGCCACCTTGGCCAGTTCCACGATTTCTTCGGTGGTGGCGTAGGTTCCCGGCGGGTAGATCAGCGCGGTCGAAAGCCCTACCGCACCGTCTTCCATCGCCTCATTTACCAGCGCTTTCATGCGCTCCATCTGCGCGGCGGTGGGCTTGCGGTTCTCGTCGCCGATCACCATCTGGCGCACCTGCGCCGCTCCCACATCATGCACCACATTGATCGCGATGCCGGCCCGTTCGAGCGCCTGCGAGTATTCGCGAAATCGCGGCCACTTCCGGCTGGGCGCCACCGATCCGCCTTCACCGGCCAGAATGGTGGTGATCCCCTGGCGCAGCTTGCTTTGCGCGCTGTTGCGGCCGGCCAGAAGGGGCTCGCTGTTGGTGCCCATCATGTCGATGAAGCCCGGCGAGATGACCCGCCCATGCACGTCGATGGTGCGCCGCCCCGGCCGGCTTGCCAGGCGGCCGATCTCCGCAATGCGGCCGGTGCGAATGCCGATATCGGCGCGATACCACGGATTGCCGGAACCGTCCACGATCCGCCCGCCGGTCAGAACCAGATCGAAGGCCTGGCTCCACAGCGGAGCCGCACACAGCAGCAGTCCCCAGAGTGCGCGCTTCATCAACGGCCCATCCATCCGCCGTCCACGGTTACGATCGACCCGCTGACATAATCCGACGCCGCCGAAGCCAAGAAGACCGCGGCGCCCTTGAAATCGTCCGGCGTCCCCCACCGGCCCGCCGGGATACGCGCCAGAATCGCCGGGTTGCGAACCGGATCGTTGCGCAGTGCCGTGGTGTTGTCCGTGGCGATATAGCCCGGCGCGATCGCGTTCACCTGCACGCCCTTCCCAGCCCACTCATTGGCCAGCGCCTTGGTCAGTTGCCCCACGCCGCCCTTGGCTGCCGCATAGCCGGGGACGGTAATACCGCCCTGGAACGTCAGCAGCGAGGCCGTGAAGATGATCTTGCCCTGGCCGCGCTCCACCATGCGCTTGCCGATCTCGCGGCTCAGCACGAACTGGGAATTCAGGTTCACCTCGATGATCCGGTCCCAATATTCGTCCGGATGCTCCGCCGCCGGTTTGCGCAGAATCGTGCCGGCGTTGTTCACCAGAATATCGATCACCGGGAAATCGACGGTGACCTTGGCGATGAATCCGTAGAGCGCTTTGCGGTCGCCGAAATCGCAGGCATAGCCTTTGAACTTGCGGCCCAGTGCCAGGACCTCCTGCTCGAGCTCGCTTCCGGAGTCTTCGAGCGAAGCGCTCACTCCGATGATATCGGCGCCCGCTTCGGCCAGCGCCATCGCCATCGCCTTTCCGATGCCCCTTCGCGCACCGGTAACCAGGGCGGTCTTCCCGTCCAGCTTAAACTGATCCAGAACTGTCATGAGATTATTCCGCGCACTTCACCAGAATCTTCATCACTTCCCCGCCGCGCTCCATCTGCCGCAGGCCGTGCTCCAGTTGATCGAGCGAATAGATATTCGTAATCAGGTGGGTGAAGGGGAGCGCGCCGCTACCGGCCAGTTCGATTGCCTTCTCGAAGTCCTGGTGCTCGTAGACGCGCGCACCACACAGCCGCAGTTCGCGCCAGAAGAAGCGGAACAGATCCACCTTGGGCGGCTCGGGGAACATCGCTACAATGACGATGCGCCCACGTACCCGCGCCAGCTTCGTCATGAGCTCCGCCCCAGCCGGCGAGCTGGAGACTTCAAAGACCACATCCGCGCCTGCACCGCCGGTCTGCTCTTCCACGTACGCCACGGCGTCGGTTTCCTTGGGGTTCAGCACTTCCAGGCCGAGTTCCTGGGCCAGCCGCACGCGGAACGGATTTACCTCCGTCAACAAGACTCGCGCACCGGCGTGGCGCGCCACCAGCGCGATCAGCGTCCCGATCGGCCCCGCGCCCTGCACAACGGCGAAATCGCCTGGCTTCACCTCGCCCAGGCGGACATCATGGCAAGCCACCGCGATCGGCTCGACCAGCGCGGCGTGCTCCAGCGAAAGCGAATCGGGGAGGCGGTGCAGCGTATGGGCCGGGACGGTCCATAATCCTTGCAGCGCGCCCGGGGTATCGATGCCGATAAATTTCAGCCGCTGGCAGACGTGGCTATGCCCCGCCTTACAGGCCGGACAGCTTCCGCACGGATCAAGCGGCATCACCGTGACGCGGTCTCCCGGACGGTAATCCCGGACATCCGGTCCGACCGCCGCGATAGTTCCGGACATTTCGTGTCCGATCACTTGAGGAATCTTCACCCGGTGGTCCATCTTGCCGTGGAACAGGTGCAGGTCGGTCCCGCAAATCCCGCAGTGGGATACGCGAATCTGGACCTGCCCAGCGGCTGGGGCGACCGCCACGCAATCTCCCACGCGAATGCTTTCATGGCCTTCGTAATATGCGGCTCTCATTTCACCGAAAGTGTATCACTCTGCTATTCCCCCTATGCGGAGCGGTCTAAAAGTTGTACACTCTACCCAATATCCTCTTGGAGGCTGTCCAATGACATCTCGCCGTTCGTTTTTGCAGGCTGGTACCGCTGGTATGGTGCTTTCCCATTCCATGCGGGCTGCCAGAGCCGAATACTCGTTCCCGGAGCTGGAATCGCGTATCGCGCGCAAAGATTTCCGCGGCATTACGAAGGCCGATCTTCCGACGCCCTGCATGGTTCTCGATCAGGATCTGTTCGACGCCAACCTGCACAAGATGGCGGAACACTGCAAAACCCACAACATCAATCTGCGTGCGCACGTTAAAATCCACAAGTGCCCGGAAATCAGCAAACGCCAGCAGTCGCTGGGGGCCATTGGAGTCTGCTGCGCCACCATCGCCGAAGTGGAGCTGATGTCCGGCTCCGGCATTCGCGGCATCCTGCATACGTGCCAGCCAGTGGGACGCAACAAGGTCAGCCGCGCCGTCGCCCTGGCGAAAAAGGATCCCACCACCAATTGGGTGGTTGACGATCCCATCACCGTGGACACGCTCGAGGAGGCCGCCGGTGCCGCCCACACGAAAATGAGCGTGGTCGTCGATGTCTACGCGGGGCTTACCCGGCAGGGAGCACAGCCTGGCGACCCGGCTCTCGCGCTCGCCCAGAAAGTGGCCAAGTGCAAGAACCTGCGCCTCATCGGCATTATGGGCTACTCCGGGGGAGCTTCCCATACCCATGGCTTCGAGGCTCGCAAGAAGCGTTCCGCCAACGATATCGCGGGCATGCTCGACACCGCCCAGCGGGCTAAAAAGGACGGTCTGCCGATCCAGATCATCACTGGCGGCAGCACCGGCACGTACAACATCGATGTGGGTTCGCTGACCGAGCTTCAGGCGGGGTCCTACATCTTCATGGACACGCTCTATCGCAAAATCGGCGGGAAAGACGATCCGGAAGTGTACAGCGACTGGCAGCCATCCCTCACCGTGCTGACCACCGTGATCAGCAAGACGCGCCCGAACATGGCGTCGATCGATGCGGGAAATAAGGCGTTACTGCGCCCCACGGACCAGGTCAAGGGCCGCCCCGGCGTTCGGATCGAAAATGGAGGCGCCGAATACGGCCTGCTCCTCTGGAACGACGGCGACCGTGACATCAAGCTAGGTGAAAAGGTCGAAATCTATCCGTCCAATCTCGACATGAGCACCAACGTTTACGACCGCTACTACATTGCCAAAGGCGATCAGATCGTAGACGTGTGGCCGATCATGGGACGAGCCGGAGCAGCCCAGCGGTAGGGCTCACTCCGTCTCCCAGTGGAATTCCTCCGCGTAGCGGAGACCGTACTTTTTCCCCACGGTCTCCGCGCGGTTCCTTTCATAGATATCCACCATCTTCAGATAGAACTTAGGCCCTTCTCTTTCCAGTTGCGGCATCCAGAGCCCGCCGATGGCCAGTTGATCGCGTAGCTTGTTCACCGTGGACCGCATCATGGTTTCGTGCGCCTGGACCGTGCGGATGCGCAGGTCGATCTGGGAGGTGACATCGAAAGCGCGGTTGATGTCGCTCGGCCCGCGCGTGTAGTAGTAGCGCTCCCGGACGGTGTGCGGCTTCAGCCCTACGGCGATCTGTTCGGGATTAAAGTGTTCGTTGCCCGCGGCCCAGGCCGCCTCGGCCGTCACCCGCGCCACGCGTGCGTGATCCGGATTCCGTTCGTAGAGCGACCACGGATCATAGGTGATCAATGCATCCGGCTTCAGCGTGCGGAATACCATCACCAACCGGTCGCGCATCTCGGTATGGGGAAACGCCTCCATCTCGTCGTTCTTGAGATTCAGGCTGATCACTTCTTTCACGCCGATCAATTTGGCCGCACGACGCAACTCCTGTATGTTGTGCTCGATCGTTTCGCCGGCCGAATATCCCAGCCCGTGATAATCCTTCTCGTCGTTGCTCACCTGGATGATGTAGGCCGTCCAGCCGGCCTGGATCATCTGGGCAATCGTGCCGCCGGCGAATCCGGACCAGTCATCGGCGTGCGGTGTTACGATTGCCAGAACTTTCGGCCCGGGTTCCGGCTTCACTACCTTCACCGGACCGGTTGGTCCGGCCCACTCCTTGCCGCTCTTCAATTGCTGCTCGTACCACTCCACGTACGGCCCCTGTATCCCGCTGCCGGTGGTGTAGTGAAGCTCCTCGCTCGGGCCGGTCCGCCCCACGAGGCGATGCGGCCGGTAAGCGGTGAACATTGGGATGGCCGCCAGTGCCGCCTTCTTCTTCTCCAGCGTGGAGCTTACGTCGGAAACCTGGTTGACATATCGCTGTCCCGCCGACCAGTAGTAGCGCGCGGGCACTGAATAGGTCGCCAGTCCGGCCCGGTCCAACTCCGGATGAAATTTGTTGTTTCCGCCGGTCCATGCCGCATCTTCGACGGCGTGGCCGACCTTCTCGTGGTCGAAATTGTCGTCGTACCGGGTCCAGGGGTCGCAAGTCATCAGGGCGTCCGGCCGCAGGGTGCGAAACAAGGTGATGAAGCGCGCACGCAGGCCGGTCTCGGCCTCACCCTGCAATTCGCCATCTTTGTAGTTCAGGTGAATTACCTCGCGGATGCCCAGGATCTTGGCGGCCTTCTCCACCTCGGCGGTCGCCCGTACGCGCGTCTCCTCGGTCGAGACGCCCACCGAATGCTTCTCGTCGTTGGTCACCCGCACCAGGTAGATTTCGTCTCCGGCCGCGGCCATCTTGGCGATAGTTCCGCCGGCGTAGATCACAAAATCGTCGCCGTGCGGCGAAATGACCACCAGCTTTTTGCCCGCCAATAGGGCAGGGAACAGCAGGAACCACAGCGCCAGACGCTTCATTTCTTCTTCCCCATCGGTACGATTTCGAGCGCCTTGTAGTTGTCGCCGCTGCCCGTGCCGATCGAATTCGTGTAGTGGAACAACTCGGCGTACTGCATGTGGTTCAACTCGCCGAGGCGCCGGTTCGCCGCCTTCAAATCCACCAGGATCTGCGGATCGCGAATCATGCCGCGATGCGCCTCCACGGCCTTGATTTTGCGCTCGATCGTGGAGGAGATATCGACCACTTTGTTGATCGTGTGCGGCCCGCGCGCCCAAAGGTACAGTTCGTTCACGTAAAAGGACGGAAAGCCGGCCCGGATCTGCTCCGGATGAAAGCGGTCGATCTGCGCCATCCAGCTTGCCTGCACCGCAATGCGGCCGGTCTTGATGTGGTCGGGATTCTCCTCATAGGCCGCCCACGGATCGAACGTCATCAGGACGTTGGGTTTCAGATGCCGGATCAGCAGGATCATTTTGCCCATCAGTTCGGTAGGCGACACGGTCTCCAGTTCGTCGTTCTTCTGGTTCAGTTGGAAGATATCCTTGATCCCCAGAATCCGCGCGGCGTCCCATACCTCGCGGCCATTGCGGCGGCTGTTCTCCGGACCGCTGACGATCCCGTCTTTTTCGTCCTCGGTTACCCGGATCAGATACCCCGTATAGCCTTCATCGATCAGTTTGGCGATCGTTCCACCCGCAAAGATCGAAAAATCGTCCGCGTGCGCCGTCACCACCACCAGCGTTTTTCCGGCATGCGGTTTGCTCTGCGCGGCAAGCGCGCAGGCTGCCGCCAGGAGCGCTGCCAAGCCTTTCATTACCCCCATGTTGCCCTCACTTGATTTCTTGGCTGACTGTCTATCATAAGCAACCGGGTGCTTGAATCTCCACCTCTGCCTGTAATAGTCTTGAAAATCCGACAGGAGCCCCATTATGAATCGAAGGAAATTCGTCTCCTCGTCTGGCGCCGCGGCGGTGGCGCTCAGTTCGAGTCTGGCGCCCCGTCCCGCGCCTGCCGCGCCACGCAAGCCGGTCCTGTTCAAACTGGGGTGCCAGAGCGCTCCCACGAACGATAAGCACCTGCAGTATTTCGCCCGCTACAGCGTTCGCAACATCTGCGGCTATCCGGAGATCGGCGGCGACCGTCTCTACGCGACCGTAGAAGAGCTCAAACGCATGGTCGGGCTCGCGGAAAAGTGGGGAGTTTCGATTGACTGCCTGGCGCCGCCGTTTCTCTCTTCCAGCCATATCGACAAGGAAAAGCATCCGGCCATCATGCTCGCCCAGAGCCCCCAGCGGGACCGCGACATCGAGGCCATGCAGACCCTGATCAAGAACTGCGCCGCGGTAGGAATTCCGGCCATCAAGTACAACATGAGCATCCTGGGCGTGGTGCGGACCGAGCGTACACCCGGCCGCGGCGGCGTTTCTCTCAGCACTTGGAGGCTCAAGGAAGCGCATCCGCCCACGCCCCTCACGCGCGCCGGGGTCGTGAATGCCGACCGCTTTTGGGAGCGTATTACCTATTATCTCGACCACGTCATCCCTGTCGCCAACGAATACAAAATCCGTATGGCCTGCCATCCCCACGATCCCGGTATGCCGCCCGAGGGCTATCAGGGTGTCGATCGTGTTCTCGGCACCGTCGACGGGCTTAAGAAGTTTGTCTCCATTCAGGAGAGCCCTTATCACGGATTGAATTTCTGTCAGGGCACTGTTTCGGAGATGCTGCACAATCCCGGCAAGGAGATCTTCGACGTAATCCGCTACTTCGGCACGCGTAAGAAAATCTTCAACGTCCATTTCCGGAATATCCGTGGTCACCGCGACAGTTTTCAGGAGGTCTATCCCGACGAAGGGGATGTCGATTTCGTCAAGGCCGTTCAGACCTACGTCGAAGTCGGCTATCCCTATATGCTCATGCCCGATCACGTTCCCGTGCATCCGGACGATCCGGGCGGTCTGCAATCCTTTGCGTTCTGCTACGGCTATATCCGCGCTCTGATCCAAGCCGCCGACCGTCTGGTCTGATCTGTGATTTCCGCTGCCGCCACCGGAGCCGCTACTCGCGTACGTCATCGTGTACTTGCGTTCGGCTTCGTGGCTGCGGTCATCACCTATCTCGATCGGGTCTGTATCTCGGCCGCCGCGCCCGCCATCTCGCGGGACCTGGGACTCTCCTCCATCCAGATGGGCTACGTGTTCGGTGCGTTTGCGCTGTCCTATGCCATCTTCGAAATTCCGGTCGGCTGGTGGGCCGACCGTGCCGGCCAGCGCCGGGTGCTCACCCGCATTGTGGCGGGATGGTCCCTATTCACTGTGCTCACCGACATCTCCTGGACTTACGCCGTGCTGCTGCTCACCCGCTTCCTGTTCGGAGCGGCCGAGGCCGGCGCGTTCCCCGCGCTTTCCCGCATGCTGGCGCGCTGGTTTCCGCCCTCGGAGCGTGCCCGCGCCAACGGGGTCCTGTGGATGGGCGCCCGCGTGGGTGGTTCCATGGCTCCCGCCGTGGCAGTGGGGCTGATCTCGGCGTTCGGCTGGAGGGCCAGTTTCGCCATGCTGGGCACGCTCGGCATCGTCTGGTGCGTGTTCTTTCATTCCTGGTATCGCGACGATCCCGGCGAGCACCCGGACGTCAATAGCGCCGAACTCGCGCATATCCGCGCGGGGATTGCTCCCGCAGATGAGTTTCTGCCTCCGGCTCCCTGGCGGGCCATCCTCACCAGCGGCACCATGTGGGCGCTGTTCGGGCTGTACTTTTGCTCCGCTTACGGCTTCTGGTTTTTCGTGAGCTGGCTACCCACATTCCTGATGAAAGAGCACGGCATGAGCCTTTCCCGTTCGGGACTGTTTGCTTCGCTCCCGCTGCTGTTCGGGGCTTTCGGTTCGCTGGCGGGCGGAACGCTGTCGGATTGGCTGGTGCGCCGCACCGGGAATCTGAAATGGTCGCGCCGCGCGATCGGCATCGGGGCCTTGGTGCTGGCCGCCACCGGCTTCGGACTGGCGGCCATGACCCACAATGCCCTGGGCGCGGTACTGCTGCTGGCAGCGGCTGAAGGCGCTCACGACCTGATGCTGCCGGTCGCCTGGGCTACGGTGGTGGATGTGGGCGGACGCTTCGGCACAACCACCAGCGCCTTTATGAACATGGCCTCCAGCATCTCCGCGGCGATCTCCTCGGTTTCGGCCGCCTGGCTGGCCACCGTCTTCGGCTCCTTCAACGCGATGCTTCTGGTAGCCTGTGGAGCGTACTGTGTGGGAGCCCTGCTCTGGTTCTGCGTCGATCCGACGCGGCGGTTCGCGAGATAGCTGTCAGCGGTCAGCACTCAGCTATCAGCTTTTTTGTGTTTGGCTGAAAGCTGATCGCTGAAAGCTAAAAGCTATTCTATTCTTTTGGCCGAACCTCAAACGACCGGAACTCCCGGATGAATTCGATCAGGTTCTTCACCGTGGCCTCATACCAGAGCTTGCCCTTCTCTTTCGTTGCAATGGAAGGATCTCCGATCACCCCGCTCTTCGAGATCCGCGTCCACCACTCCACCATGCGCACGGGAGGACCGCCCCCGAGGTCGTGCCAGTAGTATTTGGACGGATGAAAGTTAATCTCCTTTTTGGCCAGATCCATCTGCACGGCGCTTTCGTTCAGATACAGATAGACGGACGTCTCCAACTCGCAAGCGTGCGACATCCCGCCTGGAAACGGACTCTCGCGCGTCTTTTTGAGCAGATCGCCGATCAGGGATGGCCAGATGAAGCAGGCGCACAAGGCGTCGGACTGGATAATGGTTTTCCTGGCAGCCAGGTCCACAATCGGCATGTTGCTGCCGTGCCCGTCGGCAATCAGAATCTTGCGGAACCCGTGATGTGCCAGGCTCAGCGTGATGTCCAGAACGAAGGCTTCCAAATGCTCCGAGCGGATGGTAATCGTCCCCGGAAAGCTCATGTGGTGATCTTCGAATCCGTAGGGGATGGTGGGCAGCAGGAGCACTTCTTCGGGGATCTGCCGCGCCACGTCCTCGCACACCGTCGTGATGAGGTAGTTGTCCACATCGAGCGGCAGGTGCGGCCCGTGATCTTCCACCGACCCGATCGGCAGAATGCACACCGGCTGCCGCGCGATCACTTCCTTCATCTCCGGCCACGTGTAGTGGTCATAGCGATATTTTTGTTTGGGACCGTGCATGATCTATGGCTTCACAAAGTAACACGGAAGGCAGCGGGATTGCGTGATAGCCTGTTTGGAAGGATGAATAAGCGAAATTTTTATCTGGCAGGATTCGGTCTGGCGTGGTTCTGTTGCACGGTGGCCTGGGCAGGCGACGGAGACTGGATGGCGACGCCGGTAACCCAGGCCAACAGTTTCACCGAAGGTGTGGAAGGCCCGGCCTGCGACCGCCAGGGCAATCTTTATGCCGTGAGCTATCAGCGCGAAGGCACCATCGGAAAAGTGACGCCGGACGGTAAAGCCTCGCTCTTTGTCGAAATGCCCGGGGGCGGCCGCGCCAACGGCATGCGCCTCGATAGCGAGGGCATGCTGATTGTCGCGGACTACGTGGGTCACAAAGTCTATCGTCTCGATCCCGCGACCGGCAAATTTCTCGGCAATCTCACGCAGGACTGGACCGGCCTGCAATTTCATCAACCCAATGACGTCGGCATATCCAGGGACGATACGATCTACTTCAGCGATCCCGACTGGAAGAATCTGGCCGGGGGCGGCCGCATTTTCATGATCACCGCGCCACCCAATCGCCGGACCGTGCTACTGGATCAACACCTCACTACTCCCAACGGGATCACGGTGTCGCCCGATGAAAAGCACGTATACGTAGGCCAGAGCGAAGCCCACAACATTCTGGTCTATGATCGCAAGCCCGACGGAGCCCTGCACAACAAGCGCGTCTTCACCAAGTTGCCCAAGGGCGGCGTTCCGGATGGTATGCGCTGCGATGTAAAGGGCAATCTCTACGTCTCCATGGTGGGCCTCGGCAAGATCCTGATTGTGCATCCGGATGGCCGGATCGACGATCGCGCCATCCAGTGCCACGGCAAAAGTCCGGCCAACCTCACTTTCTGCGGTAAGGGTGGCGGGGGCAGCACGCTCTACATCACCGAAAAAGAGCACGGCCGAATCGAGAAGTTCACCGCGCCCGATCCCGGCGTCCGATGAAGAAGACCAACGCGGCTCGTATGCTCGATGCCGCCGGCATTCCTTATGAACTGATCGAGTACGAGGTGGATGAAGAGGACCTGAGTGCTACGCACGTGGCCGCTCAGGTCGGCCTGCCTCCGGAGCAGGTCTTCAAGACCCTGGTGGTCCGCGGCGACCGTACCGGCGTACTGCTGGCCATCATCCCCGGCAGCGCCGACCTCAATCTCAAGGCGCTGGCCGCGGCCAGCGGCAACAGAAAAGTGGAACTGGTCCCGCTCAAGGAGGTTCTCGGACTTACCGGCTATGTCCGCGGCGGAGTCTCGCCCATCGGAACCAGGAAGCCCTATCCGGCTTACCTGGATCTCTCGGCGGGAGACTGGGACCGCATTTCGATCAGCGCCGGCCATCGCGGCAGCCAGTTGCTGCTGAATCCGAATGACCTCAGCCGCTTCATCGAAGCGGAGCTCTTCCAGAACTCATTACAATAGAAGAGTCAGCATTTCCCGATGACGCCTTCTCCCAGACTATCCACGCGTCTCGCCCCCGAATTCAGCGCCGCCGTGCGTTCCCGGGGGATCACGTATTTCCAGACCCAAGCCGTAAACATTACGTCTGGTTCGGTTGTCGGCGTGGAGGCCACGGTTCGCGGGTCTGAGGATTATCAGGTCGTGATTCGCTGGGAGCAGGGAACGCTCTTCATGTCCTGCAACTGTCCCTTTTTCGAAGATCGGGGGCCGTGCAAGCACCTGTGGGCCACCATTCTCGCGGCTGACGCGCAGGGACACTTGACGGCGCCCCGCCTGAGCCGCGTCCTCAATACGGATTTCGATTTCTTTAATGATCCGTCGGAGGAGTCGTGGGAAGAAGAATCGGAAGACAATGAGTTCACGCCTTTTCCGAACACCGGCAGGATGGGGGCCGCTCCTTCGACCGGCAATTCGCGCCTGCCCGATTGGCGCCAGGAACTGGCCGCCGTGGACTTACCGGGGTGGTCGAGCCGCCCATCCGATCCATGGCCCTCGCGCCGCGAACTGCTCTACCTGGTCCCGATCGATTCCAGCAGTCAGAACGGAAATCTGCATTTGGAACTGGTTACCCACGACCGCAAGAAGGACGGCGGCTGGACCAAGCTCAAGGAATTGCGAATCAACCGCCGCGATGTCGCCCGGCTTCCGGATGCGGAGGATCGCGAGATCCTCTTTCTGTTGACCGGCGCACGGCAGTCCTACGGTTGGGGAGGTGACTATCTGGAGTCCCTTTCCGCCCACTTTCAGGTGACTGATCCGCTCTCCGGCCGCATCCTGGAGCGCATGATCCACACCGGACGCTGCTTCTGCCGAAACGGCATCCGCGAGCCGGAGCCGTTGCCACTCACCTGGGACGAGGGAGGAGCCTGGCGGCTCTCGCTCGCCATGGAGCGACAGCGCAGCGGCCGCTGGGCCGTCTCCGGCTGGTTGCATCGCGGCGGCCAGAAGATCAGTGTGCGCGATCCCGCTCTGGTTACGCCCGGGCTGGTCTTCTGGGACAATCGCGTTTCTCCGCTGGAAGGATCGTATGTCTGGGTCTCCCGCCTTCGAAAGCAGACCGCCATCGAAGCTCCTGACAAAGAGAGAGAAGAATTGCTGGCGGCCCTGGTCAGTATGCCGGGATGCCCGTCCGTAGAGGTTCCTGAAGAGCTGCGATATAAGCGAGGTGCGCGTCGCTCCCGAGCCTTCGCTCGCGTTGCATCGCGGGCAGGAACGTTCCTGGGGGCAGGATCGCCTGCGCGCCGAGCTCTCGTTCTTCTATGCGGGCGAGCGGATTTCCGCCTATCCTGCCGGCCCGGCCGTCTTTCAGGCGTCCGCGCACCGGCTTCTGGTGCGCGACACGGCGGCCGAAGAGGAGGCAGTCAAGCAGTTAAATGATCTGGGGCTGAAATTTGTTCCGGAAAGCTATTCGGACCGGCAGCCGCATTGGGAGCTGCCGGCTTCTAAGCTGCCGCGGGTGGCGCGGGACCTCGTGCATGCGGGGTGGCGCGTGGAAGCCGAGGGCCGTCTGTTTCGCCGCCCCGGGGCTTCACGCCTCGCCGTCTCCTCTGGTGTGGACTGGTTCGAACTGCACGGCGAAGTGGACTACGAGGGCACCTCTGCCAGGCTGCCCGAGCTTCTGGAGGCTGTCCGGCGCGGCGAACAGATGGTGCGGTTAGGCGATGGCAGTTACGGCCTGCTACCGGAAGAATGGCTCAGCCGCTTCGGCTCGCTCGCCGGCCTGGGAACTCCGGCGGACGGCCACATGCGGTTCCGTCAAAATCAGATGGGTCTGCTCGATGCCTTGCTCGCCGCGCAGCCGGAAATCTCCTGCGATGAAGCCTTCGCCCGTGTGCGCGAGCGCCTTCAGCAATTCTCCGGCTTACGCGCGGCGGAACAGCCCTCCGGTTTCGTGGGGCAGTTGCGCGACTATCAGCGGGACGGCCTTGGCTGGATGCATTTCCTTCGCGAGTTCGGCTTCGGCGGATGTCTGGCCGACGATATGGGAGTTGGCAAGACCGCCCAGGTGCTCGCTCTGCTCGAAACGCGGCGGCTGGAGCAGCCGGCGGTCCCGTCGCTGGTTGTGGTGCCGCGATCCCTGGTCTTCAACTGGAAACAGGAAGCGGCGCGCTTCACCCCCGGCATACGCGTGCTCGATTACACCGGTGCGGGGCGCGATCAGGAGAGCTTTCGAGACTACGACGTCATTCTGACCACCTACGGAACGCTGCGCCGCGACGCGCTCCACTTCAAGGACGTGGAGTTCGACTATATCGTTCTCGATGAAGCGCAGGCCATCAAGAATGCCGGGACTGAATCGGCCAAAGCGGCGCGGCTGCTGAAAGGCCGTTACCGGCTGGCTCTCAGCGGCACACCTGTCGAAAACCATCTGGGCGAACTCTGGAGCCTCTTCGAGTTCCTGAATCCGGGTATTCTTGGAACCTCCTCCGTATTCAAGTTGGCCAGCGATACGGCGCGCAACCCCAGCGACGAGACGCGCCGCCTGCTGGCGCATGCGCTGAGGCCGTTCATTCTGCGCCGTACCAAGGACCAGGTGGCGCGCGAACTCCCTCCCAAGACCGAGCAAACCATCTTCTGCGAGATGGAGCCGCTGCAGCGCCGGCTCTATAACGAACTGCGGCAGCACTATCGCCACAGCCTGCTGCATCGCATCGAGAGAGACGGCATGGGCAGATCGAAAATGCAGGTTCTGGAAGCGCTGCTGCGGCTGCGCCAGGCCGCCTGCCATCCCGGCCTGGTGGATGCCGGACGCTCCGATGAGCCCAGCGCCAAGCTTGATGTCCTGCTGCAGCAATTGAATGAGGTGCTCGAAGAGGGCCACAAAGCACTGGTTTTCTCGCAGTTCACGAGGCTGCTCGGCATTGTGCGCCGCAAGCTCGATCAGGACGACGTCCGCTACGAATACCTCGACGGATCCACTCGCGATCGCCAGGCGCATGTCGATCGCTTCCAGAACGACCCCGGCTGCCGGCTGTTTCTCATCAGCCTGAAGGCCGGGGGCCTGGGGCTCAATCTGACCGCGGCGGAGTATGTCTTCCTGCTCGACCCCTGGTGGAATCCGGCGGTGGAGGCGCAGGCCATCGACCGCGCGCACCGCATCGGCCAGGAGCGCCAGGTCTTTGCCTACCGCCTCATCGCGCGCGACACCGTCGAAGAAAAAGTGTTGGAGCTGCAAACCAGCAAGCGTGATCTCGCCGCGGCTATCATCAATGCCGATAACAGCCTGATCCGCGATCTGGGACGCGAAGATCTGGAGCTTCTGCTTTCCTGAATCCCTCCCCTACGGGTCGCAATCGGCATACAGCCTCTTCTCGCCGCTATATCCATTACGGGCTGTATAAACGCTCTCCGGGCCGTGCTGCGTCTCCACAGATAGAAGGAGATGTTCGATATGACTTGGAAGAATTTCCTGATGATCGGTGTCGCCGCGGGTGCTCTGGCGGTTTTGCCGGAAGCTACCTTTGCCGCTTCCA
The DNA here is from genome assembly GCA_964568355.1 of uncultured Solibacteraceae bacterium. Taxonomy (GTDB): domain Bacteria; phylum Acidobacteriota; class Terriglobia; order Bryobacterales; family Bryobacteraceae; genus JAJPJX01. The sequence goes on along the minus strand of CAZMRK010000092.1, from coordinate 1,550 downwards.
ACCAAACTTGCGCCAGCGTAAAGGCGTTGCGTGCCGGAAATGACGGATCGGTCCTCCTGGATAACCTGCTGATGGATGCACACAATGCGTCCGTCGAGACCGAAGATCTGGAGTCAATGCTGCACAGCACGAGCGTGAGCTGGGAAACACACGCAGCCGTGCTCAATCGCTTGCGGGACGACGTGAACGACATGGGCGAGGACTTGTGCCGCCTGGAAGCCATTCGCGCGACTGCTCCGGTTTGGCAGCAGAAGGCGATTGATGGGACGGCGGCGCCGCTGCGCCTGATGGCGGATAATCTCCAGGATGCGGTTGCCTTCCTGAACAATCATCGCGACGATCTGTGGATGGCGCAGTACGGCAACTACATCCACAATCTTTCGACCGAATCGGCCCGGATTACGCACTCCGTCCGGGGCTATGAGAACTATGCTCGCGTGCACCAGAAGGACGAAAACCTCGCACATACTCTCGGCGTAGCAGCCGGCGACTAACGGCGCGCCTGCCACCAGGTGGCGGCGAAGGTCGAGCCCAGGATGAGCGCCCCTCCGGCTACAGCCCACCGACCCGGATGCTCGCCGGTGGCCAGCCAGGCCCAGATCGGATTGAGTGCGGGCTCGACCAGCAGGATGGCCGACGCCGAAAACGCAGGAACGTGCCGGATGGCGCGAGTCAGGCAAAAGTAGGCCAGGCCGATTTGGAAGATGCCCAGGTAGAGCACGACAGCGAGATCTGCTCCGCTCACCTGGGCTACCGGCAAGGCTGCCGGCAGGCAGATGGCGGCAGCCAGCAGGTTGCCGGCAACGATAGTCGCCATACTGGCATCCGGTCCTTCGTGATGCTTGCCCAGCCAGCGCAGACCAGCCACGGTGAGCGCCCAGGCAATCCCCGATAGTGCGGCTATCTGATTTCCGAGGCGGGGATCGGGCGCGGTAGCTTCGGCGCGCGGCTGTCCTACAAAAAAGCATGCCATCCCCAAGCCCATTGCCAGCAGAAAAGCGAGGTCGCTGCGGCGAACCGGCTCGTGGAGCAGCAGCGGGCCGATCAGCAGCAGATAAAGGGGAGCGGTGTCCTGTAGGAAGATGGCGCTGGCCGCGGTCGTGAGCTTGGTCGCAAGTACGAACAGGACCATCGTGGCGGCATAGGCGGCGGCTACCAGGGGGACTCGCCGGTTCCAGCCCCTTCGCGCTTCGGGCAGCAGGGCCAGCAGCACGATCGCCGCGATGCCGGAGCGAAACCCGGCCACCTGCCAGCTATGAAACGAGGTCGATTTGATGGCCGCTCCACCGGTGGAAAACAGGAGAGCCGCCAGAACCAGCAGAAGCTGGCTCTTCATGTGGGGCCGCACTGCCCCTGATTGTAACGCAGGGGTTGTAAAGTGGAGGGGAAAGGGCCATCCACTTGGATTTTCAGTTGACCGAAGCCGAAGTGCGTGTACTGGGCTGCCTGCTCGAAAAAGAAGCCGCCACGCCGGAATACTATCCGCTCTCCCTCAACGCGCTGACCAACGCGTGCAATCAGAAATCCAACCGCGATCCGGTGGTCTCCTA
>CAZMRK010000091.1:0-6808 GCA_964568355.1 uncultured Solibacteraceae bacterium | reverse complement strand
GCTTCGCGTCCAGTTCCGCGCAGCCCTCCAGCACCGCCGGGTCTTCACGCTCGGCGGCGATGGCGCGAATCTGCTCGATTGTCGCCAAGAATTGCGATACAGCGACCCATTTTCGATCGGCGGCAACCCCAGGAGTGCCGTTCCGGCATGTCTCAAGCAACATAACTACTCCATATCTGTCTGCGGCCTGGCCTGGAAGGCGGGAACCAATGCCGCCCACAGCCTATCCTCTGGAGAGGCCCCCTGTGAGCCTGTCTCCACCTTGCGCTTTAGTTCGTACGGCCGAATGCTCCCCGCCCGGCGAATTTCGCATGTTGCCCCAGGCGCTCTTCCATCCTGATGAATTGGTTAAACTTGGCGACTCGTTCGCTGCGGCAGCCTGAGCCGGTCTTGATGTGTCCGGCAGCGGTTGCAACCGTGAGATCTGCGATGAAGGTGTCCTCCGTTTCGCCAGAACGATGGGAAACGAAGCATCGGTAGCTGTTCTGATAGGCGAGTTGCATCGTCTCCAGCGTCTCCGTGACGGATCCGATCTGGTTCAGCTTGATAAGAATCGAATTCGCGATTCCCTTTTCGATGCCCTGCCGCAGGATTTGCGGGTTTGTACAGAAGACGTCGTCACCAACCAGTTCTATCTTCCCGCCGAGCGTGGAGGTGAGATCCTTCCAGCCTTCCCAATCGTTCTCGCCCATGCCGTCTTCGAGCAAAACGATGGGATATTGCTTCGCCCAGGATTCCCAGATCCGGATCAACTCCGACGACGTAATGGCCTTCTTCGTCGATTTGAAGAAGACATACTTCCCGTCGTCCCACATCTCACTGGATGCCGGATCGAGGCAGAGCGAGATGTCTTCGCCGGGCTTGTATCCAGCCCTGGTGATCGCTTCGAGGATCAACTCCACGGCTTCGTCATTGGATTTCAGGTCCGGGGCGAAGCCCCCCTCATCGCCCACCGCCGTGCTGTAGTTTTTGCTCCGGAGCACTTGCTTGAGGGTGTGGAATGTCTCCATTCCCTTGCGGATCGCCTCTGCGAACGATGGCGCGTTGTGGGGAGCGATCATGAATTCCTGGAAGTCAACCGTGTTGTCCGCGTGCTTTCCTCCATTCAGCACGTTCATGCAAGGGACCGGTAAGGTACACGCATTCGCGCCGCCCAGATAGCGATAGAGCGGCAGTTGGTGCGCACGGGCAGCGGCGCGCGCGGCAGCCATGGAAACCGCCAGAATTGCATTGGCGCCCAACTTCCCCTTATTCGAGGTTCCGTCCGCCTGGATCATTGCGGCGTCCACCGCCCGCTGGTTCGTGGCGTCGAGCCCGGTGACCGCTTTTCGGATTTCCCCGTTGACGTGAGCCACGGCCTTGCTGACGCCCTTGCGGCCGTAGCGCGCCTTGTCTCCGTCGCGAAGCTCAACGGCCTCCTTTTCGCCTGTCGAGGCGCCGGAAGGCACGGCTGCGCAGCCGATGCTTCCGCCGGCCAGCGTCACCTCAGCCTCGACAGTCGGATTTCCACGCGAGTCCAGTATTTCGCGCCCTATCACCTGAACGATCTCAAACACAAATGACTCCTTTCAAGAATTTTGGCGGGCCGTCAAAAATCCAAGGCGTTCCCTGAGGCTGCCGATCACGCACCCGTGGGCTGCTGAGTAACAGGCCTCTTCTGAATTCGGATCATCCGCACGTCGGAGGCGGCCATCATGCCGGTATCCACCATCTGCTCCATCTCGGGGATCAGGCGCTCGATATTCTCGGCACTATCCACAATCGAGATCACGATCGGGCGATCGTTTCTCACCACGTGCCCTTTATGGAGTTCCGCGCTGCCGCCATAGCCTTCGATTCCACTGAACACGGTGGCGCCGGCGATCTTCATCTCACGGCACTTGGTGACGATCGCTTCGTAGAGCGGCTTGCCGTTTATACGATCCAGCTCGGATATATGAATCCGGAGCAGTCTACCTGGAGTGCTAGCTTGCATGGGGAGGCTCCGATACTTCCCGGCTACGGATCAGCCGGACCATATCCACATCGGAAATCACGATCAGCCCGTTGTCGATCATGCCTTCAATCGCGTCCGAGGCAGCGGCAATCTTCTCAGAGCTATCGATGACCGAAACCATTACGGGGAGATCCCGAGTGGGGTGAAAGAACGTCCTTTTATGTTCGTGGCCCTTCGCTCCGTAACCCATGATTCCGCGGTAGACGGTGGCTCCGGCAATATCCATCATCCTTAGCCTTTTGACGATGGCATCGTATAGGGGCTCTCCGTTGCAGAGGTCCGATTCCCCCATGTAGATCCGAAGGAGTTGTGCGGCCATCTGCTTCCGCTCGTGCGGCAGCCGCGGTTCCGGTTTTGCCATTTTTCGCGCTGCCTTGACTATGACGGTGTCTTGCACCTCAATCAGGCCGTCGGTAACCATCTCGTACAGGGTCGGAAGGACTTCATCCACTTTTTCCTTCGTTTCCACAAACTCGATTCGAATCGGCAGGTGCTCGGCGAGAACTTCGATCTGCGGCGTATGCAGCCTCTGGTTGATGCCGTACCCCGAGAATGCCTTCGTGGCAGTCGCCCCAGTGACGCCCTTGTGCATCAGGTACGTCATGATGGCATCGTGCAATGCCGTCATATGATGCTGAGTGTCCTCGTTGATGAAAATCGTGACTTTCTTTGCCGGCCCTCTCGTCAGCATTGCGCCTCCAGTCCAATTAGCGACCACTTGCGACAATCACACCCAGCCACACCCCCAGGTAGCCGAACACGACGCTCCCGATCAAATACCCGAGACCGACCCAATAGGCTCCGGTGTGGAGAGCCTGAAATGTCTCGTACTCGAAGCTGGAAAAAGTCGTGTATCCGCCGAGGACGCCCACAACCAGAAATAGACGCCAGTTTGGGTGCGGCTGGAATCGCTCCGTGAGTAAAGTCATCAGGACACCGATAAGGAAGGCGCCGGTGACGTTGATGAGGAACGTGCCCAGCGGGAACCGCGCGCCGAACCTGCCGGAGATCCACGTCCCGGCAATGTAGCGCGCTAAGCCTCCGAGACCTGCGCCGGCTAATACGACCAGATACCTGTCCAACGAGAAGGTTCCCCTTTCTCCGCCTGTGTTTCACTCCTCCGACAGATCCCGCAAAACGGGATCCTCGACACCCTGCAGCAAACTGGCATCGGCGAGTGGCACCACGGAGGACCACCGGCATAGAGGAATCTCCTGTTCGGATTGTCTGGGTGATTCGGCTAGGGAGGGGCTGACAGCCATTCCCACAGCAAAATCACTGTAGGAGTTATTGGCCGTCGCTGACGGCGGTTGTAGCGAACTCCACCGCTGCTTCCAATATACGCCGGCAGCCGAAATTTCTCAATAGTACAGAGAGGTACGGCCCTGGCGACGCTCGCCGATTTTCCTTGAAACGCTTCTCCTTCGCCTCATATAATCGAGACGAGCGGTGGAGTCCGCTTTATGCCGCTATGCGGCCAATGACTCCTATGGCGGGAAGCTGTAGGAGTGCGGACCCTTCCGGCGGCTCATCCCACCACACAACGAAATAGGAGTGAATTGCCATGGAAAGCGTATGGCTTGTGGCGGCGCTGTGGCTGCTACTCGCGCTCGTTGCCGTTCTCCTCTCGATCTGGCTGCGGATTTCGAACGCGCTATCGGAGATCGTGGTCGGGACCGTAGCCCAACTCATCATCGGTGCGCTCATTGGTTCGCAGGCCTTGGGAGCGAAGTCCGACTGGATTGCATTTCTCGCCGGCACCGGAGCAATCGTATTGACGTTCCTTGCCGGCGCGGAGTTGGATCCGTCCATATTTCGAGCCAAGTGGAAAGAGGCGGGCATCGTGGGGCTCGTCGGCTTCTTCGCCCCATTTTTCGGCGCCGCGGCCGTGGCCCACTACTTTCTTCACTGGAAAGCCGGTGCCAGTTGGCTCGCGGGAATCGCTCTTTCCACCACTTCGGTGGCCGTCGTGTATGCCGTCATGCTGGAACTTGGACTGAACCAGACCGAGTTCGGGAAGGCGATTCTGGCGGCCTGCTTTGTGAATGATCTCGGAACGGTTATCGCACTTGGGCTGATCTTCGCTCCCTTCACCATGCGGACATTGAATTTCATCGCCGTTGCGGTGGTCGTATTCATCGCACTGCCGTTCGCCACCCCGCGCTTCTTCCGAAAGTTCGGCGGGCGCGTCTCGGAGTTGGAAACTAAGTTCATTCTGTTCCTGCTCTTCGCGATGGGAGGCCTGGCGGCATGGGCCGGCAGCGAGGCGGTTCTGCCGGCCTATATCATCGGCATGATTCTCGCCGGGACGGTAGGCAAGGACCACCTTCTGGTCCGGAGACTCCGGACGCTCACCTTCGGCCTGCTGACTCCGTTCTACTTCATCCGCGCCGGTGCTCTCGTCTCCGTGCCCGCCCTCATCGCCGCTCCACTCGCAGTCGTGGTGCTGTTCGCCGCCAAGATGAGCACCAAGATGATTGCTCTCGTTCCGACAGTCCGGCGCTTCAACTACGTTGGTCACGAGGGACTGTACTACTCCCTGATGATGTCGACCGGACTGACGTTTGGTACGATCTCGGCGCTGTTCGGGTTGAATCACGGCATCATCTCAGACGCCCAGTATTCGTATCTCGTCGCCACCGTAATCGGCAGCGCGGTCGTACCGACCGCCGTCGCCAACGCATTTTTCCTGCCCCGGCATCTGCTGGCTCGCGTAGAAGCACCCGCGGGGCACACGCCGGCCTCGCGGCTCGAACCGTTGCGCCAGGAGGTGCAGCCGTGATTCGCCGTATCCTCGTTGCACACGACGGCTCGGATGGCGCCCGGAAAGCCTTCGATGCCGCGCTGGACCTTGCTCAGTCACTGCAGGCAGGCGTGCGCGTCGTCTGCGTGGAGGAAGATCTGCCCCGCTATGCCGAGAATCTCGAGGAAATGCGCGAAGAAAGAGAAGAAACCGAGGCATACTTCAGTGCTGTAACCGAGCAGTGTCGAAAGCGGGCGGCTCTGAAAGGCATCGATGTGGAAGCCACGATCGTTGCCGGCCACCCCGTGAAGGCCATTTGTGATTTGACCGCCGCCGACCCGGTTGATTTGCTGGTCATTGGCTTCACCGGGCACTCGCGAATCTATGAACACCTGTGGGGCGGCACCTCGCAGGGGATCGTACGAATGGCTCATTGCAGCGTGCTCGTCGTGAAGTGACATGGACCCGGAGATCGCGGACAACAGCATCCCGCTGGCCGGTATGGCGTCCGAGCTTCGACAGCTAATCCGCGCGATCGAACACGGGGAATCCGTGCTCCTTTTGGGGATGGCGGGAAGCGGGAAAACCAGGCTCATCGAGTGCGCCGAGCGTGCGCTCCGTGGTCGCATGCGCCCGGTTCACATTCCACGTTTTGAAAGTCTTCATGATCTCGTCGTGATCCTGACAAAACGGCTGATGGAGTCCGGTCACCAGAATCTTCGGAGCATGCTCCCCAGCCGCGCCCACTGGGAACGATGGCTCACACAGCAGACCAGCGTCCATCTGAAGGGTCTACTTTGGCATGCCCTGGGACAGGAACCCCGTGTGCTGGTCCTGGATGGCGTGACGGGTGCGAGCTTCCCGGTCTACCGGTTCCTCCAGCGCCTTTCCCACGCCCCCGGTATGGTGCTTCTGGCGGCCGCGCGAGATCCGGCCAAGCTGGGAGCACTAGCCCGGCTCTTCTGGGACCCGCGCCGGAGGATCCAGCTTAAGCCGCTTTCCAACCGCGAGTCCTTGTTACTCTTCGAGCGGGCGGTTGAGTACTTTGGAGTTCGCCATCCAGGACTGGACGAATTCCGTGAGAAGGTGCTCGCTTCTGCCAAGGGCAACCCCGGTCAGATTGTCGAAATGTGCCGGCTCGTGGCGAAACCTCAGTATGTCTCGGGAAGCTACATCAAATTCGGCTTGGTTCGAATCGATGCGATGATGAGATACCTCGGTTGATCCCGATCTCGCCGTTCGCGCAAAGCCTGCATTCTGACGTCCGCCAGGAGCAACAGCGCGGTCGTACAGGACGCCTGCTAGAGACGCCAATGGCCGAAGCGGGCAGTCCAAACGAGAAAAGTTCCGACGATGACTGCCATAAAGGGAACGAGAAAGAACCAGGTGCCGGTGCCGGTAGAGGCGCCTTCCTCGGGAATCACACGAGCCTGAGAGTTGAATGCCGAGGGGGCCAAGCCGTGCCTGGCACGATGCTTCACTCCGTTCCAGTCTTCGATGAGGATGCGTAGATCACCGTCGTAGTTGTCAGGCAACTCCAGGGCCGCGGACTGGTAGGCGAGCGCGCGCGGTTTGAGCGGTTGCGGCTTGGCGCTGTCACTGAACGCAATCGAGACTGCCTTGAAATTTGCGTTGGCGGCAGTGGCACGAATGGTATGGGCGGCGGCTTCGAGCCTGACTTGCCAGGGTCCTACTTGCACTTCGCCTTGCGGCGCGAAGGCCGGAATCGCGGGTGTCTTATAGCGAGTAGCCGCCGGGACGCAGCAGTAGAGCGCGTAGCAAAAAATAAAGAGTGAAGCCCACGTTCCCAACGTCCACCGCCGGATACGTAACCATTCGGAGCGCTCGCCAGTGCGGCGGATGGAAAGGTAGGAGCCCGCAAGAATCATGACGGGTAACGCAAGCCCGAAGAAACTCCATAGCAGCTGGGTAGCCAGGCCGCCGAAGTCGCCGAAGTGAAGAGGGTCGGCGGTGTGGGCGAGCCGTTCGCCCGCCGGGAGGTTTTCCGCCCGCTGAACATCGAGCACCTCCGCAGAGTAGGGATCGAGGCTGACCGTGTTAGCGGCGTC
>CAZMRK010000090.1:0-2685 GCA_964568355.1 uncultured Solibacteraceae bacterium | reverse complement strand
GCCGTTCGTTAAAGCAAGGAGCAAGCTGAGCGCAACCAGCAATGCGAGCAGCCATACGAGCTTCATCCGTTTTCCTGGCTCCGGTCTAGAGAAGGGAAGTGCATCCTCCGTGCCAGGTTGAAGAGCACGGGATCGGGACATTTGCGGGCAATCCGCTCCGCCGATATCGGCAGTTGATGACAGCAAGTGCCGAAGTATCGGCAGTCTGGTCAAGGCAAGCCCCGCTTCGCGCAAGCGAAACTTTGGAAGACCGCGTGCGTTCAATCAGGTATATGGCGCAGGGAGTGTATCAGCACGATGGCCCGGCGGTGTTTCGCTTCGAGGTAACCGGCCTGCTGGATGGACCGGTGGTGGAAGAGCTGGAACACGCCTGGGTCACGGCTGCCTCCGTCCTTCAAGGAAAGGATCTCGTTCTCGATATTTCGGAGCTGGCGGGAGCCGATGATGCCGGCATCCGGCTGCTGGTTCGCATGAAAGAAGCGGGCGCGCGTATCATTCCGCCGGCCTGGCATGATTCTCCGCAAGTGGCGCACGCTCTGGGAATGCAGTGGCGGCGGTCTGCGCCGGAACCGGCCAAACGGCCGCTGGCGGGGCTCCTCTTCGGGCTCTTCCGCAGGCGCAAGCTGCCATTCGCCTAATCGCCAATTTTCACCGCAAGACATTGATAGTGCATGCATGGCGGTCTACAATCGAGAGTGGACGGCAACAAATCCACGTTGCTTTAGGAAGGAGAAACCTGTGGTCCTGGAAGTCAACGACGCTGGAGAGTTGGTTCTACCTCCCGAGCTCGTCCAAGCGGCACCTCGCACGCGGCTTCAAGCGGATCGCGCCGGGGAGGCTCTGCTTCTCAAACCCATTGCCGGCCCAGAGGAGCTTCCCAGCGCGCTAGAGGGCTGGCCGACATTTCCCGCTGCCCTAGCAGATCCCACGAGGACTTTCCGGCGCGAAGACATCTACGGCGATGAAGGCCGGTAGCGCCGTTTTCCTCGACACAAATGTCCTTGTCTATGGAACGTTTGACCATGTCACGTGGCACTCTGCGGCCCAACGACGCCTGGCAGAGCTAGCGGGAATCTCAGCCACCTTTTGGACCAGCAGGCAGGTGCTGCGGGAATTTCTGGCAGTCACCACGCGACCTGGCTTCCTTGCTCCGCTTCCCCCCGCTGAATTCCTGGTTTGTCTGGCGCCCGGCCTTGCCAGGGCCGCGGGCGGTCCGGGATATACTGTCGACCGGGGGATGTCGTTCACTCGCAGAAGCTTTCTCTACGGTGCTCTGGGTTCTCTACTGCCGCGGCCGGCCTGGGGCCTGCCCGGCTTTGTGGATGTTACCGCGCGCTCCGGAATCCGTTTCCGCAACGAATCCAGCCATACTTCCCAGAAGTACCTTCCCGAAACCATGACCGGAGGCGTGGCGATGTTCGACTACAACCACGACGGCCGGCTGGATCTGTTTTTTGTCAACGGAGCGGCGCTGGCCGATCCCATGCCTCCCGGCAAAGAACCGGATAAGTCCGATCCGCGCTTCTGGAACCGGCTCTATCGCAACAATGGCGACGGCACGTTCACCGACGTCACCGAGGCTGCCGGTGTCCGCGGGCATTCCTACGGGATGGGGGCGGCTGTCGGCGATTACAACAACGACGGACATCCCGATCTTTATGTGACGAACCTCGGGCGCAATATCCTCTATCGCAACAATGGCGACGGCACCTTTACCGATGTCACCGAAAAGGCCGGAGTCGCCGGCGGCGGCTGGTCCGTAGGCGCCTGCTTCGTCGACTATGATCGCGATGGGCGGCTGGACCTGATCGTCGCTCGCTATCTCGACTGGGAGTTTTCCCGGAACATCTACTGCGGCCAGCGCAAGCCCGGCTATCGCTCCTACTGCCACCCCGACCAGTTCCCGCCCATCACCCACCTGGTCTTCCATAACAATGGCGATGGCACCTTCACCGATGTCACCAAGAAATGCGGCATCGGCGCGTCTGCCGGGAAGGGGCTGGGCGTCGCCGTTGGAGATTTCGACGGCGACGGCTGGCCGGACATTCTCGTGGCCAACGACTCCTTCCCCCAGCAGCTTTTCCGCAATAACCATGACGGCACCTTCACCGAGACCGCCCTGGGGCTGGGTATCGCCTATGACGAGGACGGCAAGACTTTCGCGGGCATGGGCATCGATATGGCCGACTACGACAATGACGGCTGGCCCGATGTCTTTGTGAACGCGCTCGCCAACCAGCGCTATGCCGTGTTCCACAACGAAAAAGGCAAAGCCTTCGAATATGCTTCCGGGCCGACCGGCGTCGGCTCGGCGACCATGCTGCACTCCGGATGGGGCGCGCGTTTCCTGGACTACGACAATGACGGCTGGAAAGACCTGTTCGTCGGTCAGGGGCACGTCATGGACAATATCGAGCTGACCCAGCCCTCGGTGCGCTACCTGGAGCCCCTGCTGCTCATGCGCAATACTGCCGGGAAATTCGAGAATGTCTCCGGGCAGAGCGGCGCGCCGTTTCGCGTTCCGCTGGCCGCGCGCGGCGTGGCGATCGGCGATCTCAATAACGATGGCGCGCTCGATCTGGCCATCAGTTGCAACGATGGAGGCGCGCTCATTCTCCTGAACCAGGGGGGCACCGGCAACCATTGGCTGCTCGTGGATACCATAGGCACACGCAGCAATCGCGA
>CAZMRK010000089.1:0-9840 GCA_964568355.1 uncultured Solibacteraceae bacterium | reverse complement strand
AAATTCTCCGCCAGGCTGGTCTTCTGGCCATGCACCAGGTCCAGGATCACATCCGGATTCAGGGTCACCAGCAGTTCCTGGCTGACCTTTCCATACCCAACAGTAGACGATGGAGCGGCCACCGAGCCGCCTGCAATCTGGATCACCTCCGCCAGGTAGCTTCCCTCCGTGGCGGCGTAGATATCATGGAGCGTGCCCGGAGTCCGCGAGACGATACACAGCGCCCTCGGGTGCGGCAGAGAGCGCACTCGCTGGCGAATGCGGTCGAGCCTGGCCTGAATGCGGGCCGCAAGCGCCTGCGCCTGTTCCCGGTTGCCGGTTGCTTGCCCGATGTCCGTGATGGTGCGAAAGATGTCGGCGATGTTGCGGCTGGGCACGATCAGCGTCTGCACGCCCAATTGCCGAAGTTGGGCATCCACGAACGGAGCCTGGGCTTCGGTGAGGATCACCAGGTCCGGCCGCAAGCTGGCCAGCCGCTCCAGGCTCGGGTTGTGCCAGCCGCCGACGCGAGGAAGGCGCTTTACTTCGGGAGGATAGGTGCAAAAATCCGAAACGGCCACCACGCGGCTGAAGGCGCCCACACCGTAGAGAATCTCCGTGATGTTGGGCGAAACCGAGATAATGCGCTGCGGCGGGGCGGCCATCGCCGCCACCGCCCAGAACACGCAGCAAACTAGCAGACGACGAGTCGCGCGCCGCGGAGACACCGCTCCCTCACGGTCGCGGCTCGGCAACAGAAGTTTCCGAGCCGCGCGCGTAAGCAAGCGGTCACTCGCCACGGAACCGCGCGCGCCAGCAAGCGGATGATCTTTCGGTCTTAGCGCTAGTCCCCTCATCATCAAAATTCAAACTGCAGCCCGCTCATCGCCGTAGCCCCTGGAGTGAGGAACCCGCCTTCATCATAGCGTTGGTTGGTCAGGTTGCTCACGTTGGCGAAGAATCGCAGCGCGCGAAATTCGCCCATCGGCCAGCGATAGCTGCCGCCCAGCTTTGCCTGTTTCATTCCGTTGAAGCGATAGGCGCGGCTGGTGAACGTCACCGAATCGTAGATGGGCGACAGGTAATTGCTGGAGGCGACCAGGTCGAACATTAGCGTCAATCGCGGCGATACGCGCTGCACCAGGACCACCGATGCCATGTGATCCGGCACAGAGTAGGCGCGGATGACGCCCGGCACCAGCGGGGTCCGCAGCAGCGAATTGGTGAAGGTGTACGCCCCGCGAATCGTCGTGGACTTCGTCGCCGCCACCGACGCATTCGCTTCCACGCCCCGCGCCAGCCCGCCGTTGGTATTGCGATAGCCGCCATACCGCCCATAAGGATCGACCGCCGGAATGATGGCGCCGGTCGTGTCGTAGACGATGACCTCCTGCATCCGCGTGTAGAAATACGTGGCGGAAAACGTAGCGCGATTGCTCCAGAAGATCTGGTCGATGCCGCCATCCACCGAAATCGATCGTTCCGGACGCAGGCGGGGATCGCCAAACGCGGAGTAGCCAAAGGTGCTGTAGTACGTTCCGAAGCGTTCGTAGAGCGACGGGGCGCGATATCCCCGCCCGGCGTGGGCCCGGATCTTGGTGCCGGATTGCCGGAAGAAATAGGCCACCGATCCATCGCCGGTCTGCGCCGCGGGTGGGGCATCGAAGTGGCCGCCGCTGTAAGGCGCGCTCGAAGCCGGAGTGAGCACGGGCTGGGTCAGCGTGAAGCCCTGCGCTCGATACGATGCGGCCAGTTGCAGCCGGTCGTCGAACAGGCGCACCTGGTCCTGAATGAAAAACGTCGAGCTGCGCTGGGTGGCGTCGACCCAGGCGTTCTCCACCGGATCAGGCGCCAGCGTGTGGTTGGCGTAGTGCTCGTTTTCGAATTCGTAGCCGGCATCCACCGATTGATGACGGCCGATGCGCCAGTCCACGCGCGCGCTCACCGTGTGCGCCGTTCCGTCATAAAAAGAGAGCGTGCTGCCCGCGGGCGGAAATCCCACGCCAGCCGGACCGTCTCCGAAGCGGCGCCGCGTCCGGAGGCCCTGGTAGTCGACGGTAATGCCCACGCTCTCGATCGGATGAGCGCTGAGGCTCAGCACTCCGCTGAGGAAGCGATTGGCGCGAGTGTCGTCCGGGTTATCGGTCGCCGGGATGTAGGTGGCGTTGCCGAGTTGCAGTTCGGAGAGCGGCGTGCCGTTCTGGTAGCGGCGCAGCTCGGAAGTCGCCAGCGGAATCGCATCCACAATGCCGGTCGGGGGGAGAATCCCCACGCTCCCGGGGCTATCGTTGAGCTTGGCGAAACTATCGGCAGCGAACAAGCGGCCGCTCAGCCGCACTTTCGACGACAGGGCATAGCCGAGCCGTCCCTGCAGTCCGGTGATGCGCGCCGGATCGTCGCCATCCACCCCGTTGACCACGTTCAGGTGAGAGACGCCCAGGCTGTATTGCAGGCGGTCGGCAAACAACCCTCCGGTCGTCTGAGCACGTCCGCGGAAAGTCCCGAGCGAACCCCCTTCGGCCAGGATGGAGCTGTGCCGCCGCCCACCGCCTTCGCCCGTCACGATGTTGACCACGCCGCCCACGGCATTGGTTCCGTATAACGAGGATCCGGCGCCGCGCAATACTTCCACCCGGTCCACGTCGGTCACCAGCAGATCCTGGATCAGGGGCGCGGCATCACCTTGCGTGGTCGAGATGTCGCGCAGGCGAAAGCCGTCCACCAGGACCGCGGTGTTATACGAAGGCAGCCCGCGCGAAAAGATGGTCGTAGCCGCGGCCGGCCCACCGAGCCGCTGGATGCGCATGCCGGGCAGCGTGCGCAAGGCTTCGGCGACCGAGCTGTCGTCCCGCTGGTCGAGCGTCCGCCCATCGAGTACGGAGACGGCTTTCGACAATTCATCGGTGGTCTGCGGCGTGCCCGTAGCCGTCACCACGACCGAGGTCTGCAGACCCGCGATCGGCAGGGAAATATCTTCGGTGAGCTGCCCTTCGCCCGCGATCTCGATCGACCGCAGCGGAGAATTGGCGAACCCGGCCGCCGTTGCCTGGAGCAGGTACATGCCCGCGGCCAGATCGCTGAAGCGATATTCTCCGCTGCGATCGGTCGTGACGGCGAACGGCGACGTGCTGTCGCGCCGGGTCAGCGTGACCCGCGCTCCCGGAATCGCTCCGCCCTGCGGGTCACGAACGACGCCGACGACGGAGTTCGCGGCCTGGCTGCGCGCCGGAACCAGATAGAGGACAAAGAGAAAGAAGAAAACGAGCGTGCGTTGCGAGTGGATCATGGGTTTCTCCGGAGTTTTGGACAGGTTCGAAAGCGTGGCATTCGTACCTCATCCAGGGGGCAACATGGTCATCCCGGCCGGGGGCTTGATCCCGATCGGAATGCCGGCCACGGTGAGAAATACCCGATCCGCCAGGGCCGCGGTGCGCTGATTGACCAGCCCCTGAAGATCGCGGAACTGGCGTCCCAGCGGGTGCTCCGGGACAATCCCCCAGCCCACCTCATTGGAGACCAGCACGATCTCGCAATGCGCGCCGGCCGCGGCCAGCGCGTCGATCTCGCCGCAGGCGCGCGATTCCCGTTCCGCATCCGGCCTCTCCCGGTATTCCCAGCAAAGATTGCCGAGCCAGACCGTGAGACAGTCGAGCAGAATGAAATCAGCGTCGCCGCAGACGCTCTGGACCGCGCCGGCAATCGCCAGCGGTTCTTCGATCGTACGCCAGTGGGATGGTCGGTCCGCCCGATGGCGTTCCACCCGGGCACGCATCTCGTCATCCTCCACCCGCGCCGTGGCCAGGTATACCACCCGGGCCCCGGGCGAGCACAAGGATTGAGCGAAGCGGCTCTTGCCGCTGCGTGCGCCGCCGATAATGAAGGTCAACATGGCTGAGGAGTCCGCGCCTCACGTGATCGAGCCGCGCACACCATAGGGAAAATGGAGGGAAGAAAGATTGAGGAGTCTTCACCACCCGCTTTTTCGCCCGAAGCGTGGCGCTCACCGAGCTCGAGGCAGGTCTCCTGGCTCGCAGGTCTTTGCTGATCCGGCTCCCTTCCCATCCCTTTCCGGAATAGTGGTTCGTGCTGCCGGCCGCTCGCTGCTCACAGTGGCGGGACCGCGCGGGCATCTCACCCGCTTCCCTTTTCACTCGTCTTCGATGACGAGCACCTCAAAGCCTCCTTTGGTGTAGCACAATGCGCGGGAATGCGTCAACAAAATGCGCGCCCCGCTCCGCGCCGCAATCCCGCATAATAAAAAGATTGTGGCTCTTCTCTGTTATCTGGATGCTTTCTCCGGGATCAGCGGCGACATGCTGGTGGGCGCGCTGGCGGACGCCGGCGCCGATCAGCGCGCCATTATCGACGCCGTGGAATCGCTGGAGACCGGTGCCGCGCTCTCGTTCGAAAAGGTCAAGCGCTCCGGCATCGCCGCGACCAAGTTTCATGTCTCGACCGTCGAGACGCACAGCCACCGGCATCTCTCGCATATCCTGAAGCTGATCGGCAAAGCAGCCCTGCCCGATCGCGTGAAGCAGGATGCCTCGGCCGTATTCGAGCGGCTGGGCGAAGTGGAGGCCGCCGTGCATCAGATGCCCGTCGAACGCGTGCATTTCCACGAGGTGGGCGCAGCCGATTCCATCGCCGATATCGTAGGCGCCTGCATGGGCTTCCACCTGCTGGGCATCGAAGCCATTGTGGCCTCGCCCATCAACGTCGGCAGCGGCACGGTCCAGACCGCGCACGGCCTGCTTCCGGTGCCGGCGCCCGCGACCGCCGCCCTGCTGGCCGGCAAGCCGATCTATTCCCGCGGCCCCGCCTTCGAACTCGCCACGCCCACCGGAGCCGCCGTCGCCGTCACGCTCGCCCGCGACTTCGGCGTGATGCCGCCGCTCAGGATCTGCCGCATCGGATACGGAGCCGGAGGCCGCGAACTCGCCGACCAGGCCAACGTGCTGCGAGTCATCGTCGGCGAAGAGAGCGGCGCCACCGAAGCCACGACCGTTTCTGTCATCGAAGCCAATATCGACGATCTGAGCCCGCAAATCCTGGCCTACGCTACCGAGCGCCTGCTGGCCTCTTCCGCCCTGGACGTGACGCTCCAGCCGATCGAAATGAAAAAGGGCCGGCCGGGCACGCTGCTGCGGGTCATCTGCCGGCCGGAGGACCGCGAAGCCCTTGCGCAAATGATCTTTGCCGAAACGTCGACCCTCGGCCTGCGGATCTACGCCGCCGAGCGCAGGGTACAGTCGCGCACCTGGGTCGACGTGGAGACCCCCCACGGCAAAGTGCGCATGAAGGTCTCCGGGGAAGGCGCATTCGCCCCGGAATACGAAGATTGTCGCCGTCTGGCGCTGGAAAGCGGACTGCCGTTGAAGCAGATTGTGGCGGAAGCCAACTACGCGTACCTGAACAATTCCCGATGAAATACTACCTCACCACACCGATCTACTACGTCAACGCCGCGCCGCACATCGGCCATGCCTACACCACCATCGTGGCCGACCTCATCAAGCGTTTTCAGCGGATGCAGGGCTTCGAGGCGGTGCTGACCACCGGCTCGGACGAGCACGGCGTGAACGTGGAACGCGCCGCGCAGCGCGCCGGTAAGACGCCTAAGGAGTTTTGCGACGTCATCGCCGCCGAGTTTGCGCGGCAATGGAAGGCGCTTGGCCTTTCGATCGACTACTTCCAGCGCACCACCGCTCCGGCCCACGCCCGCGTGGTTCAGGATCTGTTCGACCGCTGCCGCCGCAACGGCTATATCTATAAGGGCTCCTACGTCGGCCAGTACTGCATCTACGACAACCTGTACGTCAATGACGCCAAGCCCGGCGACCCCTGCCCGGATTGCGGCCGCCCCACCGAAACCATCACCGAAGAGAATTTCTTTTTCAAACTCTCCGAGTTTCAGGACAAGCTGCTGGCGCTCTACGAAAGCCAGCCGGATTTCATTCTGCCGGCCAGCCGTCGCAACGAAGTGCTCTCGTTTGTTCGCTCCGGGCTGACGGACCTCTCCATCACCCGCACCAATATCAAATGGGGCATCCCGGTGGAAGGCGAATCGCCGCACGTCTTCTACGTCTGGTTCGACGCGCTCACCGCTTATATGACCGCTGTCGATGGCAAAGGTCTGTGGCCCGCCGACCTGCACCTGATCGGCAAGGAGATCGTGCGCTTCCACGCCGTCTATTGGCCTGCCTTCCTGATGGCCGCCGGCCTGCCTCTGCCCAAGCGCATCTTCGCCCACGGCTGGCTCCTGTTCGAAAACGACAAGATGAGCAAATCGCGCGGCAACATCGTGCGTGCCGAGCCGATTCGCGAGGTCATGGGAACCGACGCCCTGCGCTACTTCCTGCTGCGCGAGATCGTCTTCGGGCAGGACGGCAGCTTCAGCTACGATGCGCTGATCAACCGCTACAACTCGGAGCTGGCCAACGGGCTGGGCAACCTGGCCAGCCGTACGCTCGCCATGATCCACCAGTATCGCGGCGGCTCCATTCCCGCCGGCTCCGACGCGCAGATCGTGGAGGTGGCCACCGAAACCATTAAGGCGGCGCGCGCCGCCTTCGAGCAACTGGAGTTCTCCAAGGGCCTGGAAGCCGTCTGGGGGCTGCTCTCGGCCGTGGATAAGTACATCGTGCAGCAGGCCCCGTGGAAGCTGGCGAAGGCGAAAGAAACCGATGCCCAGCTCAAGCTGGATGCCACGCTCTATACCGCGGCCGAGGCGCTGCGCATCGCCGCGGCCCTGCTGGCGCCCGTGCTGCCGGAATCGACCCCGAAGATCTGGACCCAGCTCGGCATGCCGGAGCCGATCGAAGCCGTGCGCTATGACAACCTGATCTGGGGACAGCTCCAGGCGGGCCAGAAGATCGGAGAGGTCTCCGCCATCTTCCCGCGCATCGAAGCCAAAGAGGCCATCGCCAAAATGCAGGAACTGGAAGTCAAGGTAACGGCCGAACAGGCGGTGATGCTGGGCAAAACGCCGGCTCCCGCGGCCGGGCCGTCCGCCTCCACCGAAGAAAAGATCTCGATCGACGATTTCGCCAAAGTCGATCTGCGCGTCGGCATCGTGCGCTCGGCCGAGCCGGTGAAGGGCGCCGACAAGCTCCTGCACCTCAAGGTGGATATCGGCGAACCGGAGCCTCGCACCATCGTCGCCGGTATCGCGGAAGTTTACAAACCCGAGTCTCTGCCCGGCCGCAAAGTCGTCATCGTCGCAAATTTGCAGCCTCGCAAGCTGCGCGGCATCCAATCCAATGGAATGATCGTGGCGGCATCCCTCGAAGGCGGCAAACCGGTGCTCGCCGGATTCCTGGAAGACGTGCCGGTCGGCGCGCGCTTGAAATGACGCTGGTCGATTCGCATTGTCATCTGGACGACGAGCAGTTCGCGGCAGACCGGGAGGCGGTGATTGAGCGCGCGCTGAGCGCCGGAGTCGGCCGCATGTTGGCGATTGGAACCGGAGACGGCCCTCCTGACCTCGCCGTGGCAGTTCGCCTGGCCGATGCGTATCCTTTTTTCTATGCCACCGTCGGCGTCCACCCTCACAACGCATCGCAGGTCGCGCCCGAAACTTACGATCAGTTACGCGACCTGCTGGCCCATCCGAAGGTGGTAGCGATGGGCGAGATTGGCCTCGACTATCACTATGATTTCTCGCCCCGCGAGGTGCAGCGCGAGGTCTTCGTGCGGCAACTGGCGCTGGCGCGCGAGGCCGGTAAGCCGGTCTCGATCCACACCCGCGAGGCCTGGGAAGATACCATGGACCTCCTGCGGGAGCATTGGACGGGAGGCGGCATTCTGCATTGCTTCACCGGAACCCCGGAGCAGGCCCGCGAAGCCCTCGATTTGGGCTTCCATCTGGCCTTCGGCGGCGTTCTGACTTTTCCCAAGGCCCAGGCCGTGCGCGAAGCGGCTGCGATCACTCCCGACGACCGCCTGCTGGTGGAGACCGACGCGCCCTACCTCGCGCCAGTCCCCCGGCGAGGCAAACGCAACGAACCCGCCTTTCTGGTCGAGACGGTAAAGAAATTAGCGGAGGTGCGCGGCGCCTCCCCCGAGCAGATTGCCCGTATCACGACCGCCAATTTTGAAAGGTTGTGTTTGCGGCACGAGCCCGGTAACGGTTAAACTGGTTGCATTCCATGAACTTAGGCAAGCTGGGTCAGGCTCTCACCGCCAAGGAGATATTCGGTCTTATCCACGACGATCTCCAGCGCGTCGAACAAGAGATTACCCGCGAATCGGTAGCGTCAGCCGATGCGGTGACCACAATCGGAAAATACCTCCAGTCGAGCGGTGGAAAGCGCCTCCGTCCCACGCTGCTATTGCTCTCCGCCAGGCTGGTGGGCACGGCCGGTCCCAGCGCCATCCGCATGGGCGCGGTCGTGGAGATGATCCATGCCGCCACCCTGGTTCATGATGATGTGATCGACGCCGCCGAGACGCGCCGCGGCCGTCCTTCGAGCAACGTGCAATGGGGCAATCACACCTGTGTCCTGGCCGGCGACTGGCTCTATATGCAGGCCTTCCAGATGGCCCTGCGCGAGCGCAATTTCCACACCCTCGAGCTGCTGATCGGACTCACTCAAATGATGGTGGAAGGCGAGCTGTTCCAGCTCGAACGCATCGGGCGCATCGATGTCACCGAAGCCGATTGCATGGAACTGGTCCATCGCAAGACCGCCTGCCTGTTTTCGGTCTGCGCCAAGTTGGGGGCCCTGGTCGGCGGCGCCGATGCCGCTGTCGAAGAAAAGCTCGGCGATTTCGCCTGGAGCCTCGGCATGGCCTTTCAACTGGTTGACGACGTGCTCGACTTCACCGCCAACGAGAAGGTGCTCGGCAAGCCGGTGGGCAACGATCTGCGCGAGGGCAAGGTGACCCTGCCACTGGTCTATGCGCTGGAGCGCGCTGCCCCGGAGGAACGCGCTCAGGTCGAAACCATCCTGCGCGATCGCAATTACGAACAGGTCCCCTTCCGTCAGGTGCGCGCCCTTCTGGACAAATACCGCGGCATCGAGCGTGTGCGCGAACGCGCGCAAGCCTTCACCGACAAAGCCCGCGCCGTCATCTCCGAATTCCCCGAATCCCGCTACCAGCGAGCCCTCTTCGCCGTCACCGACCTGATCACCCACCGCGACCACTAAACTAATTTTCCGCTTCCCGTCAATGCTTGGCTCCGCACCCAACCGCGCGCGCCAGCAAGCGGACTCTCTCCACGCCTACTGCTTCGATAACCGCAAATGCTCCTGCGCCTTCTCGCTCTGCCCCAGGCGCCGGTACACCAGCCCAAGCTGATAATGCACCGTAGGAGCATCCGCCATATACTGCAGCGCCTTCTCCAATTGCAAGCGAGCCTCTTCGAGCTGCCCGCGATTCAGCAGCAGTTTCCCCAGCTCCAGCATCGCCTGGCCGTTGCGCGGATTCACCCGCTCGGCCTCGCGATATTCCCGTTCGGCGCCGTCGAAATCGCCATTCTCCTTGCGCACGATCCCCAGCAGCAAATGTGCATCCGGCACTCCCGCCTGCGCAGCTTTCTCGAACGCCGCCGTAGCTTCCTCGTTCTTGCCCTGCTTGCGATACAGCAGCCCTTCGGCCAGCAGCACGCGCGGGCTGCCCGGCTCGGCCTCGCGCAGGTTGCGCAGCGCCAGGCGGCTTAGCGGGCTCTCCGTAACGTGGTAGCTCGCCAGGGCAAATAAAAACTGCGTATCGGCATGGTCCGGAAAACGCCGCTGCGCGCGGATCGCCTCCGCCAGCGCCTGCGGCGCCTGGTCCGCCTGAATCAGCTCGCCGATCAGAAAATCCCAGGCTTCCACCTGCGCATCGTCCAGTTGAAGCGATTTCCGTACCGCCTCGATC
>CAZMRK010000088.1:0-6194 GCA_964568355.1 uncultured Solibacteraceae bacterium | reverse complement strand
CTGATAGATGTAGAAGCGCTTCACCCAGTAGACCGTCTGCCCATCCGGCGAGACCGTCGTATGGCTCCCTACTGTGCCTACCAGCGGAATCGGCGCCGGCGAGGGGCTGCCCGCGCGGAAAAGATACATCCGGCGTTCCCGTAGGTCGGAATAGACCAAGTCCTCGGCGGTTGTCCAGGAGGCGTAGCTTGGCCGCTGCGGAGCTCGGGTCAGCGCCCGTTCCTCCCCGGTTTCCTCCTTCACCCACAACTGGCGTGCACCCGTGCGCGTGGACAGAAACACCACGCGCCGCCCATCTCTCGAAAATCCGGGAAATATGTCGTCGGCTTTGGAGTCGATGAAGCGATCCCAGGCCACTGCGGTTCCGTCGTCCGCCAGTTTCCCGCGCCAGATGCTTGGATCCGGATCGCAAGACGAGCTCACCAGGGTTCCACGGGTGCGCGCAATCGAGAGCTGCGACACCTCTTCGGACCCCTGCACCGGCTCCCATCGCTGGTTCGGCCGCCCCGCCATCGCGCGCCACAGCCGCCACACCCGCTGGCTTTGCGCGGTGAACAGAAGAGACCGCGAGTCCGGCGACCAGTCCACGTCACCCAGCGCCGCTCTTGCCGGGCTTACCATCACGGGCTCGCCGCCCGGCATATTGACATACAGCAGGTCGAGAACCGGACGCGAGCTCTGCCGCAGAAACGCCAGCTTAGTCCCATCCGGCGAGAACCGCGGCGCGAAGTCGCCATCGGAGAGGGCCGGCGGAATCGTAATCGGGGCACGGCGGCCGTCGCTGATATGCACCAGATCGATCCGGAACGGATCGCTTTCTCCATTCTTATCGGAGACAGCGAGCAGCCTGCCATCCGGCGACCAGTCCAACTGCCGCGGTATCAAACTATACCGTTGGGGAAATACTTCGGTCACCACGCGGGGGTTGTGGCTTAGTTCCTCGATTACCAGGAACAGGCGATCCTCCCGGGCCTGAAGAAACGCCAACGCGCGGCCATCCGGAGACCACGCCGGGCTGAACGCGTCGCCGCTGATTTCGCTAACCGTTGCAGGGGCGCTGTTTTCTGCTGTCCTGGCAACCAACACCCGCAGGGAGGAGCGCAGATCGGGCTGTTGCACGAATGCCACCATCGACCCGTCGGGCGAAAGCACCGGCTGATAACTGCGCCCCGCTACCTCCGCCAGACGATGGGAACCGCCAACGCTCACCGAGGCCGGCTTGTGCTGGAGGAACGCAATCACCGCGACCATCCCAAGCACGGCGGAAACGACAAGGCCGGCAGTCCAATACCGGCGCCGCGGACTTTCGGGTGGCGCCTTTACGGATGGCAGAGGCTGTTCGACCGCCGGCGCGCTAGCCGTCATTTCTTCCCCTACGGCCGTAACGTCCGCGATGAAACGGTATCCTTTCCCCGGAAACGTAGCGATATATTTCGTGCCGGTCGCCGTTTCCCCCAGTGCCTTGCGCAGCACCGAGATGTTCTGCGTCAGATTGGCTTCTGTAACAAATCGATCCGGCCAGACCGTATCGATCAGTTCCTGCTTGGTTACCAGCCGGTCGCGATTCTCGATCAGGACAGCCAGCGTCTGAAATACCTTCGGTGTGAGCGGTATCGGGTGATCTCCGCTCCAGAGCTTCCGTTCGGCCAAATCCACGCGAAAGGTCTGGAACTCGAAAACCGATCTAGTTTCCGTAAGCATGCGAACCTCAACCCCCCGGAATCGGGCCGGAGCCGCTCCGGCTAACAGTAAAAGTCTAACGCCCCTCTGTTTCAAACGTCTTTCAGCGCCCTTCCGCGTCCACCCCTTACGCTTGCTTTGAGGATCTCAAACCGCGCTTCCAGCGTGACTTTGAGGACTTTAATGCCCTCGCCACACCACAATGGTTCCATGCATACGCGGCATCATCATCCCTTTACGCGTCTTCTCCCTTTGTTTGCCCTGATGGCGGCCGGCCTGTCTGCCCAGACACCGGCCGGTTCCATCTCCGGCATCGTGGCCGATTCGAGTAACTCCGCCATCTCCAGCGCCACGGTTCGCCTGACCAATGAACGGACCGGTGAGACTCGCACCGCCAACACGAGCACCTCCGGCGACTACATTTTCCCCACGGTGCCAAACGGCGTCTACTCCCTGGAAGCGGAGTTCGCCGGATTCAAACGCGAGCAGCGCACCGGGGTCAAGCTGGACGTGAACCAAAACGCGCGGATCGATTTCGCTCTCCAGGTCGGCGCCGTCTCGGAGACGGTGGAGGTGAAAGGCGACGTCTCCCAAGTGGATACGCGCGAAGTCCAGCTTGGCGGCACCGTCGACGAAAGGCGCGTGCGCGACCTGCCGCTCGACGGCCGCAACGTCTACGACCTGATGGGCCTGATGCCGGGCGTGACCAATGTCAGCACCTCGCTGACCGGCAGCAACGACAGCAACTACATGAACGTAAACGGCGCCCGGACGCGCGACAACAACTTCTACCTGGACGGCGCCTTCAACAATTCTCTGTTTCGTAACGGCGGCAATATGGCGCCCAATCCCGACGCCGTCGAGGAATTCCATCTCATTACCGCCAACTTCGATGCCGAGTTCGGCCGCCAGCCCGGTTCGGTCATGAACGTGGTCACCCGCTCCGGTTCCAACTCCTTCCACGGCAGCGCTTTCGAATTTCTACGCAATGACGCGCTCAATGCCCGGAACTTTTTCCAGAACTCGGTCACGCCTCTCAAGCGCAACCAGTTCGGAGGCTCCTTGGGCGGGCCGATCCGTCGCGACAAGGACTTCTTCTTCGGCTCCTACCAGGGCCTGCGGCTGCATACCGATAACTTCATCAACAGCGGCCTGGTGCCCACCGAAGCCCAGCGCAACGGCGACTTCTCCTCTCTGGCCCCCGCGAAGTGGCCGGTCGACCCGAAAACCGGCGTGGTCTTCCCCAACGGCATCATTCCGGCTTCCCGGCTTGATCCGGTCGCCCGGAAGATGCTCGATACCTTCGTGCCGCTGCCGAACAATCCCAACGGAACCCTGAGCGCGCTCGCGCCGGCCCCCATCAACGATGACCAGGGCATTGCCCGCCTGGATCATCAACTGACGGCGAAGAACCGTCTCTCCGGGACGCTCTTTCTGGATCGCAGCACCAGCACCCAGCCGTTCTCCAGCGGCTCCCAGGTGCCCGACTGGTCCGTCGCCACCACCGAATACACGCAGAACAACATCGTCATCAGCGACGATCACATCTTTACGCCGTCGCTCATCAACCAGGCGCGCTTCAGCTACACGCTGAACGAATACATCAGCGCGACGCCGGTCCGCACCAGTTGGTCCGATTTCGGCAGCCAGATCACGCTCGGCGCCACTCCCGCGCGGCCGCCGCAGATCTTCGTGAACGGTTACTGGCAGGCCGGAACCTACGGCGACGACGATATGCCGCAGCGGACCTTCGGTATCTCCGACATGGCCTCCTGGACCCGCGGCTCCCACAGCATCAAGTTCGGCGGATCGGTCCTGTGGAATCACTTCCGGGAAACCGGCAACTGGCTGGGCGCCGGGCAGGTGCGTTTCACCGGATCGGCGACCAAGAACGCCCAGGCCGATTTCCTGCTCGGCATGGCCAACACGTTCCGCCAGAACAACGGCCTGAACCGCGACTTCAGCGCCAGCAACTCCGCGCTTTTCATCCAGGACAACTGGAAGATCTCCCGCCTCACGCTCAACCTGGGACTTCGTTGGGAGCTGAACCCGCCCTATTCGAGCGCCGGCGGAGCGCTCGGCACCTTCCAGGCGGGCGTGCAATCGACGCGATTTCCCACCGCGCCGCTGGGCCTGCTGTTTCCCGGCGACCCCGGTGTGCCGGACGGCATCGCGCCGACCATTCACACGAATTTCGCACCCCGCTTCGGCCTCGCCTACGATCTCTTCGGGAACGGCAAGACCGCCATACGTGCCGGCTATGGCATCTTCTACGCGGTCGGTATGGTGAACCTGGTTTCCAACCTGCAGAATCAGCCGTTCATCGTGGATCTCACGCTGAATGCCACGCAGAACCTGGTCAACCCGTGGGCGGCGGTGGGCGGCAGTCCATATCCCTACACGCTCGATCCGGCGAACCCCATCTTTACGCTGCCGATCACGGCGAACTACCTGGGCGAGGGCTCCGGTACTCCCTACGTCCAGCAGTACAATTTCTCCATCCAGCAGCAGCTCACCGGATCGATGAACCTGCAGGTCGCCTACGTCGGCAACACTTCGCGCAAGCTCTACATCCAGCGCGACGCGAATACGCCGACCTATATCCCCGGCGGATCCACCACGGGCAACATCAACAACCGGCGTCCCTATCTCCCAGGCACGTTCGGCGGCATCTACGAACTCGAGACCGCGGCCAACGCGAACTACAACTCGCTGCAGGTCACTTTCACCCGCCGGTTCGCGAAAGGGCTCTCCGTTCTGGCCAACTACACGTGGTCCAAATCCATCGACCTTCTCTCCGACGATCCGACCAGCCTTTCGAATGTGGCGCTGCTAAACTCCAACAACTTCGCGCTCGATCGCGGGCCTTCGAACTTCGATACCCCGCACGTTTTTTCGCTCTCCTGGCTCTGGCAATCGCCCGAGTGGCATCACTGGGGCTGGGCGGGGAAACAACTACTGAGCGGCTGGGAGCTGAATGGCATTGCCTCGGCCCGCAGCGGCCAGGCGATGAACATCGTTTCCGGGACCGATACGAACGTCGATGGCAATACCAACGACCGGCCGAACCTGGTGGGAGATCCCAGCCTTCCCGGAGGACGCAGCCGCGCGCAGCAAATCTCGCAGTTCTTCAACACCGCGGCGTTCGCTCCGGCGACCGGCCTCTACGGTACGACTGGCCGCAATATCCTCTACGGGCCAAAATCGTGGAACTGGAATCTTTCCGCGTCCAAGCGCTTCCACGTGTTCGAGGGGCAATCGATTCAGTTCCGCACGGACTTCTTCAATGCCTGGAACCAGGTGAATCTGGGCAATCCGAACGGTACCCTGAGCAGCCCCAATTTCGGAAAGATCACGAGCGCCGCTTCGCCGCGGATCCTGCAATTCGGCTTGAAGTATATTTTCTGACTGGTACTGTGACCGGATCATTTCGTTTGTCCGCTTGCTTACGCGCGCGGCTCGGTTCCGGCACTGAACCACATGCGGAAAGAAATAGATTTTGCGGCCAGAGCATTGGTACTGTGATTTTGAAACCATACAAAGCGTCGACGTGAGCGTCGACGCTGCGCGCTGAAGCGCACGCTACGGCGCGTCCATAGGAAATTTGACTTATATCTGGCGCGGATGATAGAGTACCGCCCTACCAGGAGGGTACTTGTCGTGAGCGCTTCGGGAAAGACCCTTGCCATCACTCTATTGCTCGCCATTACGCCAGCGCTAATGGCGCAAGGCGGCCGGTCGACGATTCTCGGCACCGTGCTGGACGAGACTGGAGCCGCTGTTCCGCAAGCGGCCATCACCGCCCGCAATACAGGCACACAGATCAAGCGAGTTGTGAAGACAAACGAGCGCGGTGACTTTGAGGTCCCGGCTCTTGATATTGGTAACTACGAAGTAACTGCAGAAGCCGCGGGCTTCCGGAAGGCCGTAGTGCAAGATATCCACCTGGAAGTAGACCAACGGGCGCGCGTGGATATCAAGCTGCAACTCGGCGAGATCACGCAGAGGGTAGAGGTACAGGCCGAAGCGGCCTCGGTGCAGACCGACGACAACACCCTCAGCACCGTCATCGATGCCGCAAAAATCCGCGAATTGCCGCTGCCGGCCAACCGCAACCTCTTCCGCCTGGCGCTGCTTGCTCCTGGTATGAGCCGCGGGCCTGCCTCCAGCGTCACGACCAGCACGTACGGTCCGGGATTCGGCATTGCCTCCATGGGCCAGAAGGTGCACAACAACGCGGTTCTCCTGGATGGAGCGCCGCTCAAAACCTCAATGCACGGGGTCATCCGCATGCGGCCGTCCGTGGAAGCGATCGAAGAATTCCGGGTGGAGTCGGGCTGGTATTCCGCCGAATACGGGACGCAATCGGGCGCGCAGATCATCGCGGCGATGAAACCAGGCACCAACCAGTTCCATGGAGTTCTGTTCGAATTCCTGCGTAACGATAAGCTGGATGCCCGTAATTTCTTCAACACCGGCAACAAGGCGCCTCTGCGCCGGAATACCTTCGGCGG
>CAZMRK010000087.1:0-6970 GCA_964568355.1 uncultured Solibacteraceae bacterium | reverse complement strand
TATGGAAGCCTTCCCGCGGTCGCTTTGCTCCTCGACCGCGGGGCCGACGTCAATGCCCGCGCAACCGTCGACGATGCCGGCATCGGTGGACACACTGCCATCTTCCACGCCGTAACGCAGTTCGATGATGCCGGCTTGCCGATAGCACAGATGCTGATTGAGCGCGGTGCAGACCTTACGGTGCGCGCCAGGCTTCCAGGGAGCTACGAGCAGCCGGGCGAGATCGTGGAGTGCACGCCCTTGGGATACGCACTGCGGTTCGGCGGACCGGCTCAGAGGAGAACGGTGACTCTGCTACGGAAGCGGGGGGCGGTTGAGGAAGGCAGGCAGTAGATGGAGGGAGCCATTTCGAAACCGCCAGCCCTCTTTCCGCGCTCCGCCGCGGGCGCAGCCGCTACGCTCCGCCGCCCAGCACCTTGTACAGGGTAACCAGATTGCTCAGCCGGCTCAGGCGAACACCCAACAGGAGCTGCTGCGCCGAATAGAGCGACCGCTGCGCCACGAGCACCGTGAGGTAGCTATCGATTCCCGCTTTGTAACGGGCCTCCGACAGGTTATACATTTCCTGGAGCGTATTGACCATGGCCTGTTGGGCATTTTGCTGTTCCAGCAGCCACGTCCGCTGGCTGAGCGAGTCATTGACCTCCCGGAAGGCCGCTTGAATCGCCTTCTCGTATTCCGCGACCGCAGAATCGCGATCCACCTTCGCGATCTGCAGATTGGCCCTTCGCGCTCCGGCATCGAAAATAGGCAGCGACACCTGGGGAGCGAAGGTCCACGTTCTGGCGCCTGCCGTGAACAGGTTGGAGAGGCTGGCGCTGATCAACCCCCCGCCGCCGGTCAACGCGATCTGGGGAAAGTATGCGGCACGGGCAGCCCCGATGTTGGCGTATGCTCCTTTCAACTGGTGCTCCGCCATGAGAATGTCAGGGCGGCGGAGCAGCACGTCGGAGGATAGCCCGGCGGAGACATCTTTCAGCGCGCGGTCCGAGCCCAGCTCGCCCGGCAGCAGATCATCCGGGACAGTGGCCCCCACCAGGAGATGGAGGGCGTCCTGATCGAGCGCGATTTGCCCGGTATACCGCGCAATCTCGACTCGCGCCGCCTCCACCTGGCTCTGGGCCTGGCGCAGGTCTAGATCGGAGCTGATACCCCGATCCCGCATGCGCAGGATCAATTCATAGGTGGCCTGCTGGGCGTTGAGCGTATCCTGAGCCAGACGCAGATTGTCGCGGTCGGCGCCCAGCGCCAGGTAACTGGTGGCCACGGCCGCCACCAGGGCAATCTGTGAGGCCGAGCGCGCCTGCTCGCTCGCCAGATACTGCTCCAGCGCCCCGCTCTTCAGGCTGCGGATGCGCCCGAACAGGTCCACTTCCCAGGAGGTAGTCGCCAGGTTGACGTTGTATTGCTGATAGGTGAAGGACTGGCTGATGCCCAACTGGCCTTTCGGAAACCGGTACAGATTTCCGGTCGCCGCGGCAGCGACGGTGGGATACTGTTGGGCGCGCTGGATCTGGTATTGCGCTTCCACCCGTGCCACGTTGAGAGCGGCGATCCGCAGATCGCGGTTATTGTTCAGAGCCAGATCGATGACCTTTTGCAATTTCTGATCGGCAAAAAAGTCCTGCCATTTCACGTCCGGGGCGGCCGGCGCGCCGGCAGTCCGCTGAGATTCCGGATCCGTCCCGCCACCTTGCCAGGCAGGCGGGACGGGCGTTTTCGGCCGGCTATAGCGGGGAGACATAGAGCAGCCCCCCAGGAACACGAGCGCCCCCAATGGGGCGCATATCAGCATCTTCGCGCCTTTCATGTCAGTTCACCTCCGGAGAGGAAGGCGGTTGCGGAGAGGGCAGCGAAGGCTGCCGTCTGGAGAATAGCTGTGAGATCAGCACAAAGAATAACGGAATGAAGATCAAGTCGATGAATGTGGCCGACAGCATGCCGCCGGTAACCGCGGTTCCGATGCCGTTCATCGCTCCGGCTCCCGCGCCCCGGTTGAGAGCCAGGGGCAGCGTGCCGAAGAAGAAAGCCAGCGACGTCATGATGACGGGACGGAAGCGGATTCGCACGGCTGCCAGGGTCGCGTCCACCAGTCCGAGCCCGTGCCGCATCTGGTCCTTGATGAACTGAATGATCAGGATCGCGTTCTTGGTGGAAAGTCCCAAAGTGGTCAGAAAGCCGATCTGGAAGTAGACATCATTGGGCAAACCGCGCAGCGTGGTCGCGAGCAGCGCGCCGAGCACGCCCAGTGGCAGCATCAGCAGGTTGACGATGGGGATGGTCCAGCTTTCGTACAAAGCCGCCACGCAAAGAAAGATCACTAGTACGGAAAAGGCGTAGAGAATGGGTCCTTGCGAGGTTGCGATGCGCTCCTGATAGGAAAGGCCATTCCAATCAAAGCCGACGCCCTTGGGAAGCTTCGCGGTAATTTCTTCCATGGCGCGCATCGCTTCGCCGGAGCTGGTTCCCTGCGTGGGCTCGCCCCAGAGGTTCATCGAGGGGAACCCGTTGAAGCGCTCCAGCCGGGGAGAACCGCTGGTCCAGCGGCCAGTGGCGAAGGAAGAATACGGAACCACCTTACCGGTGTTATTGCGCACGTAAAGCCGCTCCAGGTCGGTGGGGAGCATCCGAAAGGGCGCGTCCGCCTGCGCATAAACTCGCTTGACGCGCCCGGCTTGGATGAAGTCGTTGACGTAGCCGCTGCCAAACGCCGTCGATATGGTGTCGTGCACCGTCGTGATCGGAATTCCCAGCGCGCCAACCCTCTGCCAATCCACGTCGACCCGGTACTGAGGCACATCATCCAGTCCATTGGGCCGAACACGCATCAATCTCGGATCTTTCGCCGCTAGAGAGAGAAGCTGATTGCGGGCGGTGGTCAGCGCAGCATGGCCGACGCCGCCGAAATCGATCAATTCATAATCGAATCCCGTGGCGTTGCCCAGTTCCGCGACGGGAGGCGGGACAAAAGCAAACACCATACCACCGCGGATCTTCGCAAATTCCTTTTGTGCCCTTTCGGCAATCGCCGTTACGCGCAAATCCGGCCGGTCCCGCAGATCCCAATCCTTGAGCTTTGCGAAAACCATGCTGATGTTCTGCGCCCTGCCGGAAAAGCCAATTCCGGCGATGGACATGCAGGACTCCACCGCCTCCTTTTCGCTGGTTTGAAAGTAGCGCTGGACCTGGTTCGCCACCGCTTTGGTCTGTTCCAGAGTTGCGCCCGTCGGCATCATGATTTGAGCCAGCAGAATACCCTGGTCCTCGTCCGGCAGGTAGCCGGTGGGAAGGCGCATGAACAGGTGGCCAATGACGGCAACCAGCACGACATACACCGCCAGATAGCGAAGCTTCTTCGCCAAAGAGTGCCCTACCAGCCTCACATAACGCGTTCTCAACCAGGCGAAGATACGATCAAACCCCAACAAGAACGGGCGCAGGAAAAACACAGCGTTTTCTGCGGCTTCATGACCCGCCTTCACCGGCTTGAGCAGCGAGGCGCAAAGTACAGGAGTCAGGATCAAAGCCACCAGGACCGAGAGCATCATAGAAGCGATGATCGTTACCGAGAACTGGCGATAGATCACGCCGGTGGAGCCTTTGAAGAACGCCATCGGGCCGAATACGGCGGAAAGCACCAGCCCGATGCCGACCAGCGCGCTGGTGATCTGGTCCATGGACTTGGCCGTGGCCTCCCGCGGAGAAAGCCCTTCTTCGCTCATGATGCGCTCCACATTTTCCACGACGACGATGGCGTCATCCACCAGCAGTCCGATCGAAAGGACCATCGCGAACATGGTCAGCATGTTGATGGAAAACCCGGCGGCCCCCAATACGGCAAAGGTCCCCAGGAGCACTACGGGGACGGCGATCGTCGGAATCAGCGTTGCGCGCAGATTGCCCATGAACAGCCACATGATCACGAAGACCAGCAGAATGGCTTCGAACAGGGTTTTGACGACCTCTTCGATGGCGACAACAGTGAATGGGGTCGTGTCGTATGGATAAACAACCTTCATCCCGTGCGGGAAATACTGGCTCATTTCCTGCAGCCGGTTCCGGATGTTGTTGACGGTATCGAGCGCGTTGGCGCCGGCAGCCTGCCGGATGGCCAGACCGACGGTGGGCATGCCATTATAAAGGCCTTCAATGTCATACAGCTCGGTGCCCATCTCCGCCCGCCCGACATCTCTGATCCGCACGACCGATCCATCCGGATTGGTGCGTACGGGAATCGAAGCGAACTCCTCCGGGGTCTTGAGCAGGTTCTGGACGATGATGGCGGCGTTCAGCCGCTGGCCGGAGACGGCCGGGGCTCCCCCAAACTGGCCGGCGGAAACCTCCACGTTATAGCCCCTCAGCGCGGTGGTCACATCGCCGACCGTCATCTGGTAATCCGTCAACTTATCGGGGTTGAGCCAGATGCGCATCGAATACTGGCTGCCAAAAGTCTGCACTTCGCCCACACCCGGGACCCGCGCCAGAACCTTTTCCAGGTTGGATTGGGCATAGTCCTGCAAATCGTGGCCATCCATGCTGCCGTCTTCCGAGATGAGGCCGACGATGATCAGATAGTTGCGGGTCGACTTGCTGACCTGGATGCCAAGACGCTGCACCACTTCCGGCAGGCTCGCTGTAGCCAGTTGGAGCTTGTTCTGAACTTGAGCCCAGGCCAGATCGGGATCGGTGCCCGGCGTGAAGGTCAATTCAATACGGGCGCTGCCGGAGGAATCACTGGTGGCCGACATGTACAACAGGTTGTCGAAGCCGGTCATCTTCTGTTCGATGATTTGCGTCACGCTGTTTTCCACCGTTTCCGCCGCGGCCCCCGGATACGTGGCCTGGATGGCGATGGAAGGCGGAGCAATCGGTGGATATTGCGAGATGGGCAGCGTGTAGATGGCCAATCCGCCCAGCACCATGATCGCGATGGCGATCACCCAGGCAAACACCGGACGATCAAGGAAGAATCTAGCCATGATTCTCCCCTTTTGCAGGAGCCTGAGAAACCGGTTTGCCTTGGGAGGGCGACCCGCTGCTCCCGTCCCCGGTAAAGGGGTTCGCGTGGACGCGAACACCCGGACGCACTCGGTCCGTCCCCACGACGATGATCTGGTCGTCAGGCGCCAAGCCCCTGGTCACAAGCCACCGGTTGCCGATGGCCCGATCCAGTTCGAGCGCGCGCCGCTCCACACCGCTATCCTTAGTAAGGACCCACGCTTCGGGATTGCCCTTGGGGTCCCGGCCGACCGCCTGCTGCGGAACGAGGATCGCCTGTTCGCGAGTGCCTTCCTCCACGATCGCCTGCACGAAGACCCCGGGAAGAAGAACCTCTTTGGGGTTAGGAAAGACCATGCGCAGCGTGACCGAACCCGTCGTCTGGTCCACGGTAACGTCACGGAACTCCAGCCTGCCCTCGGACGCATAAAGAGTCCCGTCTTCGAGTAGCAGTTTCACTTTGGGCTGCGTGGTCCCCTTGTGCTTGAGGCGTCCGCTTTCGAGATTGCGGCGCAAGCGCAGCAGATCGGCATTGGCCTGCACGACATCCACGTAAATGGGGTCCAGTTGTTGCACCACGGCCAGAGGGGTTGCCTGATAGGCGGTCGCCAGCGCACCAACCGTGATATTGGATTTGCCGATGCGTCCGGAGATCGGGGCCTTGATGGGGGTATAAGACAGGTTGATGCGGGCGCTCTCCAGGGCCGCCCGATTCACCTCAATGGCGGCTTTTCGCGCAGCCACGGTTGCTTCGGCCTGCCGGAGGGAGGCATGGGCGTCGTCGTAGTCCTGCTGCCCGACCGCACGGATACTGACCAGGTCCTTGAAACGCTCTGTACGGGAGCGGAGAGCGGGAAGGTTCGCCTCCGCGGTGACCAGATCCGCTTCCGCCGTGGTG
The DNA here is from genome assembly GCA_964568355.1 of uncultured Solibacteraceae bacterium. Classification (GTDB taxonomy): domain Bacteria; phylum Acidobacteriota; class Terriglobia; order Bryobacterales; family Bryobacteraceae; genus JAJPJX01. The sequence goes on along the minus strand of CAZMRK010000087.1, from coordinate 1,074 downwards.
AGGGCCGCCTTAGCTTGCGCATAGGCCGCCTGGTAAGGGGAAGGGTCGATCTGGTATAAAATCTCGCCGGCCTTGACGTTGGCACCTTCGCGGAACTGCCGGCTTTGGATGAGCCCATTCACCTGCGGGCGGATCTCCGCCACGAGGTAGGCCGAGGTTCTCCCCGGCAGCCGCGTGGTCAGGACGACCGGCTCCGGGCGGACGGTCATGGTCTCTACCTCCACGGCGCCCGGCGGAGGGCTCTCTACGCGTTTCTTGCAGCCGAAGACCAGCGAGCTCGCCAGAGCAAGACCGGCTATGAAAAGGTATTTTGGCCATCTACCAAGCGACATGATTGCGAAACGGCTCCTTTACTCCTATTTGACGATGATTACGAGAAAGTTGCACTCAACGGTACCGTTAATCTATGCAAGCCATCGTCCGAAGAGGGGAAAAAAGGCACCGGGGCTCCCGCAGGCGGATGGACAACCGCCGCCTTTCGACCGCATCTAGGTCATGGCGTCGCTCGAGAATCCAGGCGTAACTGGCTGGAAACGCACCACTAGCCCACCGGTGAGGTACGAAGGAATCGCTGGCCACAAGGGCCACGTGTTGCTTCCAGCGGAGCGGCACACGAGCCACGCACAAACAAGGATGATGAGCTTGGGCGCGATTCGGCCGATGCCGATAAATCGGCATTTGCCACTACAGGCGCCGGCACTCCGGCATCTCCCTACAGGGATTTTCGTGTGGGAGCCGACTTTGTGATCACCGGACACGGTGCGCAGATAGGCCCTGACGGAGCCGTACATGGGAAAATTGCTATATGGCTCAAGACTTGGCGCAACGTTTGCGAGAGGTGATCGAGGGCAAACTCGAACGGCTGTTGGCCATTCCGGATGAAGATGCGGGGGCGCCCGGGCCCAGTGGCGGCTGGTCGCGAAAACAGGAACTGGCCATCTGCTCGATTCGGCGGCGAACAATCACCAGCGGTTCGTCCGCGCGGCGCTGGAGGGTGAATACAACGGTCCTGGGTACCAGCAGCGGCCCTGGGTCGACCTACACGGATACGCGGAATGGCACTGGACCGATTTG
>CAZMRK010000086.1:0-3386 GCA_964568355.1 uncultured Solibacteraceae bacterium | reverse complement strand
GCCGCAATCCGGCGGACTTGGTGCTGCTGGCCCCCGGCGTAGCTTCCGGGGCGGGAAATAACGGCGGCGACGTAGGCAGCAGTAACTGGCGTCCCAAGGGCCAGAAAGAAATTACAGTCAACGGCTCGCGCAACAATAACTTGCGCTACACGCTCGACGGCGGTACGAACATGGACGACCTGGTCAACGAGAACCTGGACTTCCCCTTTCCCGACGCCGTGCAGGAGTTCAGCGCGCAGACCAGTAACATGGGCGTGGAGATGGGCGGTCTTTCCGGCGGCGTTTTGAACGTAGTCACCAAGTCCGGGACCAACCAGCTTCACGGCGATGTTTTCTGGTTTGTTCGGAATACCGCGCTCAATGCCACGAACTTCTTTTCCAGCCAGCAGGACCAGCTCAAGCGCAACCAGTTCGGCTTCACCGTGGGCGGTCCGTTCGTGAAGAATAAGCTGTTTGGATTTGCCGGCTATCAGAAACTGATGATCCGCCAGGCGCCGGGCAACAGCCGCGATCAAACCCTGACGGCGGCTGAGCGGCGGGGCGACTTCTCGAGTAACCCGATCAAGCTGTTTGACCCGCTGACCAACGGAGTTCCGTTTGCGAACAATATGATCCCGGCCAGCCGCATCTCGCCGGCGGCTACCAAGCTGCTCTCGCTCTCACCGCTGCCCGATGCCGAGGGTTTCGTGCGCTACACGATTTCGCAGCCGGAGAATGGTCTGCAAGGGATCGGCAAGCTGGACTATGTGGCGAGCGCCAAGCACAGCTTCGTGTTCCGGGTCTTTGAAAGCGACGGCAACCAGCCGTTTCACTCGCCTCCGGATAACATCCATGCGGCGCGTTACGGCGGCTACCGTGATTCTCGCAGCGCGACGCTGGGGCACACGTTCATTGTGAATTCCAGCACGGTGATGCATACGCAGTTCACTGTGGCGCACCAGATCGCGGATATCCGCACGGATTTTCCGCTAACGACCGCCGATTTGGGCGTGCAGTTGACGCCTATGGGCAATCACATCGATATCTCCATGACCTCGAGCGGGGTTTCGTTCAGCGCGCCTTCCCATGCGATTCGCTTCGGGCGGGGCAGCCTGGAAGTGGGGCATGACTGGACGATGTCGAAAGGCAACCATACCCTGGTGTGGGGCATGAGCGCTGTCCGGAAGCGGTTCAACAACAACACGCTGTTTCACGCCTCGGGACAGTTCCAGTTCGATGGACACGTGACCGGTTACGGCGATCAGGTGGGCTTTGACCGCGCGGATTTTATCCTGGGCGGCTTTTCCTATTTCACGCAGAACAGCGGTGAGTTCGAACAGCGGCGCGGCACGCAGACGGGCTGGTACGTCGGCGATACGTGGCGGGTGCGTCCCGGGCTGACATTGAATTTTGGGGTTCGCTACGAGCCCTACGGATTGTTCGCGGACAAGCTGGATCGCAACCAGACCTTCGACATGGCGGCCAATCAAGCCGGTATCCGCTCACAGGTTTTCAAGAACGCGCTGCCGGGCCTGTTCTATCACGGCGATAAGAAACCGGCCGGATACGGTGGCGGCGATACGTTCGGAAAGACGGTCACCGATCCGGACTACAACAACCTGGCGCCGCGCTTCGGCTTCGCCTGGGACCCGTTCCACAACGGCAAAAACAGTATCCGCGGCGGTTACGCGATCTTCTACGATGCGCCTTCGTTGAACGCGCAGAACGACGCCAACAACGTGACTCCTTTCAGCTACAGCGTGGAGTTCCAGGACGGCTCGTTTGACCGGCCGTTCGCGGGCAGGGAAGCGCTGAACATCTTTCCGGTCAGCGCCGCGAACCATGATGTGCCGTATCCGACGCCGCTCTATACGATCGTGCTGGACAAGAAGTTCATCACGCCCTACACGCAGAACTGGAGCCTGACCATGGAGCGGGACGTGAAGGCGGGCTGGCTGGCGCGGATCGGATACGTGGGTACCAAGGCCACGCATCTGAAGAGCGAGTACGATCAGAATGCTCCCATCTATGATCCGAGCCTTTCGCTTTCGGACAACCGCGCGACTATCAACGAACGCCGGCCGGTCCAGGATTTTCAGACTATCTCGCGCTGGATGCCAGGTTTAAATTCGATCTATCACGCGCTGCAGTTGTCGCTCGAAAAGCGCTACAGCCACGGCTTCATCGTGAGCACGAATTACACCTGGTCGAAGAACCTGGATTACGTGTCGCGCAATGGCTTCGGCGGCAGCCGCGGAATCAACAATCCCTTCAACTTCTTTTTCTCGCGGGGCAATTCCGACCTCACCCGGACGCACCGCTTTGTGAATTCCTTTGTGTGGGATCTTCCCAAGCTGCAAAAGGGCGGCACCATCAACGCGGTGCTCGGCAACTGGCGGCTCAGCGGCATCACCACGCTGCAATCGGGGCGGCCCTTCACCATCGGCGCATCCAACAATCCCACGGCGGGGGCCGGATCGGCATTTGCGGACCTGGTGGGCGTCGGCTATCCGGTGCTCGATACGGGACGCTCGAAGGGCGAGATTCTGAGCGCTTACTTCGATACTAAGCGCTTTGCCAACCCGGCGCCGAATACGTTCGGCACACTGGGCAGAAACGTGCTGTTCGGGCCCGGTTTTGCGAACGTGGATGTCTCGTTGGCGAAAGGCTGGCACCTGCCGTTCCTGGGGGAGGGCGGCCGCATCGAGTATCGCTTTGAAGCGTTCAACCTGTTCAATGCGACCCACCTGAGCAACCCGGTGACGGGATTGACGAGCCCGAATTTTGGGAAGATAACCAGTACGGATGGCGATCCCAGGATTCTCCAGATGGCCCTCAAGGTGGCCTGGTGACGGCGGGCGGCGATTGCTGTCCCGCCGGGTGATTCTGACCTCGGCCTTCGCCGGCCTGCTGCGCGCCCAGAAGGCCGAGGTCAGCAACTTCGATTTTTCCCTGCTCGACGAAGGTCCGGTTCCGGCGGAGCTGTTTTTCGTACGCGAGCACTTTCCCGCCCCCAGCGTGGCTTCCGCCGGCTGGAAGATCGCATTCACCGGCGCTCTCGCCAAGCCTTCCGAGTTTCCGTATGAAGAACTGCTGGCGATGCCCCGCAAGGTGCTGCCGGTCACGCTGGAGTGCGCGGAGAATCCGGTGGGCGGCGGGCTGGTTAGCCACGCCGAATGGACGGGTCTGAGCTTGGCCTCGCTGCTGGAGCGCGTGCAGATTCGGCCCGAAGCCCGCTTTGTGCGGCTTTCGGGGGCGGACGGATTTTCGCATGCGCTGCCGCTGGCGAAGGCAATGCATCCCGATACGCTGCTGGCCTACCAGATGAATGGAGAGCGGCTGCCGGCAAACCACGGCTTCCCGATCCGCGCGCTGGTGCCTGGATGGTACGGGATGGATTCGGTGAA
>CAZMRK010000085.1:0-3839 GCA_964568355.1 uncultured Solibacteraceae bacterium | reverse complement strand
GGCTATTGGGATATTTTCTGGCCGCAGTTCATACAGGGGATTTCCCTAGCTCTCTTGTTTGTGCCGCTGACCACCGCCACCATGGACCCGATTCCGAAGGAAGAGATGGGCAACGCCACCAGCATCTTCAACCTGATGCGGAATATCGGGGGCAGCATCGGAATCGCCAACGCCAACACCTACCTGTTCCGGCGGGAACAGATGCACATCAACCTGCTGGGCGCGAATGTCAATCCTTATAACCCGGCGGCGGACCCTTTGCTGAACGGACTGCACGGCTCACTATTGGAGCGGGGGCAGGACGCCGCCACTGCGACGAAGCAGGCCTATGGAGCGGTCTTCGGAATGGTGCAGAGGCAGGCCACCATGCTTTCTTTCAACGATACCTTCCGGCTCCTGGGAGTGGTCTTTCTGCTGATTCTGCCGCTGCTGCTGCTCATGAAGCGACCGACCAAACGGGGCGGCAGCGTGGCCGCCCACTAAGGGCAGCCGAGCCATTCAGCAGGTGTGAGACAGGCGATGACGCCTGTCTCCAGTCTCTACCTGCGAACGGTGGGGCGCTCGCTACAGACGCCCGGGAGGACCATTCTTTATTTATGCCAACTAGTTACCTGGCAGGCGGGATCCTCTCAAAATTCTTGACTTCTTCAGCGCCCTGCGAAGGCCGGCAGAGATATACCTGGGGCACTACCCCAAATCGCTGCGCATAAGCAGAGCGAATTTTCTCACAGAACGCATCGACCGACCCTGGCTGCAAGAGATTCACCGTGCAGCCGCCGAAGCCGCCTCCGGTCATGCGCGCGCCGTAGACACCGGGAATGCCGGCGGCGTTCTCCACCAGGAAATCGAGTTCCAGGCAGCTCACCTCGTAGTCATCGCGCAGGCTGCGGTGTGAATCCAGGAACAGGCTGCCCATGCGGTTCAGGTCACCCTGGCGGCAAGCCGCTATAAATTGAGTGACGCGCTCATTTTCGGTGACGATATGACGCGCGCGCCGCGCGACGTTATCAGGCAGCGCCGCCTTCGCGCACATCTCCAGAGTGGCGTCACGCAAGCTGGCAACGCCCATAGCGGCTGCCGCGGCGGCGCATTCCTCGGTGCGCTGCTTATAGGCGGAGCCGGCGAGCGCGTGCCGGACCATGCTGTTGACCGCTACGAAGGCCGCCCCCGCCGGCAAGGCCACGGTCTCATGCTCCAGGCTGCGGCAATCGATGCGGATGGCGCTCGATTCACGCCCGAAGATGGAGATGTACTGATCCATGATGCCGCAGGGCATTCCCACGAAAGAGCCTTCGGCACGGCGGCAAAGCTGCGCCAGGGCCAGAGGATCCGCGGAATGGTCCTGGAGGAGGGAGAGGGCACAGGAGACTTCGAGCGCTGCCGACGAACTGAGCCCGGAGCCTTCCGGCACGGTACTGCGAATCAGGAGATTGAGGGCCGGGAGCGAGTAGCCGGCACGGACCAGTTCAAGCGCGACACCGATGACGTAGTCACTCCAATCATGAGAAGGGCACAGCGAGAGAATTCCGGTGAGGGGCCACTGGCGAAGCTCCTGCCGTTGTTCCGACCAGATCCGCAGGTAGCCATCCCCGGACGGAGCGACGGCCACATACGTAGCAAGATCCAGCGCGACCGGCAGGACAAAGCCCAGGTTGTAGTCGGTATGCTCCCCGATCAGGTTGACACGGCCGGGCGCACGGAAGACGCGTACCCCCTCAGCGCTACCGAACTGTCTGCGAAAGGCTTCCACCAAGTTACGCACCATCCCTGCCGCCCTGGGAGCGGGCCGCGCGCCAGGCGAGAGCGAGCAGGAAGCCGCCGAATAGAACCATAAAGAGTCCGCAATCGAGATTGACGTTGGCGTCGGTGAGGGGCGCCCGCAACTCCGGCGAGAAGATCCCCAAGGCAGTCAGAATGAGGCCCAGCGCCAGAAAGAACAAGCCTGAAGGTGTGCGCAGATCCAACATGAGATTACCGGAAAACGATATTCAGGACCAACAGTACGACTGCCACCAGAACCGCGAGCGGGCCAGGCTGAAGATACCAGCGGCGGCCGTGATCCTTGGGCACCGTCGTCAGTCCATAAACCAGGCCGACCAACTCACCGTCGGGGCGGGGGCGGGTGGCCAGGCTCACGGCGATGGTTACCAGAAAACAGGTGGTCCAGGCAAGAATCGCGACCCAGAAACTCTGAGCCATTGTGGAGGGGAACTGGTGCACGACCGTGAGCCAGGCGCCTTTCTGTTCGGCCAGAGTGAGGCCGTGCGTACAGGCCGCGGCCGCGGTGCCGGCGAGTAGTCCCGTAAAGGCTCCGTGGCCGGTGGTGCGCTTCCAGAACATGCCCAACAAGAACGTAGCGAACAGCGGCGCGTTGACAAAGCCAAAGACCAACTGCAACAGGTCCATGATGTTGTTGTAGCGCTGGGCCAGGTAAGCAGCGCCGATGGAAAGGACCACGCCGACGACGGTGGTAACGCGGCCGACGTGGAGGTAATGGCGATCGGGCGCGCCGGGGCGGATGTAGCTCTGATAGATATCGTACGTAAAGACCGTATTAAAGGCGGTCACGTTGCCGGCCATGCCGGACATGAACGAGGCCATCAGGCCGGTCAGTCCGACGCCCAGCATACCCGCAGGGTAAAACTGCGCCATCAGCGTGGTCAAGACCTGGTTGTAATCCGGGCCTCCGTCCTTCAGAGGAAGCGTGTAGCCCAAGCCGGATTGCGCCAGTGCTACCGCAGCGATTCCAGGCAAGATCACGACGAACGGCAGGAACATCTTGGGCAGCGCCGCCACTAGCGGTGTGCGGCGGGCGGCAGACATCGATTCGGCCGCCATGGCGCGCTGGACGACCAGGAAGTCCGTACACCAATAGCCAAACGACAGTACGAAACCGAGGCCCGCCACCATCCCGAACAATTCCACGCCCATAGGGTTCTGGCCGGCATGCTCCATGTACCGCCAGCTATGCGTCATGACGGCGGGGAGGCGCTGCTCGATACCCGGCCAGCCTCCGGCCTTCGAGACCGCCAGGATGGAGAGCGGCGCGAAACCGACGACGATCAGCAGAAACTGGAGCACCTCATTGTAGATGGCGCTGGTGAGCCCGCCCAGGAAAGTATAGGCCAGCACGATCGCCGCCGAGCAGAGCACCGAGGCCGTAAAGCTCCACCCCAGCACCAACTGAAGCAGCAGCCCCAGGGCGTACATGGAGATGCCCGAGGAGAAGATGGTCATGGTGGCGAAGGTGAGAGCATTGAAGCCGCGCGTTTTTTCGTCGAAGCGCAGCTTGAGGTACTCGGGGACAGAGCGGGCGCGGCTGCCATAGTAGAACGGCATCATGAAGACCCCCACGAAGAGCATGGCCGGCACAGCGCCGATCCAATAGAAGTGGGAGGTCATGATGCCGTACTTGGCACCGGAGGCGGACATGCCGATGAGTTCCTGGGCGCCCAGATTGGCGGCGAGAAAGGCCAGGCTGGTGATCCACATGGGGACAGAGCGCCCCGAAAGCAGGAAGTCACCGCTGGTGGAGACCCGCTTGCGGAGCCTCCACCCGATGCCCAAGACAAAGGCGAAATAGAGAGAGAGGATGACGTAGTCTACGGGAGCGAGTGTCAACGGAGACCCCTGAAGCTCTCCAGCATGATTTCAAACCAACAGGATTGCCGAAATGGAAACATCGCAGTGTAGCACATCGGCGGGGAGCGCTAGAGCAGTGCGGAACGGGCACTGGCACGAATTTTGCAAGTGCGGCGAACTTCGTGCCAGTCCCCGCTTTGCACTACCATTCCAGACGGAAGACGAGGATGGTGTGCCATCTGCCGGTGCCGATGTCG
>CAZMRK010000084.1:0-2937 GCA_964568355.1 uncultured Solibacteraceae bacterium | reverse complement strand
CGGCTTCATCCGCGATCCCTTCCCCGGCAACCAGATCCCCGCCTCGCGCTTCAGTGCGGTCTCCAGGCAACTCATCCCCTACGGGCAGGCTGTGACGCCCAATATCCCCGGCCTGGCGCCTGGAACCAGCGCCTATGTCCGCAATAATTACGTCACGACCAACGGCACTAACCTCACCCCTACCGATAAGGGCAGTATCAAGATCGATCAGCAGATCGGCGTGGCGCAGCGTATCGGCTTCTTCTATAACCGCACCTCGTTTCGCAACGAGGTCGGACCCGACGGACCTCCCGGACTGCCTCTGCCGTTGTGGACCGGCCAGGCGCAGCAATTCGACGCCTCCGACTACCGCCTGAGCCACGACTGGACCATCTCGCCCCATTTACTCAACCACTTCTCCGTGGGTGGGAATAAGTTCATCAAGAACAGTTACTCGCCCAATGTTGGCAAGGATTGGAAATCCAAGGTCTGTATTCCCAACGCGGTCGATTGCAACGCGAATTTTGCCAACGTCGCGTTCACTGAGTTCACCGGCTGGGGAGGATCTTCCTACAATGGCACCGAACAGCCGCAGTGGTCGCTTAAGAACGACCTGAATTATATTCATGGCGCTCACACGTTGAAGTTCGGCTATGCCTTCGAGAGCCAGCGCGCCAACGGCTTCGGACAGCAGAACATCGCCGGACGCGCGGCGTTCAGTTTTCTGGAGACGGCCACTCCGGCGGCTACGTCCTTCACCAGCGGCAGTTCTTTCGCATCGTTCCTGCTGGGGGCAGCCGATGGCGGCAACACCGAAACGGACCGCTTCGTGGCGCAAACCTTCGACTATCACGGATTCTATATCCAGGACGATTGGCACGTCACGCGACGCTTTACCTTGAATTTAGGTCTGCGCTACGAGTTCACCAGGCCGCCCGTCGAGTCCAGCGACCAGTACTCGGATTTCACGCCCGACAAACCCAATCCTGCCGTGAACAACTATCCCGGCGCTCTGCGCTTTGCCGGTTCCGGACCGGGCCGCGAGAACACGCGCAGCCTGGTGCCCGGCTGGTATGGAGCCTGGGGGCCGCGCGTGGGATTGGCTTATGGGATGAACGAAAAGACCACCATTCGCGCCGGCTTCGGCCGTTCGTTCAGCAAAGTGAGCGTGGTAAGCGGCAGCAACCACTACTCCGGCTTCATCGGACTGTACAGCTTTGCTTCGGCGGACCAGGGGATCACGCCTGCGTTCTATTGGGATGCCGGCCTGCCGGCCTACCCGCTGCCTCCACAAATCAACCCGGCGTTTTCCAATAACCAGAATGTCGATTTCTGGAACTACCAGGATGCCACGCGCGCTCCGGAAGCCATGAACTGGACGCTTTCGATCCAGCGCCAGATCACGCCCAACACGATCATCGAAGCCGCTTACAACGCGGTGGTCGGCATTCACCTGCAGGCCGGCCTGTTGAACCTCAACCAGGTGCCCACCGCCATCTACAACAACCTGGTAGCCCAGTACGGCCCCACCCAGGCGCTTAACCTGCTGAGAGCCGATATCAATTCCCCCCAGGCCCGAGCCGCCAATATCCCGATCCCCTATCCGAACTTCACCGACTCCACCGTGCAGCGCTTCCGCACGGTCAATCAGGCGCTGCGTCCTTACCCGCAGTACCTTACGGTTTCGACTGCCGACCAGGGCGGCGACAAGAGTGGTCACTCCAGCTACCACGCCCTGGTAATCAAAGCGCAGCGCCGGCTCTCCGCGGGGCTGACCTTCCAGTGGAACTACACCTTCTCCAAAGTACTCACCAATGCCGATACCTATTACGCCAATACCGGGTTGTCACAGGACCAGTACAACCGCGGCCTGGAGAAATCCATCGGCCAGTTCGACCAGACCCATGTCGCCAAGTTCAGCACGATCTATGAGCTTCCCTTCGGCAGAGGCAAGCGCTGGCTGACGCAAGGAGTCGGCAGTTATGTGCTGGGCGGCTGGCGTCTGGGCGCTATCCAGATCTACTCCAGCGGCATGCCCATCGCCTTGACGCGGAACAATCCGCTACCCATTTTCAACGGACAGGACCGCCCCTATATCACTACGTACGACGGCTGGCGCGCTCCCACCCAGAGCGGCAGCTTCGACCCGAAAGCGGATCTGTTTTTCAACAAGGCGGTCTTTCCCGCCCAGCCAAACTACCTGTTCGGAAATGCCACGCGATATAACCCGAAGATGCGCACTTTCCCCAACTTGAACGAGGATGTGAGCCTCGGCAAGTCCTTCCACTTCGGGGAGAGCTGGCACCTGGATTTCCGCGCGGAGGCCTTCAACCTGTTCAACCGGGTAGTTTTTGGGCTGCCCGATGCCAATCTCGACAGCAAGACCTTCGGGGTGGTCTCCCGGCAGGCCAATAATGCGCGCCAGATGCAGCTTGCTCTGAAGCTGTACTGGTAGCGACGAGCGACGGTTCAGAACGACGGAATCAGGAGAACTGCCAGCCCTTCCGGAACCTGGGCTTCAGCAACCGGTTGGCCCGCTCGTTATTGGTGAAGCGCATTTTCTGGGCATCCCAGAGCAGTTTGCCCTCCACCTGCATGGCGATCACGCCCAGCAGCATCCACTGCACGAACGGCCCGGAGACACTGAAATTGGAGCACGCGGGCACACCGCCCTTGGCCGCGCGAATCCAGTCGCGGTAGTGGGCTTTCACCCAATCTTCCGGCGGTCCGGGGCAGCGCGGCAGGACATGCGGCGGCATCTTGTAGTCCCTCATCCGCTCGGCGGGGATCAGACGCGTGTGCTGTCCGTAGCACCCGGTTGTCAGCATGCCCTGATCGCCGATGAACAGGCTGCCGTTGAGATCGTCGTCGCCGAGAAGCTCGCCTTCGGGGACTCCGGGGAGTTTCGGCTGCGCCGTGACCCGGTCATACCAGAATAGCTTTAGTTCCGGGAACGCC
>CAZMRK010000083.1:0-4846 GCA_964568355.1 uncultured Solibacteraceae bacterium | reverse complement strand
AAACGTCTGGTAGACGTTTACAATCTGTTCCACGGCTTCATCCTGCCCTACGACCCGCTTCCTGAGGTCCGTGTCGAGTTTTTCTGCTTCTGCGCCGCTGAGCTTCGGATTCAACTGCCTATTCAAGCGACCCATCTTCGTTTGAACCCCCTCCACATCGTTCTTCCGCTTTCTGAGAGAGCACGTGGGTTGCCAATGCAGGGGGCTAGGGAAATCCCTACTTCCTGGGCTTACTGGGGCGAATCTCCACACGACTGACGAGGGTGCGTCCGGGCATCCGCAAGAGACAGGCGACGACCTCGGCTACGTCGTCGGGGTGGATCTTCCAATCGGCTCCGCCACGCGAGCCGAAATCCGTATCTACGCTTCCCGGCATGACATAGCTGACCCGTACATCGTCGTAGCGGTGATCGAGCATCATGGCCTCGCTGAATCCATTGAGCCCGTACTTGGAAGCGTTGTAGGCGGCACCTCCGGCGAACGGGTTTGCTCCGGCGAGGCTGCTGATATTGATGATGAATCCTCCGCCTTTCTTACGAAATCTTGGTAATGCTTCGTGCGAACAGTAATAAACGCCGGATAAATTCAAATCGATGGTGCGATGCCAATCTTCGGGCGTCATTTCGGCAACATTGCGAAAAATTCCGACACCGGCGTTATTAATCAGAATGTCGAGACCGCCAAAGCGCCGGTCGACGGCTTGAAATAAATTGTGGACGTCGGCAAGTTTGGAGACGTCCGCGGGGACTCCATAGACGGCCTCCGCATGTTGCGGAGAGAGTTCGGCGACGGCGCGGTCCACGCCCTCCTGCGAGCGGCCGCAGATGGCTACCGAGGCGCCTTCGGCCAGGAGTCTCCGGGCGATGGCGCGGCCGATACCTCGGGTTCCGCCGGTTACCAGGGCGGTTTTTCCAGACAGATTTTCCATGCTGACGATTGTATCGGCAAGCCCACCGAGCGCACGTCGGGCGCTCTCAGGACGGTCTGTTACAATGAGGCAAGCGATGACCTCCGCCGCTTCTGCCGCAGCCCTGCGGAAACTCCTGGAAGACCGTTTTTCGCTGCTGGCCACGGAACTGGAAACCTTTTGCGACGCGCAGGTGGAAGCGCGTGTAAAAGAAGAATTGGACGCCGCGTTGACGGCGGCGAAACTGACGGCCGAGGAGGCACGCGACTCGGTACGGCGCGAGCTGGCCGATCATTTGAACCAGTCCGTGCGGCGGCTGAGGCAGGCCGAAGGGCTGGCGGAGATCGGCTCGACGCTGGCCGACGCGGGGCGCGTTTTCTGCAACGTGGCGGCGGTGTTTTCGGTATCGGAAAAAGAAGCGCGCGGGGTGCGCGTGCGAGGGTACAACCGCGAGGATGGGACGGCGCGTTTTGAGTCGCTGCATTTTCCGGTGACCGAGGCGGCCGCCTTCGCCGGCGCGCTGCATAGCCAGGATCCGGTGATCGCGATGAGTACGCCGGGGGAGCTTTCCCCCACGGTGGTGGAATTTTTCGGGCATCGCCCGGAGGAGCGGGTGTGCCTGTTTCCCATCACCGTGCGGGAGCAGGCGCGCGCGGTGCTGTACGCGTCGGGTAGCGTGCAGATGGCGCCGCTTGAACTGCTGGCGCAGACCGCGAGCCTGGCGCTGGAGATGGAAGAGCGGGAACCGGTCCCGGTGGACGAAGCGGAGCGGACGGACCTGGTACGGATTCTGCCGGCCGCGGTTCCGGTTGTCGAGGAAGAAGAGAAGGCGGCGCCGGTGCGGGAGGCGCGGCGCGCGTGGGAAGAGTTGCCGGCCGGCGAGCAGCAGGCGCACTTGCGGGCGCAGCGCTTCGCGCGTGTGCAGGTGGCCGAGATGCGGCTCTACCGCTCCGAGGCCGTAAAGGCGGGGCGCAGCCGCGCCGATCTGTATGGGCAGTTGCGGCAGGCGATCGACGCGGCACGGGAAGCCTACCGCGAGATGTTTCTGCGGACCACACCCGGCATGGTGGACTATCTGCACGTGGAACTGGTGCGTACTCTGGCGAATGACGACGAAGCGCTGCTCGGGAAGGAGTATCCTGGCCCGCTGGTTTAGCTTGAAGCGGTTTCCTCCGGCATGGCTCAGCCTGCTGCCGGCGGTTTTTTCGGCCGCGGCCCTGGCCGCTCCGGCGCCCGTATCCGGACTGGAATCGCTGGCGAAGGCCTACCATGACGCTCCTACGCCAGCGCATCGCGCGGCGCTGGAGCGGTATGCCGCGGCTCATCCCAAAGACCAGAATGGAGCGCTGGCACGGCTGGCGCTGGGCGTGATGGCCCTGCAACAGAAAGATTATTCTAAGGCCGTGCCGCATCTGGAAGCGGCGCGCCCGCGCCTGCCCAAGCTGGCGGATTATGTCGGCTATTACCTGGGATCGGCGCGCGTAGGAAACAACGATTTTGGGGCGGCGGCCAAGGATCTGGCCGAAGCCGGCCTGGCTCCGATTCCTTCGCCGCTGGCCTCCAAGGCGCTGGTGCTTGGAGCGCAGGCCCTGGTTAGCGCGAAATCCCCGCAGGAGGCGGTGAAGGTCCTGCGCGGCCGCTATTCCGAGCTGAACCAGCCGGACGGCGCCTTCGCCCTGGGAACGGCGTATGAGGCGGCCGGCGAACTGGGCCAGGCGGCGATCTATTACCAACAGGTCTACTACCGGTATCCGACCGTGGATCTGGCAAACGATGCGGGAACGGCGCTCGACCGGATGCGGCAGAGCCTGGGGGCCGGCTATCCGCCGGTGATGCCGCAAATGCTGCTGGCCCGCGCCGATGCCTGGATGGCGGCGCGCGATTACCGCCGGGCGCAGGCCGACTACAGTTCGCTGATTCCGCAGTTGGGCGGGCTCGACCGCGACCGGGCGCGGGTAGGAGCACTGGTGGCACAATACCTCGGCGGCAACCCGTCGCAGGCCTGCGCGCAGTTGCGGTCGCTTGAACTGAATCCATCCGACGCCGATGCGCAGCGCCAGTATTACCTGGTGGAGTGCGCGCGGCGGATGAACCAGGACGAGGAGATGGCGGCCGCGGTCAAGCGCATCAGCAAGAGCTATGGAGACTCGCCCTGGCGGTTCCGGGCGCTGGTGACGGCGGGCAATCGCTATCTGCTGTCGAACCAGCCGGAGGAGTACGCGCCGTATTTCCGGGCCGCGGCCGAGGACTTCCCGCGCGACCCGCAGGCCTCGACCTACCACTGGCGGGTGGTCTGGAGCGAGTATATCCGGCGGAAGCGCGATGCCGGCAAGCTGCTCAAGGAACACCTGGACAAGTTTGCGGGCCAGGCGACCACCGGCGCCGCGATTTATTTTCTGGGCCGCCTGGCGGAGAAGGACGAAGAGTACGCCGACGCCCGCACGTACTACACGCGGCTGACCCGCGTATTTCCGAACTACTACTATGCGATGCTGGCGCGCAAGCGCCTGACCGAGCCGAAGCTGGTGGCGGCAGGGCTCTCCAAGCGGGTGACCGAGTACCTGGACGGTCTCTCTCTCGCCGAGCGCCGCAGCGAGTTGGGCAAACCGGCAGCAGCGACCAGCGTTCGGATCGAACGGGCCACGCTGCTGAAGACGGCCGGCTTCGCCGATCTGGCGGAAGGAGAACTGCGCTTCGGGTTGAGGCGCGATCCGCAGCCGGGAGCCCTGGCGCTCGAACTGGCGCGGTACGACGATTCTCCCAAGCAGCGCATGCGCTACATGAAGAGCGCGGCGCCGGAGTATCTCACGGTTCCGCTGGACGGCGCTTCGCCGCGGGTTTGGGAGCTGCTGTTTCCGATGCCCTACCAGGCCGAACTGCGCCGCAACGCCAAGGCGCAGAACCTGGACCCGTACATCGTGGCCGGACTGATCCGGCAGGAATCGGAGTTCGACACGCGCGCGGTTTCCCGCGCGAATGCTTATGGGCTGACCCAGGTGCGGCCGGGGACCGCGCGGCAGTTGGCGCGTCATGTGGGATTGCGCCGGGTAAATACCGCGGTGCTGTTTCAGCCGGCAGCCAACCTGAAGCTGGGAACGTATTACCTGCGGACGATCCTGGATCAATGGGGCGGCAAGTGGGAGCCGACACTGGCCTCCTACAATGCGGGCAAGAGCCGCGTGGACAACTGGATCACCTGGGCCCAATACGAAGAGCCGGCCGAGTTTGTGGAATCCATTCCGTTCACGGAGACCCGCGAATACGTGCAGGCGGTGCTGCGCAATGCCGAGGTCTACCGGCGGTTGTACCAGGCGCGCGCCGACGGGGAGCCGGTGACGAAGACCAAAGCTCCGGTGCGGAAGGCCGCTCCCAAGGGAAAGGCGCGAAAGCGCACGCGGGCCTGAACAGCCGACTTTGTCTATCTGGTCATAGCGCATCGGCCCGTGTTACGCTCGATGGCGTGACCTCCGCTATCGTAGCGCGCAGCCGTTTTCGCAGCAGCCGCAGCGCCAATTTCACCGAGTCGGTAATCCGGGAGATGACCCGTTTGGCCTTGCGCCATCAAGCGGTTAACCTGGCACAGGGCTTCCCGGATTTCAGCGCTCCGGAGGTTTTGAAGCGGGCCGCCGCGGAGGCGGTAGCGGCGGATTTCAATCAATACGCGATCACCTGGGGCGCCAAACCGCTGCGGGACGCCATCGCGGCGAAGTATCGGCGAACCTATGGGCTGGAACTGGATCCCGAAAGAGAACTGACGGTCTGCTGCGGGGCTACGGAGGGGATGATTGCGTCGCTGCTGGCGGTGGTCGACCCGGGCGACGAGGTGGTGGTTTTCGAACCGTTCTACGAGAACTACGGGCCTGATGCGAAGCTA
Organism: uncultured Solibacteraceae bacterium; assembly: GCA_964568355.1. Taxonomy (GTDB): domain Bacteria; phylum Acidobacteriota; class Terriglobia; order Bryobacterales; family Bryobacteraceae; genus JAJPJX01. The sequence continues at coordinate 65 of CAZMRK010000083.1, read as the reverse complement.
TGCGGCGCCGTGCCGCGGCTGGTGACGCTCCGGCCGCCGGACTGGACTTTTGACCCGGACGAACT
>CAZMRK010000082.1:0-7030 GCA_964568355.1 uncultured Solibacteraceae bacterium | reverse complement strand
ACGTCGACTTCGACGATCCGAACTTGCGGATCCTTCAAATGGTTTCGAACCCAGTCCGTACTCACCAGAACTTCTGGATGGACATAATTTCCCATGATTCCCTCCAGTTATTCAGTCTACCTCGCCGATGGAAAAAGCGGGAATGGTACGAAAGGCGCCATCCCCGCTTCGGTAGGAACTTGTGGCGGTTATGCTAAGTCGAACTTTTCCTGGTGCAGCAGCGGATCGCCTTTGACGATGACGGTGCGCCCCAGGGTCTCTTCGATCTCTTGCAAATAGGTGTTTTGGTTGGATTTGAGTACTTTGGCGACCTCGGAGTTCACGCGCAGCATGACATCTCCGCTGTCGAGGGCCTTGGCGATCTTCTGCGCTTCCTGCAGGATCTCGCCCACGATGGTCTGTACGCTCTTCACATACCCGGCGCCCTCGCAGTAGGGGCAGGGAGCGCAGAGAGTCCGCTCCAGGCTCTGCTTGACCCGCTTGCGGGTGATTGCCACCAGCCCGAAATCGTTGAACTGGAGAATCTTGTTGGGAGCGCGATCGCTGCGCATGGCCTCTTCCAGGGCCTGCATCACCTTTTGGCGGTTTTTGCGCTCATCCATATCGATGAAATCCACCACGATGATGCCGCCCAGGTCGCGCAGGCGGATCTGCCGCACGATCTCCTTGATCGCATCGGTGTTGGTTTTGACAATCGTGTCTTCGAGCCGGTTCGACTTCCCGACATATTTTCCGGTATTCACATCGATCGCGACCAGCGCCTCGGTCTGATTGATGACGATGTAGCCGCCGGACTTGAGCCAGACTTTCGGCCGCAGGGCCTTTTCCAGCTCCGCAGTGATGCCAAATTCATCGAAGATCGGCGTCGGCCGGGTATACATCTTCACACGCCCGACCAAAGCGGGCTGGAAGCGTTGCACGAACCGCAGGACGCTCTCGTAGACTTCCTCGTTGTCCACCCAGATCGTCTTGAATGCCAGGGTAAGCTGATCGCGCAGAACCCGCTCCACCACGTCCAGGTCGTGGTGGATGAGGGCAGGCGCCGGCCTCTTCTCCGCCTTTTGCCGCATGTCCAGCCACAAGTTGTAGAGGAACATCATGTCCGCGCGCAGTTCCTCTTCGGTTCGCCCTTCTCCCGCCGTCCGGACGATGTAGCCGCCGGGAATGCCGCTGCGATGCGATTGCAGCACACGCTTCAACCGCGCGCGTTCTTCGTCGGAAGCGATCTTCCGCGAGACCCCGATATGGTCCACGGTCGGCATGTAGACCAGGAACCGGCCGGGCAGCGCGATGTGGGAGGTGATCCGCGCGCCTTTCTGCCCCAGCGGCTCTTTCGCGATCTGGACGATAATCTCCTGTCCCTCGCGCAATAATTCCTGAATGCTCGGCTGCGATTTGTCCGGACGGGCGGCATCGCGCACCACATTGCGTTGCTCCGGCTGGCGGAACTCGCGTCCGGGCTCGGCGTTCCGGGGCTGCTGTTCGCCGCCTCCGCGGTTCTTGCGCCGCATCCGGCGCGAAACCCGGTGCAGATAGCGCGGACCCTGTTCGCGGAGGGTGGCCGTCAGGCTGGTCGGAATGCGGGCCGGTTCCGGACCCTCTTCGATCGCCTGCGCCTCCACATCCTCAGCCGGAAGGGTGGCTTCCGCTTCGAAATCCCCGGAGGCTTCCTCTACAATCTCTTCGCCTGTCTCATCGGCCGCTTCTTCCTCGGCGGCCGCCACGGCCTGCGCAAATTCGCCCGTCTCGGTCACGGCCGCCTCTTCCACCTTCTCGGGGACAGCCTCTTCCTCTTCGGAGACTTCTTCGGGAGCCGCTTCAGCGACTGGGGCAGGCTCCTCGTCCGCTGACGCCGGCGTTTCCTCTACCGGGGCCGCAACTACCGGCTCCGCCACAAATGCGGGCTCCGGCGCCGGTTCCTCCGCGGTAGGCGGCTCGGTCTTCGTCTCTACTTCCTCGATTACGACTTCCTCGATGACGGCCGGCGCCGCTGCGACTTCGACCGGCTGCCCGGCGCTCTCTTCTTCTTCTGTTTCCGCTACCGCTTCCGCATCGGCTTCCGGCTCGCGTTCGCCGTTCTCCTCCCCGTTTTCCGTGGGATGAGAATATTTCGCCAACGATTCGCCCGGCAGCACGAAGAAATCGTCTTCCGCTTCCGGCGACGAAACGGCCTCGACCGGCGCCTCCGGCTCGCTCTCGGGCTCCGGCTCCTGGTGCGGCGCCGTACCGGGGGAATAGAACTTGGATTCGGGAAGCCCCCGGCCGCGGGATCTCCGCCGGCGCGAACGCCGGCCGCGCCGGTCCCGCCCGTCGCGATCCTCGGAGCGATCCTGCCGGTCGTTCCGCGGGGCTCCCGCCGTTTCGCCGCCAGCCGCCGGGGCGGGGGAGGGAGGCGCGGCCGCTTCCGCCACCGGCTCTTCGGCGCGTGCGGGCGGCGCAGCTTCCAGCACCGGCACGGCCGTCGCCGCCGGCGCCTTATCCATCTTCAGAATCTTATCTTCAACGCTGCTGACAATCTTGTCGTATTCCTCGTTGTCTTCAAAGAAATCGGAGACATACAGGAACGCGTCGCGTTCCAGCCCGATGTCCACGAAGGCAGACTGCATTCCGGGAAGCACACGGGTCACCCGCCCCTTGTGAATGCTGCCGGCCAGCGAGTATTCGTTCTCCCGCTGGAAATACACTTCGACCACCTGTTCGTCTTCTATCACCGCGACTCTGGTTTCGCGGCGGGTGGCCGACACAATTAGCTCTTTTGTCATGGAAACTCCTCCGTGGGGCTCTGGATGAGCTCACAGTAGGAGGAACGAGGACACCCTGCGTGGGTTTTTCATCCGGAAGTCGGCGGACCTGCCGCGCATTCCGGAATGCCAAAACTTTTAAAAGCTCACGCTGGCTGATCGGACGGAGTGACTTACCTGCTGCAACGCCCAACCAGCCCGGGGAACCATTCCTCTTTCGAAAGGGAGCGCTCTTGCCGCCCGTCCTCCCGAGAGTACTCACCGGGCTCCCAACAATTTCAATTCACAAATCTTCTGAGGCGGACATTATGCACCAGCCCCAACAACATAAAATTTGACCAAATACTGGAGCCGCCGGCACTCATGAGCGGAAGCGGGATCCCGGTGATCGGCATTCGCCCCACTACCATCCCGACGTTTACCAGCACGTGAAACAACCAAAGGGCAGCTACACCCATGCAGATGTACATGCCCGCCCTGTCCGGAGCAGTCTGAGCATTCTGCACCGTTTGCATAATCAACACAAAATACAGGGCTAACACAACGACTACGCCAACAAACCCATGCTCTTCGGCAAATGCCGAAAAAATGAAATCCGTATGCGGGACCGGAAGAAACCGGAGTTGCGTCTGGGAACCCTTGGTGACTCCTTTGCCCCACATCCCACCGGCGCCTACCGCAATCTTGGATTGGATCATCTGATATCCGGTACCCCGAGGGTCGTTGTCCGGATTCATGAAATTCACCAATCGGGCCTTCTGATAATCCTTCAGGAAACGAAATCCGACCGGCAACACCAACATACAGACGATCAGGATGGTCGCCATGTATTTCCATCGCATCCCGGCCAGAAACAGCCCAACGATCAAAATCGGAACATACGTCATGGAAGTCCCGAAATCCGGCTGCTTGAATACCAGAAACCACGGTATGGCAACCATCCCCGAGATCTTGAGCATGTCCCGTGCTTCCAACTGATCCACCTTCAGTTCAGTTAGAAAACGAGCTACCAACAATACTATCACCAGTTTGACGAATTCCGATACCTGCAACCGGTTGCCGGCGAACAGCGGAATCCAGCGCCGTGAACCAAAAACCTGCTTTCCGATCAAGAAAGTCGCCAAAAGTGCCGCCACGGAAAGCACATACATCCACGGCACATAGTTCATCATTGAGTGGTAGTCGATCGACAGGCAGATCCACATCAGCAGCAGACCGCCGGCAATGTAGAGGATCTGTTTCCACCAGGCATCCTGCCAGACGGTGCCGCGAGTGGCGCTATAGATCTGCAGCACCCCGATCGAGCAGATCGCGAGCACGATGACCAGCAGCGTCCAATCGATATCCCGAACGGACAGATAGCGTGACATATCAGAACCCGGCCCCCGGCAGCCCCATCCCCTGGAACGCATGGACCTTGGCCGTGGTCGCCGTACGCCGGCGATTCAGTTCCGCGTTGCGGCGCGCCCGCTTGTCGAAATAGGCCTTCAAAACGTCCCGGACAATGGGGGCGGCCAGCGGCCCTTCTTCCCCGTTTTCAAACAGCGCGGCCACCACGATCTCCGGAGACTGCCGCGGAGCAAAGCCGACGAACCAGGCGTTGTCTTTCATTGTGTGGCTGCGATTTCCCTTGAGATAAGCGTTCGAGGCCAATTGCGCCGTGCCCGTCTTGCCACAAACCTCCAGCCCCGGAATGCGCGCCCGTACGCCGGTACCTCCTTCGTTCACGACGGCATACATCCCGCCGATGACGTCCTCCACGTGCTGGGGGTCGAGCTTCAGGCTGTGGGTCGGCAACTTGCCGGTATCACTCCGTCGCAAGTGGGGAGTATACCAGTGGCCGCTCTGGGTGATGCCCGCGATGGCACGGGCCAGTTGCAGCGGCGTGACCGTCAAAGCGCCTTGGCCAATGGATACCGAGATCATTTCGCCGACGTACCATCTCTGGCGGAACGTACGCATTTTCCACTGCGGGGAGGGGACTATGCCTTCGGCCTCGTGCGGCAAATCGATCCCGGTTTTGCTGCCCAATCCAAACTCGTGAGCGAACCAGGCGGCCTTATCGATCCCCGTCCGGTTCCCGACGTTGTAGAAATAGACGTCGCATGATTGAGCGATTCCCCTGCGTAAAGAAACACCTCCGTGGCCACTCTTTAAGTGACACTTATAATAATGACCGTAAAAGCTTGCTCCACCAGGGCAATGCACGCTGAAGTGATCGTCGATCGTGCCCGATTCCAGGGCCGCCAGAGCCAGCATCGGCTTGAAGGTTGAGCCCGGAGCCTGTTGAGCCTGAATGGCCTTATTCATCAGGGGATGGGCCGGATTTTCGGCAATCTCTTTCCAGTCGGCGGGCTTGATCCGCACCGCAAACTTGTTGGGGTCGTAAGATGGGCGGCTGACCATCGCCAGCACTTCGCCGTTGCGCGGATCGAGCGCGACCACCGCGCCGTTACGGCCTTCCATCGCCAGCTCCGCCACTGCCTGCAAATCCAGGTCGAGCGTGAGCTGGAGATTTTTCCCGGGCACGGCTTCTTTGGTTCCGAGCACCTCGCGCTCGCGGCCGCGGTTGTCGACCAGCGCCTGGCGCTGCCCATCCCTCCCCATCAGAATGTCGTTGTACTGGCGCTCGATGCCGAACTTGCCGATGACGTCGCCGGGGCTGTACATGGCATACTCCGGCGAATCCAGTTCCTGTTCACTGACCTCGCCGGTGTAGCCGATGACGTGAGCCATCATGCCGTTTTGCGGGTAGAGGCGCCGCTGGGAGTGGATCACCTCCATCTCCGGAAAGTAGTCGCGATGGGCTTCGACGAAAGCCAGGTCCTCCGGCGTGAGCTCCTCTTTCACCACGATGGGCTGATACCGGGGCCGTCCGGCGAAACGCTTCAAGCGATACTGCAGATCTTCATAGTCGAGCTTCAGACCTTCGGCAATCTGGGGCAGGTGCTCGGTTTTGAGCGTTTCGCGCGAGAGAATCAGGCTGAAAGAAGAATGATTGTCCACGATCACCCGGCCGTCACGATCGAGGATCTTCCCCCTGGGCGCCAGGATCGGGATCGAGCGGACCCGGTTGCGCTCGGCCTGTTCGTTGTAGAAATCCGGATTCTGGATCTGCAAGACCCAAAATCCGCCGGTCAGGAAGAGGAAGACGGCCACCGTTGCATACTGGACCATCGCGATCCGGGGCGTAGGGATTTTGGTGTCGTCACGGATTCCCGTGATCAGGTATTTCTCGGAACTTGGGGGAGAAAAGGACACGAATCGGCCTGCTCTCTTAGTGTATCTGAGGAGGCGGGGAACTGGCGGGCCTGGTTCCAGCCCGGCGGGCCTTTTTGTCGAAATAAGCTTTGATCACATCACGCACCACCGGCGCGGAGAGGTATCCGTGTTCACCATTCTCGTACAGGGCCGCGACCACGATCTCCGGCTGGCGAGGAGCGAAGCCGACGAACCAGGAGTTGTCGCGAAGCGTGCGTCCGTGTCCGGCGCTCTTGAGGAATTGATTCGAAGCCAACTGGGCGCTCCCGGTCTTCCCGCAAACCTCGATGCCGGGGAGTCTGGCGCGCCCGCCGGTGCCGCCGCCTTCGTTCACCACACCGCACATGCCGTCTACCACTTTGGCCACGTTTTCCGGATCCACGCGAAAGGAGCGGGGCTTTTCTTTCCCGGTCAGGCTTCTCAATAAGTGGGGGACCTGCCAGACACCGCCGACCGCCAGGCCGCCGGTAGCCCGGGCCAGTTGCAGCGGGGTCACCGTCAGCGCCCCCTGGCCGATGGAGACGGAAATGGTCTCGCCGGCATACCATTTTTGCCGGAAGTTCCGCATTTTCCATTGGGTAGAAGGAACGACCCCGGACGCCTCATGAGGCAAATCGACCCCGGTCTTTTCACCTAAGCCGAACTCGTGCGCGTACTGCGCAATGCGGTCGATTCCGGCGCGATTGCCGACGTTATAAAAGTAGACATCGCAGGACTGTACGATCGCCCTGTGAAGCGAGATCCTTCCGTGCCCACCCTTTTGCCAGCACTTGAAATAATGGCCGTAAAAGCTTGCACCACCGGGACATCCGACCGTGAATTGATCGTCGATCGTGCCTGTTTCGAGACCCATCAGGGCCATGAGCGGCTTGAACGTCGATCCGGGGGCGAGCTGGCCCTGGATGGCGCGGTTGAGGAGCGGTTTGGCGGGATTCTGGGCGATCTCGGCCCAGGCCGCGGCATTGATCCCGCCGGCGAACTGGTTGGGATCGAAGGTGGGCCGGCTGACCATCGCCAGCACCTCGCCG
>CAZMRK010000081.1:0-2551 GCA_964568355.1 uncultured Solibacteraceae bacterium | reverse complement strand
GTTTCTGCGCGGCTCCGAAGCCACCGTCGACATTCTGACCAGCGACGGCCGCCTCGGCCTGGAGCGCGAGCCGCCGCAAAGCTTCGACCTGATCATCCTGGACGCCTTCTCCGACGACGCCATCCCGGTGCACCTTCTGACCCACGAAGCCTTCCAGACCTACTTCCAGCGCCTGCGCAGCGGCGGCATGCTGGCCGTGCACGTCACCAACCGCTACCTGCATCTGGGCGCATTGGTCGAAGCGCTCGCGGCAGACCTGCACAAGCAGGTCGTCCTGGTCCATAATTCGTCCGATCCCGACCGGCACCTGCTGATGGCCGATTGGGCCATCCTGGCCGAAAAGCGCGAGACCCTGGAAAGGTTGGAACAGCCCGCCGCCCCCCGTTCGACCGCTGCTTCACGCGCGGTCCGCCCGTGGACCGACAACTACAGCGACCTCCTGCAAATCCTGCGCTAAGCGCTTTGCTCTACGCCGCCCGGATTCCCACCCGGCTTCATCCGCTGCGTCTCGCGCCAATGCGCCGGTGGTACCCCTTCCCATCCGTGAAACGCGCGTACGAACGAGTTTGCGTCCTCGTATCCCAGCAGATACGCCGTCTCATTCACTTCGAGGGGAGAGTGTACCAGGTAGTGACGGGCCAGTTCGCGCCGCGCGTCTTCCAGCGCCTGCTGGAAACTGGAGCCGCTTTCCTGCAGGCGGCGCTGCAAGGTCCGCGTGCTGATCCGCAACTCTCGGGATATCGCCTGTATGGTGGGCCTCTGCCCGGCCAGGCGATGCTTGATGACCGTCCGCGCCCGGTCCAGAAAGCTCTGCCGCAGGTTATTCTGGCTCAGTTCCTGATCCAGTTGCGGAGCGATCATCCCCAGCAGATCTTCGTTGTGCGTAACGAATACCCGCTCGATATCGGCGGCCCGGAAAACGATGGCGTTGCGATCCGCCTCGAACCGCACCGGGCACCCGAAGTGCTTTTCGAACAGGGCGGGATGCGCCCGCCGGCGGGCCAACTCCAGCCGCAGTGGCGTAAGCGAAACCCCGGTGCCCATCCGGGCGATAGAAAGCACCCACGCAAAGCAGAGGTCGATCAGCGAACTCGGTTCCACTTCCGCGGCCAGCAGCCAACGGAATTGCACCGCGCATTCCGTTCTGCCCTTTTCAATCACGATCTCTTCGGGGCAGGTGAGCTGTTTGTAGCGCCCCATCCGATCGAGCGCCTCCCCGAACGTGCGCGTGCACAGAGCGGCGATCACAATCGGATCGTAGCGCTCCAGGGCGGCCCGCTCGCCCAGTTTCAGCCCGATGGCGGGGTCCCGGCTGACATCGCCGACCGCCCGCCATAGGGCGAACAACTCTTCCGTGGTCACCAGGATACGGGGCTGGTCGAGGAGAGCCGGCGGCAGCGCGGCGCGCTCCAGCACCGCCGCCGGAGCGACGCCCAACTCCTCCAAACCGGCCCCCAAACGGCTGGAAACCCGGAAGCGCTTACTCATTTACGCCGCAGCCTCTGCTTTCAGAGTAGCCATATCGATCACAAAGCGGTATTTGACGTCACCCTTGAGCAGGCGCTCGTAAGCTTCGTTGATCTTCTGCATGGAGATAACTTCGACATCCGCGGTAATGCCGTGCTCCCCGCAGAAATCGAGCATCTCCTGCGTCTCCTGAATGCCGCCAATGATGGAGCCGGAAAGGCTGTGCCGCCCCATCAACAGGTGGAAAGCCGAAACAGGCAGCGGCTTCTCGGGCGCGCCCACCAGCGTCAACGTGCCGTCCCGCCGCAGCAGCGACAGATAAGAACTCAGGTCGTGCTCGGCCGAGACCGCGTCCAGAATGAAATCGAAGCTGCCTGCGTGCCGGTTCATCTCCTCGCTGTTGCGCGAGATCACCACTTCGTCGGCGCCCAGGCGCAGCGCATCGGCCTGCTTGCCCGGCGAGGTTGTGAACAGAACTACGTGGGCTCCGAAAGCGTGAGCGAACTTCACCGCCATATGGCCCAGACCGCCCAGGCCCACTACGCCCACCTGCTGCCCCTTGCCGACCTTCCAATGCCGCAGCGGCGAATAAGTCGTGATTCCCGCGCACAGCAGCGGAGCGGTCGCCGCCAGGTTCAGATTGGCGGGTACCTTCAGAGCGAACGCCTGGTCCACGACGATGCTCTCCGAATACCCGCCGTAGGTGACTCGCCCGGTATGCCGGTCCGGCGAGTTATAGGTGAACACGCCTTGCGCGCAGAACTGCTCCTGGTGATCGAGACACTCCGGACAGGTGCGGCAGGAATCGACCAGGCAGCCCACTGCGGCCAAATCGCCTTCCCGGAATTTTGTGACGGCTGAGCCGGCCTTGATGACACGCCCGACAATTTCATGCCCGGGCACACAGGGATATACCGTGTTGTGCCATTCGTTGCGAACCTGATGCAAATCCGAATGGCAGACTCCGCAATAAAGAATGTCGATCTGAATATCGGAAGCCAGCAGATCGCGGCGCGCGATGGAAACCGGCGCGAGCCGGGAAGTGCTGCTGGAGGCCGAATATGCTTTCGCGTCGTACATGCTT
>CAZMRK010000080.1:0-12381 GCA_964568355.1 uncultured Solibacteraceae bacterium | reverse complement strand
GACTTTCAGTCCGGCAATTAAAACCGGCGCGCAGGCCAAAGCCCACCCCACTCTATAACACAGTAGTACTAGGCGTTCGTGCGCCGGCCGCGCCGCCACAAAATCGCGGCCACGGCCGCCACCGGAGCCGCAAACAACACGCCCAGCGGCCCGAACAGGAATCCGCCCGCCAGGATCGCGACAAACACAAGCCACGGCGGCAATCCGAGCCGGCTGCCCATAATCTTCGGAGTCAGATAGAAGCCCTCGAACCCCTGCGCCACCACGTAAGTGACGAGCGCTCCCAGCACGGGAATCATATCCTGCCTGGCGAGCCAGGTGACCAGCAGGACAAGGACGAGCGCGATAGCGGGACCGGCAAACGGGATGAAGTTCAGCAACCCGCAGACGACGGCCACCACAAACCACCAGGGAACGCGAGAAATCGCAAAGCCGGCCGCGTAGATTCCCGTCAGGATGGCCACGATCTTCACCTGTGCGGCAAACCAACCCACCAGAGTTTGCCCAACCTCCCGCGGAAGGGAACGCTGCCGGTCCACTGTATCCAGGATAGGCGTTTGCCGGGACGGTTTGGCTGTGATCTAATCTCCGCAGGAGACTGGCCCGATGAAGAATGTACGGCTCTTCTCTCTGTCGGTTTTCTGCGGCCTTTGGTGCGCCGCCGCGGGGGAACAACCGAAGGAACTTGCGCCATCGCCTCTGGAGGCCTTCGCCGCGCGACCCACGGCAGCGGTGATCTGGTCACGACACATCGGCCGCCTGGAAACCCGTTATTCCCAGGCGACCTTCACCGCGGTGATCGTGGAGGACCGCACGGCGACGCCGAGCCTGATGCGCGGCGTTCGTATCGATCTGGCGCATGTCGGAGGCACTCCCAATTGTGATTGGAGGTACACGGCATGGCGCATCATGTGACTGCGTCCGAATGCCGCGGTCTGGGTGGCGGAAGATCGCCTGGAACCGGTCCGCTACGGCATTACCAGGGGGGCCGCCGAGTTGCGCCCCTTCGAATTCATCTCGCATTACGAAAGCCATGACGCTTCCGGCCTGCTGTCGAGCGGGATCATCCTGTGCGGATATGATTTTCCGGACCTGCCCTCCCGCGATCTGGCTGCCCTGTTTGCACGTTCGATTTCGGAGCTCAAGGAAGCTCCCCGATAGTCGTCCTGGCCTACATCGGGCCGCGCGCAGCCCAAACGCGGTTCATCTGCATAGCTTCCGCAACGCCCGGGAGCGCGATTAAAAGCGCTGCACCTCTTCCTTGTCCGCCTTCGCCAGAATCAACAAATAAGTTACAGACCAAGCTTGACGCATGGGAGCGATTCACAACGTATAGTACTGCGATACCGAACGCGCAGAGCATATAGTGATTCGGGATTCTCGACGCATTCAGAACATTCAGGCAGCACGTTTGGGTTCGTCCATCGTAACGGAGAGATTCGAAGATGAGGTTCACGCCGGAAGACGCCCGATCCCGCTATCGGGCAACATTGGGAAGAATGCAGCCGTCCAAGATGGCCGTGCTGGGTGACAACTGGAGTGCAGCCAGGCTTGCATTCTTTTTCAGCAGCGATCAGAATCTTGCTGCCTTTTCCGCGCGGGATACGTTGCTCCCGATGCTCGAAGAGGATCACCGGGAATTAAGTACCGCAATCCTGGGCCAATTCTTGAACTCCATCACCCTGGACCAGGAAGCCGGTTCCGTGGCGGTGCAGGTCTTTGATACCTACGCCATTTCCAGGCCGCGCGGATGAGGGAGTCCTGCCACTCCATATGCACAGGAAGCTGATTCTGGCGCTGATGATTCCGGCGGTCTGCCTGCGTGCCGCCGCGCCTGTGAAAGCATCCCTCTCCACCAATTCCCCCGGCTGCCCCGGCTCGAAAAGCGTGGCCGTGACATTTCAAGTAGAGAAAGCATCGGACTTCTCACCCGCTGTCCAGCAGCGCCTGGTGGAGATCTGGAAATGGTTCCAGGCGATCTCCGGCGCGCGCCCGGCCGCCATGCTTCCCTTCAGCGTGCAGGCCGTGGATGAGGATCGAAAAATAATCGTGGTGGACCAGTTTGAGATACTCGGCGGCGGCATCGAAGACTGGACGCCCAACCCCCGGAAGCCGGATGCCCCCTTCACGCCTCCGCGGCTCTTGAAGGTCTGTCTGGCTCTCCACGAGCCGCTCCCGGCCGGGAGCCTCGATGCCAAGCTCGGATTCCTCTCGCCGCCCGGTCTGCCGGTACCCTCCGACCTGGGCGAAGCGGTAACCAATTCCAGCCTGGCCGGCCCCCAGGTGGCTCCGGCGCTTACCAGCAGCACTCCGTCGGCCAAAGGCTTCGTCCGCGAACTGGATCTGGCGGGAGTGCTGCTGTCCTCGGTGCAGGATACAACGGCTGGCGGAGCCGCCGTGCGGTCGCGAACCACCAAAGCGGCCGGAGACCTGTTTTTCGCGCCCATACTGAAATTGAGGAAGTTGAGCTACCGCGATCTCGGCAGCAGCTTCGTAACATTCTTTACCCCATTCGCCCTGGAGGCTCACGCCTCAAACCAGCGAATCACCAGGGACACGCTCTCGCAGAATCGGATTGTGATGGGGCCGGAATACGAGCTCCGCTGGTACCTCCGGAACGCTCAGGGCGCGATCAGCGACAATCTGATCCGGCTCATTCTGTCCTTCAAGAGCGCCTCCGATCGCGATTTCAAGCTGATCGAGCCGAAATTCGTAGCCGAGCTTCGGCCTGTTTGGGGCAAAGCCAATCGCGTGGTAGTGGATCCGAAATGGTTGAAGGGAACCGGCCGCCGGCGCACGGTCGGCGAGAAGATCGGCCGGACGCTATCGCCATTCCTTGGCTTCGAAGAGGGAACGTCGTACTTGCGAGGGCGGACTTCGCCGGTCGAGACCGCGCCTGGTGCATTCACACGAGGCTATTTCGGCGGTGATGCCGGCATTGATTTCAACGGGCGCCTCTCGTTCTCCACCACGCAGACAATTTATATTCGCGGCGAGCGGAATCGGGACCTGGTCCACTACATGAAAAACACGGCGCAATGGACACTGGCCTCCGCCGGGCCATGGGGCGCTTACGGTGTCTTTGTCAGCTTCGAAAAAGGGCCTCTGCCGCCGTTCCGGTCGACGACCAATTCCGTGAACGTGGGGCTTCGCTGGCAATCGTCTCATTGGAGGTTCAGCGGAGTGCGGTAGGCTGTTGCCCTGTGCTTCGACGGCCAAACTCCGCGCCCTTGACCGTCGCGGCTCGGTGCTACCTTTGAACCGCGCGCGACAGCAAGCGGACAAACCGCTGCCGCACGAGCTACTCCTCCCGGATCGTAGCCATGACATCGACCCTGGTCGCGCGCCGCGCCGGGATCCACGCCGCGGCCAGTGCGGCGGCAAGCAGCACGGCGATGGCGCCGGCCAGCGTCGCCGGATCATTCGGCCCGACCCCAAACAGCGTTGCCGCCAGAACCTGCCGCAACGCCATGCAGCCCAAGATGCCCGCGGCCACACCGACTCCCGCAAGTTTCAATGCGCGGCCCGCGACCATCCGAAAAATCAGCGCACGGGGCGCGCCAAGCGCCAGACGGATGCCGATCTGCGATCGATTGGCAGTCACCATGTGGGATAACACGCCGTAAAGCCCGACCGTCGCCAGCAAAAGCGCCAGGACCGCGAACCCGCCGAGAACCTCCATCTGGAAACGCTGCTTCGAAAGTGAGCTTGCCAGCACCGAATCCATCGTGCGAATGCTCGGAGCCGCCCCTGGATTCACCGCCCGGATGTGCACGCGCACGGCGCTCGCGATGGCGGCCGGCGGTAGCGCCGTCCGCACCATCAGTGTTCCCCCGTTCAGCATCGCACCCGATTGCTGTTGGGTGTAGCAGGTGTACGCCTGCGGAAATGACGGTTTGGTAAGCCCGTCCTCCCGAATGTCGCCTGTTATGCCCACAATGGTCAGCCAGTGCGGCTCCGGGCTGAACGAATCGAACCGGATGCGCTGGCCCAAAGGGTCGCGGCCCGGGAAGTATACACGCGCCATCTCCGAACTGATCATCGCCACCGGCTGGCTCTTCCCGGTATCCTGGTCCGTGAAATCCCGGCCGCGCAGCAGCGGGATGCGAAGCGTTTTCAAATAGCCAGGACTGATTACGCTGTAGTTCGCGGCAGCATTGCCGGTCTCGCCCTCGCGATTTTCGATAGAAAAGTGGCCGTCCGGCGCGCCGGATTCGACCGGCACGCTGCGGGTGGTTGCCGCCGCTTCCACACCCGGGATGGCTCTCACGCGTTCGAGCAATTGGCGGTATTTCGGGATCAGGTCCTCATCCCCATGACGTTCGAAGTCGGTATCGGCGGCCAGCACATGGTCCGGGCGGAATCCGGGGTGGACCGAGCGCAGGTTCCAGAATGTGCGGACCAGCAGACCGGCGCCCACTACCAGGATCAGGGAAAGGCAGGCTTCGGAAATCACCAGCGCTGCCTGCGCGCGTTGGGGATGCCTGCCGGCCGTAGCCGAGCGGGATCCGGCCTTCAATGCATCATTTACGTTGATCGCAGAGGCACGCCACGCGGGCAGGATCCCGAATATCAGCCCTGACGCGGCAGAAACTGCCAGTGAAAAACCAATTACACCGGTATCGATCGAGATCTCTCCCGCCCGCGGCATGTCGACAGGCAGCAGCACCCGCAGCAACTCCATCGACCAGCTCGCCAGCAGCACTCCACAAAGTCCGCCTGCGGCCGCCAGCACGAGGCTTTCCGTGAACATCTGGCGAATCAGATCGCCTCGTCCCGCGCCCAGCGCCGTACGAACCGCCAACTCCCTGGCCCGCGCGGCCACCCGCACCAGCAGCAGATTGGCAACGTTCACGCAGACGATCAGCAGCAGAAAGCCAACCGCGCCGAACAGCAACAGCAGCGGGCGCCGGACCTCTCCGGCGATGTGCGACGAAAGCGAGATGACGATCGCATCTTTCCCTTGAAATGGCGACGGGTACTGTTGCTTGATCGCTCGTTCCATCGCGCCGATCTCCGCCTGCGCCTGCTCGATTGGAACTCCGGGCTTCAGCCGGCCTACGACCCGCCAGTTATGGGCCGTGCGAATACCATACCCGGGGTCGCCGAATGCGGTGCCCGGCAGCCACAGTTCAGCCTTTTCGGGATAGCGGAATCGCGGTGGCATGATGCCAACCACCACCGGAGCCTTGCCGAAAACGTGAATGGTCCGCCCCAGAATGGACCGGCTGCCTCCGAAGGCCCTCTGCCAGAGGTCGTATCCGATCATCGCCACGGGAGGTCCGCCGATCACCTGTTCCTCGTGCGAGAAGGTCCGGCCGAGGATGGCATCCGTGCTCAACACACGAAAGAAATCCTCCGTCACGGCGGCGCCGAACGTGCGCTGCGGAAGGTCGCTGCCGGAAACGACCGCGGGGCCTTCCTCATACGCCCCCAGGACGGAGAAACTCCGATTCGCGCTTTGCCAATCCAGAAAGTTCTGGAAGCCCACGTGTACGGGGCTCCCGTGGTCGTTGACTTCAGCCAGCCACGCCAGGCGGTCTGGTTCGGGATACGGCAGCGGGTTGAGCAGGACCGCCTTCACGACGCCAAACAGCGCGCTTCCCGCGCCGACCCCCAATGCCACGGTGAGAATCGAGATCGCGGTCAGGCCGGGAACGCGCGCAAGCGACCGCACCGCGTAACGCAATTCCTGGAGGGACATGAAGTCGCACACGCATCCCGAGTGCCACTCTAAGTCTTTTGAATTCAGATACGGGCGCCGTGAAAGTGTGCGATTTTGGAACGGGCCGCGCGGTTACGCGGCGGGCGGATTTACCACCAGCGCGCTGCCGACCACTTCGATCAGCGAATCTCCGGGGATCCATTCAACGGCCATGCAGGCACGGGCCGGCGCTTTGCCGGGGCTGAAATAGGTCCCGTAGATCTTGTTCAAAGCGTCGTATTGCGCTTTGTGCGCATCGAACCGAGCTTTGCCGGTGGGCATGGGAATATTGTCGGCGTGCGGAAGGCAGAGAAACACCTCCAGGTGTAGGATGCTGTCCATCGTGCAGCCGGCGTGCTCGAGCGATCGCTTGAGCGCATCCATCGTCCGGACCACATGCTTTTCGAAAGGGTCCGTTACCAGAACGTGATCCTCTTTCGGGTACCCGTCATTCGAACCGGTTCCGTAGAAGTAATGAATCCCATCATGGGTATGGCTATTGCGGCGAGACCGGCCGCCCGCAGGCGCGCCAGACCGGGCCGTCCCTGACGAAGGCTGCTGAGCGAGAAGAGCCGCTGCGCCGCTAAAGGCCGCCATCATCTTCGCCAAGCTTTTGAAGCACGCACGCCGGGCGTCCAGTGGGGACAAAAATCTCATGAATCGATCTCCTTTCACATTTCTCTCAACGACACCACCCTTCCCAACCTCACACGACAGCAAGAATGGGCAGATGGCATACGTTTACCATATGTGGGGTCGCGAACGGGTTCTATCCTCCCTTCGAGACCCTTTGGGTGAAGGAGTTTTTCAGTTTCTAAACGGGGAATCGCGGAATTGGGACACCAGCGTGGAGCCGTTCAGATCCGCATCCGTGAAACCGAAAACGAAGAATTGGTTGGGGTTGGGAATCGGAGGCGCGTCCGCGGTCGACAACAGAAAATCGTTGTCGCTGGAAACCCAAAGGGTATGCCATTTCTTATTCCCCTTTCTCACATCCTGGCCGAATGCCAGTCCCTCGATTTTGGCGGGAATGTGGTCGGCCGCGATGCCATTACTGGTAAGCACCGAAACGATGTCCAGGAACAGCGTCTTTTTGACCGCATGGGTGGCGGCAGCAGTTCCATCCATGTTTGAGATATCGACAGCACCGGCCAGGTCGATCTTGAAAATCTGCTTTACTTTGGCCTTGTTGCTGGACGCGTCGTCTCCTCCCTCCAGTCCCTTGCCATCGCGCTCGTCGACCAGGAATTCGTGATTGTTGATGGCGCAGATCTCACTGACCCCTGATCCCGTCGTGAGCAGATACCCGTACTGGCGAGTCCTTCCTGTGACCACATCGATGGTCACAATGCGCAACAGGTTGGCAGCATCGCCGCCGAGGGCAGCATCCTGAACCAGCGCGGTCTGCATGATTCCGACCAGGGTGCGGCCGTCCGGCGTAATCGCCAGACCTTCCATACCTTTGTTGGCAGTTCGTCCGCTGACGTTGCCGCTAATCTCATCGCTGCCGACAGGCCTCACATTCGGGACGTAAAAGGAGTCGGGCAACTGATAAGAGCGAAGGCGCATACCGGTGATCCGGCTGAACTGATAAACATAAGGGCCGTACTCGTCGGAAATGAAGACGCTGAGCCCGTCGTTCGAGACGCGAATCGATTCGGTGTCGAAGCGAGCATCGCTCGGCTCGCCGGAGTTTCGGCGAGGATCGAAGTTGTCAGAGCGCCCCGTGAAGAAATGCTGAAAGAAGTTATTGATCTTCGGAACACCGGAACCCACGCCCAACCCGGCGCCAGTGCCATAGACCAGAGGAGTCAGGCTCCAGAGCAGAGTGGTGGAACGTAGCGTGGGAGTCAACGTAAACGGCAGGCCGGAGCCGGTCCTGTTGGGATCCAGATCCATCGTGATCGTGTGGAAACGGTTGATGTAGCTCACGGTGTTGTCAATAGCAGGATTAAAAGTTACCGCGTTGGGCCCGCGATCCGGGAGGGCCAGAAACGTGTTCCCGGACGCGTGCGCAATGCCGGATCCCAGACCACCCAGTAAGTTGGCAGACGCGCCATTCTCCAGCGTATAGGTAAGGCCGGAAAGATCGGCGTTGGCGCCCGCTCGGGATTGATTGAGCGTGCTCACAGCCAGCAGTGTGGGCTGTGCCTGAGATGGCCACACGGTTAGCCCAAGCGCACTAGTCAACAACGCGACACTACGAACAGCGAATATCTTCACGAGTGGGATTCTCCAGAGCGTTCAAATCGACAGCGAAGCTATCTTACGGAAGCGCGTCTGGACGGTCAAATGAATCTTTGATTACAATGCCCTCTCGTTATTCAAAGGGTGTGATTTCACCTGACGAGGCATGGAATGCATTCGCCCCTACGGAGCGATCGTCAAGCGCAGGAAGCTGGTGACGGCATTCTGGATCGTCACGTCTTTTGTGACCCGCCGGCCTTCTTTTTCCACAGTAATCCGGTAGGCGCCGGGGGCCAGGCCGATTTGCGCCGGTGTGCGCTGCTGCCAGAGCCGCCCATTGACGTAAATCGAAGCGCCGGACGGCGTCGTGGCCACCATCAACACTCCGGTCGCGCCGCGCAGCGTAATCACCGGCAATTCCACCGGGACGTCGCTGACCTCCACCTGCCGGTATTCGGTCTGATGGCCCGCCATCTTCACGGCGACGGCGTGCCTGCCGGGCATCGCCTCCAGCTTGCACGGCGTCGTGCAGCTCATATCCGGCCGGTTGTCCAGCACGGCGATGGCGCCCACCGGATTGCTCTCCACCTGAATCGTAAACGGCCCCAGGTTGCGAAGCCGCGGCCGGCTGGGCGTCTCCCGGTGCTCTCTGGAAGGCGGCTGGGCCGCCGGGGCTTCCGCCTCTTCCTCTTCGCTCGGCGGAGCCGGCTTTTCCGCAATGGGTTTCTCGGCGGCGGGCGGCGCCGGTGCCTGGGTCGCCGGCTCCGCCTGGGCCGGCATGGTTTGGATAGGCTGAGTCCCGGAGCCCGCCGGAGTGCCGCCCGCCGCCCCGTTCGGCTGGGCATCGGGAGCACCCAGCGAACTGGGCCGCTGGTCGGTGACAGCGCCGGGAGTGTTGCTTGGAACCGCTGGCGGAGCGGGCGCAGGCGGGGCGGGATTGCTCTGCCCGGTCATCTGTCGCGACATCGACTCGGTCAGCCACGGTCCGGCCTGCCAGGCCACCAGGGCAATCACACCGGCCGCTGCCAGAATGGCCATCAAAAAGGGGAAAAAGCCGCCCTTCCTTCGCTCCTCCGGCTCATCTGCCTCCTGGCGGCGATGCCGCAGCGGAGGCAGAATGTCCGGCCGCCGCTCGGCATAAGCTGTCGTCTGGCTCAGGCTGGCGCCCCGGACCATCGCCTTCCAGCCTTTGGTGATCCGGCAGGCCTCTTCCAGCGCATCCAGGAACTTCTGGCAGTTCGGATACCGGTTCTCCGGCTTTTTGGCCAGCCCCTTGCGCAAAACCGCTTCGATCTGCTGGCTGAGTGTGGCGTTCAGACGCTGCGGTGAAGGCGGCTCCTCCGCCACGATCTTGTACACCACTGTTGTCAGTTGGTCGCCGGTGAATGGTTTCTCGCCGGTCAGCATTTCGTAGGCGATCACGGCCAGCGAAAACTGGTCGGCCCGGCCGTCTACCAGCAGCCCCTGCACCTGCTCCGGCGACATATAGTGAGGCGTGCCCAGAATCGCGCCGGTGACCGTAAACTGTTCGGAGGCAGTCACTTTGGCGATCCCGAAGTCGGTAATTTTCGCCGTGCCTTCCTCGTCGATCATGATGTTCGCCGGCTTGATGTCCCGATGGACAATGCCCTTCTGGTGGGCATAGTCCAGCGCTACCGCCGTCTGGCCCAGAATGCTGAACAGGCGCGACGAGGGCAACGGCTCCGGTCCGCACAACAGATCGTCCAGCGTCGGGCCGTTGACGTATTCCATGGCGATGTAGGCCACATCGTCATGCTCTTCCATGTCGTAAATGGTGACGATCCCCGGGTGGGACAGCTTGCCGGCCGACCGGGCCTCCCGGAACAGCCGCTCCCGCAGCCGATCTCTTTCCGCCGCGTTGCTGACCTCTCCCAACCGGATGGTCTTGATGGCGACCTGGCGTCCAATCGTCGGATCCGTGGCCAGGTACACGACTCCCATCGCGCCCCGGCCTAACTCCCTCACGATCTGGTAACGTCCGATACGGTCCATTCAGATTTGAGGACTCCTATGTCTATCCTTTCATATCCACGACAGCTTCCGTAATCTGACCCAGATATTTGCCATCCGCCACCACATCGGCCGCGATCGCAAACCGCGGTGAGAAAGCATGCCAGTCTCTCGGAATACTCAGGATAAACGGCTGGGCCAGGCTGGAGTTCGCAGGGATCTCAAAAGAAAGGACATCCGGCTCGGTACGCCAGTCCGCCGGCATTACCAGAGCCACCTCGATCTTCATCGGGGTGGGTTTATAGTTGCGGACCCGGATCTCCGCCTTCTGGCGGTCGCCGGGCGCCACCAGCATCTGATAGGGATAGACGTGTACCCAGCTCGGATCGAGTCCGAAATTCACTTCGCCCTCTGGAAGCACCTCGGCAAAGAGGTGCTGTTGCTTACGGAACTTCTGCTCGGTCGCCATCATGGTCGCCTGGTCGATGGCGTAGGGCTTTCCGTGGCCGGGCGCAATCATGGTGGGCGCATGATCGATCAGGTTACGGATCGACTTCAGGTGGCTGTCGTTTTCCACATGGTTCCGGAAGATCAGATTGTGGCGCATGGTGCCGTCGTTGCGCGGATTCGGCATAAAGAAGGCATCGCCGGTGAAAGCGATCCGGTTGCCATCCACGGTCACGAACAGGGCCATCTGGTAATCGGTATGTCCTGGTGAATGTGTAATTTCGAACTCGAACTCCTCCCATTTGAAGCGTTCGCCGTGGTGCAAGGAGCGGGCGACCCGGAACGGCTCTCCCAGAATGCAGCCGAGATTGTGGCCGCGGGGATTCTCAAAGATGTCCACCATGCGATCCAGACACCACACCTGTGTGCGGTGATGCCGGATTAGGTGAGGAAATCCGTTCATGTGGTCGTCGTGCATGTGGCTGGGCATCGCCACGTCCACCGATTTCATGCCGTAATGCTGCTTGAGGTGGTCGATACTATGTTCGACGAAGCGGATCCGGTCGGTGGTAGCGGTAGCCCTCTCGAAATTCGAAAAGTGATTGCTGGATGCCGCGCCGTAATCGATGAACATCGCCTTCCCGCTGTCGCTGAGGATGGCGTAGAACGACGACGTCGTCAGGTAATGAGCGACGAAGTGGGGGCTGACGGCATAGGGCCGGAAGGTCTCGCTCGGCTCGGAGCCGGTCTGGAACGTGTAGTATTCCGCCAGACGGCGCATGGTCTCCGCGAGGGCTCCGTCCGGATCGGGCATGGGAGCGCCGTGCGACGGGCACACCAGCTCCGGCTTGAGCTCCCGCAAGCGGGCCAGCGAGTAAATCCCCAGATCGATCCCCTCCGAGCCGCCATAGTTCACCTGCGTGTCATAAAGCGTGAGAATTTTTCCCGGCGCGTACACCAGGTCGCCGGAGAAGGCCACTTTTTTGCCGTCGATGGTAGCCAGTAAGGTCACCGCGCCCAGGGTGTGTCCGGGCGTGGGCAGCACGAAAAAGTCGAGCTTGTTCCAGTGGAACGTGGAATAGTCCTGCAGGCTCTTCGCCACCGGAATGCTTTCGGTCAGCGTATTGAAGTCGTTGCGAACATAGTACAGCTCGAAGATCCGGCGGTTGCGCCAGAAGTTTTCGACGTCGGCGAACAGGTGGCGTTCGTGGGCGGGAACGGCGATCGGAATGGCCTGCTGCGCCGCCCGGTAATCGCCCTGGCACTGGTCGCGATGGTGGTGGGTGTGGAGGATCCAATCCACATGAGTGATCCCCAACTGGCGCAAGTGATCCAGGATCTTGCCGGAGCCGAAGTCGATGAGTACGCAGCGCACCCCGTCCCGGATGGCATAGACCCGGCAGGTATCCTCGAAGACGTAGAGGTTCTCGCTGAGCTTTTGCAACTGCCCGGCGGGCGCAAAACGGGTTCGCCGGTAAGCTCTCTTGGAGGAAGACGCGGCAGGAGCGGCAGCCACTCCGGCCGACTTCAGGAAGTGACGACGAGTAGGGCCGGCCATTGCGCCATGCTAGCAAAGTTGGACCAAACTTTCGCGCAAGAGTGGCCGGTTCCAATGCTAAAACATCCACGCACCATGGGTTCAATCCCGGGGACTATCGCCCAAAAGCCATGCGAGGTCCCGGCTTCCGTGCACAACGCGAATCAAGTCGACTCCATCCTCCAATGGAAAGTAGAAAAGCAGAATCTTTATCAAAGCCATCTGAGATCGGGAATCGACGTATCCTCTGGAGTTCAGCCTTGCCGACGGAAAGCGGCGTGCCGATTTCCGGTTGTGTGGACAGAAAAGCTAGCGTTTTCTCCGCAGCGAAGAGAAATCGGTCTGCAACCTCAATGCTTGCACTTTCGGCGTACCAGACCCATTGGGCGACCAGGTCGCGCCTGGCGGCGTCCCGCTTCAGGACACGGGCCACTACGCAGTTTTCCTGGACTTGCGTGCCTCCAAGTGCTTCACCGCTTCGCGGCGCACTTCTTCCCAGTCCTTGCGCGTCATTGGGGTGGGCTTCCCGCTCTCG
>CAZMRK010000079.1:0-7161 GCA_964568355.1 uncultured Solibacteraceae bacterium | reverse complement strand
GGCACCGCGGCGGTGACGGTTCTTGCATCCCCCGTCGTATCCCCCTCGCCTGGCCGTAGTGTGTCTGAATGCCTAAGAAGCTCTCTTGGCCGTGAACGTTCCGCCCATTCCGCCTCGTCCTCCCCGGCCTCCTCGTCCACCCTGGCCGCCTTGGCCGCCTCCACCCTCGCGCTTCCGCGTAAACTCGATCTGGTCTCCGTTAACCTTGCCGTCATACAGGATCTTCATCGAGTTCCCGTTGAATTCAAACGTCTGCGTGAAAGAGATGTGATCCCCCTCCACTTTGCCGTCGGAGATTTCGCTCTCTCCCCGAGGAGTCGTAACCGTTCCGGTCAATTTGTCACCGTCCGCCTTCAAATTGAACGTGACCTCCCGGGTCTGGCCGCCGGGCCCTGGCATCTGGGCCACCCACTTTCCCGTCACATCCGCCGCCGAAGCTGCTGCGGCGAGCAGTGTTGCTGCGCAAAGCACGGAAAAAGCAAACAGTTTTCGCATACCTCTAAAGATGTTCCACCGCTAGCGGAACGTTACCACGGCGGCAGAATGGACTGCGGATTACAATAGCAGCGATGCGTAAACTCCGTAATCTGTTTCCCTTCGTACTGCTGGCTGCCTGCGCCTTTGCCGGCCAGCCCACCCCGGCCGTCGAAAAGGCGATCGCCGCAGCCGAAAAAGAATGGACCCAGGCGGTTTTAAAGAACGACCAGGCTGCTCTCGATAAGATCCTCGCCGATGATCTTCTCTACACCCATTCGGCCGCCAAAACCGAGACCAAGGCGGACTTCCTGGCAGCCCTGAAAACCACCACCTACCAGGCCATCGATTTTACCGCCGTGAAAATCCGCCAGTTCGGCCAGACCGCGGTCGTCACCCACAACGCCATGATCAAGACCGTCCAGACCGGCGTCGCCAATCTCTATATCACCCACGTCTGGGTCCGCCAGAACGGACGGTGGCAGCTTGCCTCCCGCCAGGCTACCCGGCTGCCATAACCGATTGAACCCATTCTTCGGCCAGCTTCCGGGGATCGGCTTCGAAATCCACCGGCTGCGTCTGGGCTTCCCGCCTGCCGTCCAGGAACACCGCCACCACACCGGCAGGCGTCGGGCGCAACTCCAGCCGGTGCTCCCTGGCCTCCAGGCGCAGCGTGGTGCCTAGCCAGGCCAGATGGACCTTCATGCGGGCGGCGTGGCCCGCGCGGGTAACCTGTTTGAGCAGCTCCGCCGTATACGGCGAGCTCTTCAGGAGCTCCGCATAGGGCGCCGCCGCCAGCACCTCCTGGCGCGCGGACTCCCTCTGCTTCACCTGCTCCCGTCCGCTGGATTCGTCCTGCGACTCCAGGCTCTTCAGGTTATTTTCCAGGTTGTCGAGAAAACCCATACCTCCAGTTTCACCTAAAACCGGAACCTCCGCAGGACTGACACACTCTTTCGCTTCGCTCCGCGTTACGGCCAGGAGCGAACATGAACACTTCACGAGTCTTTTCATTTTTTGGCCTGGGACTTCTGGCGATCTCCGCATTCTCCGCGCAGGCGGCAGTCAAGCTCACGGCCATCCAGATCTTTTCCACTGACGCCGACGGTCAGATCCAGGGAGTCGGTGCGCACCGTTTCAAGACGACCAATCACGGCGGCCATCCCTGCATCTTTCTGGTCCGCGGCGATGACCTCGACGGCGCCATTATCAACGGCCCGGGCCCGCAGCAGAACGGCGTCGACCTGACGCTCTCCGCCGGAACGCACACCTACACCATCTATGTGGAAAAAGAAAACTCGCGAAGCTGGGGCTACTACACCATCGATTTCCACTTCGACCGGTCCGATACGCCGCAGATCTCGGCGCTGGCCGCGATGAACGCCGCCTCCACCCAGTTCTTCCCGCCCTTCGCCGCCTATGCGGGAAATACGGAGAATTTGACCGGTTACCCCGTAAAATCGCCCAATACGCTGGTCTATCAGTCGGGCCAGACCGAGGTCACCCTCACCGCGTTTCAATTCTCCGCCGAATCGGTTTTCAACAAGGACCGCGTAAGCCCCAATGAGGCAAAAAGCAACCACAACCTCGACTACGTGGGCTCCTTTACGCTGGAAGTGAAGGCCGCGCCGGAGATCTCCGCGGGCGGTGTGGTGCACGCCGCCAGCTTTACGCCCAAAGTAGCGCCCGGTTCCCTATTCAGCATCTTCGGCAGCAGCCTGGCCACCTCCCTGCAAACCGCGAACACCGTACCGCTGCCCTCCAGCCTGGGCGGAACCACGGTGACCATCGGCGGCAAAGCGGCTCCGCTGGTCTTCGTCAGCCCCGAGCAGATCAATGCGCAGGTGCCTTATGAGGTCGCCGAGGGCGCCAAGGTGCCGGTTATCGTAACGGTGAACGGCGTTTCCAGCCCGGCCGGCAGCGTGACGGTCTCCGCGGCGGCGCCCGGTATCTTCCAATTCGGGCAGAAGCGCGCAGTCGTGCAGAACCAGGACTACTCCACCAACAATGCCGATAACGGCGCGGACGCCAACAGCTACGTGGTGGCTTATCTGAGCGGCGCCGGACAGCTCGACAACCCGGTGGCCACCGGCAACCGCGCCGGCCGGGATCCGCTCTCGCGGCCCAAGGGCATCGTCACCGCCACCATCAACGGGGTACCCGCCGAAGTGGCTTTCGCCGGGATGACCCCGGACTTCATCGGCCTCTTCCAGGTGAACCTGAAAGTCCCCAGCCTGTCGCCGGGCACCTATCCGCTGGTGATCTCGGTGAATGAAGAAAAAAGCAACAGCGCGCTGATCACCGTGAAGTAAGCGCCCGGCTCAGGGCAGCGTCCGCGAAGGCCGCCTGCCGCATGATAGACTTGCGGTTGAGGCGTCCCGTTTGCGCGACGCTGCCCTCGTAGCCGATGCCAGTCGATCCCTTCCTCCCCGAATCTCCGCTCACACTCACGGTCAGTGCCACTTTCACTGCGGAAAGCATCCGGAATACGCTCGCTTTCTGGATGCGGCAATTATCCTGGAACGGCGAGATCCGCTTCGCTCTCTACCGCCAGGTGTTTCAGCAATTGCTGGACCCAACCGGCCTGGCTGCCACCAATCGCCACGGAGCCAACGTGGTGCTGGTACGCCTGGAAGACTGGGCCGCCGCAGGCGAGGAGGAACTGCGCCAGCATGTCGAGCGCTTCCTCGATGCCCTGGGATCGGCCGCGCGGACGTTCGCGGCTCCGCTGGTGGTGGTCATCTGCCCGGCTTCGCCCGGATTCCCCGTCCAGATCCAGCGCGAGATGGAGGAGCGCATCGCCGCGGCGGCCGGCGCCTGGGATACCGTCCACGTGATCACGCCGGCGGAGATCGCGGCGCTTTATCCGGTGGCCGATCCATCGAGCCCCCACGGCGACGAACTGGGTCACGTGCCCTATACGCCGCTGTTTTTCTGCGCGCTGGGCACCATGGTCATGCGCAGGATCCACGCGCTGCGCCTGCGGCCCTACAAAGTAATCGCGCTCGATTGCGACGATACGTTGTGGAGCGGCGTCTGCGGCGAGGATGGACCGCAGGGCGTCACCATCGGGCCGGAGCGGCGCGCACTGCAGGAATTTATGCTGGCCCAGCACGATGCCGGCAAACTGCTCTGCCTGGTGAGCAAGAACAACCCCGAGGATGTGCAGGATACCTTTGCGCTGCAGCCCGGCATGGTCCTGCGCCCCGAGCACTTCGCCGGCCAGCGCATCAATTGGAACTCCAAAGCCGTCAACCTGCAAGAACTGGCCGAGGAGCTGAGCCTGGGCCTGGACGGCTTCATCCTGCTGGACGACAGCGCCAAAGAGTGCAGCGAAGTGGAAGCGAATTGCCCGGACGTGCTGGCGCTCACGCTGCCCCCGGAAGCGGAGATCCCGGCGTTCTTGCGGCACGTCTGGGCCTTCGATTCCGCCAAAGTGACCGAGGAGGACCGCCGCCGCAATCAGCTCTACGCCGAAGAGCGCGAGCGCGGCCGGGCCCAGGCCGAGGCCCCCAGTCTCGAAGCATTTTTGGAATCGCTGCAACTGGTGGTGGAAATCACGCCGCTGGCTCCCGGCGAACTGCGGCGGGCAGCCCAGTTGACCGAGCGCACCAACCAGATGAACGTGACCACGCGGCGCCGTTCGGAAGCCGAGATCCAGGCGCTGGTGGCCTCCGGTGATCTGGAATGCCGGACCGTTCATGTCAGCGACCGCTTCGGCGCCTACGGCCTCACCGGGCTGATGCTCTACCGCGTCGAGGACCGCGCGCTGGTGGTGGATATGTTTCTGCTGAGCTGCCGCGCGCTGGGCCGGGGTGTGGAGCATCGGATGCTGCGCGAGCTCGGCTCCATCGCCCAGGCGAAAGGCCTCGAAACCGTGGAGCTACCGTTCGTCCGCACCGCGCGGAACCGTCCGGCGCTGCTGTTCCTGGAAGAAATCGGTCTGGAATTCCGCGATACCGGCGGCGATGCTCCGCGCTTCCGCTTCCCCACGGCCTACGCCGCCGCGCTCGTCTACCGGCCGGGGCAGGCGCGCCGCCAGGCCCCCGCCGAACGGGCTCCTGCCGCCAGGCAGGGCGGGCGCAAGAGCGTCCCCTACGCGCGCATCGCCGGCGAATGGCGCGAACCGGAGAAGATTCTGGCAAGCGTGCTCGGCTCGACGCGCGGCCGGCCGCCGCTGCGCACCGCCTACGCAGAGCCGCGCACCGACCTGGAGCGGCGCATCGCCGGGATCTGGACCCACCGCCTGGGCATCCATCCGGTGGGCGTGAACGACGATTTCTTCGACCTGGGCGGTCACTCGCTGCTGGCCGTCGAGCTGATGGCCGAGCTGCGCAGCGAGCTGGGCGCGAGCCTCTCGATGGAGCTGGTCTACAGCGGTTCGTTCACGGTAGCCGAAACGGCCAAGGCGATCGAGTTGAGCCAGATCGCCGAGAGCGGCGGAGATGACTACGCGGCGCTTCTCGCGGAGATCGAAGGGATGTCCGACGAGGAAGTGCGCGAACTGCTGGCCCGGGAAGGCGGCTCTTGCGAATCCTGCTGACCGCTAACGCCTCCTACCTGCCGCCGCGAGGAGGCGCGACGCGCAGCAATCTGGTCTGGCTGAAGCACCTGGCGGAAGCCGGTCACGATTGCCGCGTCGTCGCTTCGGCGCTCGGCGATGCGGCCGGAAGGCAGCGCCAGAGCCTGGAAGAGCGGACCTACGAAGGCTGGCATCCCGTCCCCACCGAAGAAGGCGTAGAGGCTTTCGAGCGCGGACGGCTGCGCGTCTATTCAACCGCCGCCCGACAGGCAGCCGTGCTGCGCGCGCAGATCCGCGAGTTCCAGCCCGACTGGGTGCTGGCTTCCTCCGAAGATATCAGCCACCTGCTGCTGCGCTCGGCGGCGCAGGAACTGCCCGGCCGCGTCGTCTACCTGGCGCATACGCCGCAGTTTTTTCCGTTCGGCCCCGCCAGTTGGAACCGCGATGAGGAAGGTACGCGCCTGGTCGCCGGAGCGGCCGGCGTGGTGGCCATCGGGCAGCACATGGCCGCGTATATCCGCGAACACACCGGGCGCGACGCGGCGGTGATCCACCCGCCGATCTACGGCGAGGGTCCGTGGCCCGATGTCAGTTGTTTCGAGCGCGGGCTTCTGACCCTGGTCAATCCCTGCGCGGTGAAGGGCATTTCGATCCTGCTGGCCCTGGCCGATCGCCTGCCGCATCAGCAGTTCGGCGCTTTGCCGGGCTGGGGCACCACGGCCGCCGATCGCGCCGGGCTGGCCCGCCGGCCCAACATCACAATCCTGCCGAACTGCCGCGATATCGTGGAGATGATGGCGCGGACGCGGGTACTGCTGATGCCCTCGCTCTGGTACGAGGGCTTCGGACTGAGCGTGGTGGAAGCGATGCTGCACGGAATCCCGGTCATTTCGAGCGGCGCCGGCGGTCTCCAGGAGGCCCAGATGGGCACGGGCGTGGTAGTGCCGACTCCTGGAATCGAGCGCTACGAAGCCAGCTTCGACGAGCGTGGGATGCCGTCACCGGTGCTTCCGGAGATGGAGATCGAACCGTGGGTACAGGCCGTGGAGAAGCTGCTCTCGGACCGGGCGGCCTACCAGGCGGAATCGCATCGCGCGCGCCAGGCGGCGCTGGCTTTCGTGGGCGGCCTCCAGGCCGGTGATTTCGAACGGTATCTAGGGTCGCTTCACGCGGCGGCTGCCGCTCCGCCGCCGTCACGGCACAGCGCGCTGCAGGATCTCTCACCCGAGAAGCGTGCGCTGCTGCTGGAGCGGCTGCGCCGCAGAGGGAGCGCGAAGGCGAACTGATGCGCATTCTGCTGGCGCAAAATTCGCTCTACTATCCCTCGCACGGGGGAGGCGACAAGTCCAACCGGCTGCTGATGGAGGCGCTGGCGGCGCGCGGGCATGAGTGCCTGGTGGTGGCGCGCATCGGCAGCTTCGGCGAGCAGCAACATGCCGGGTTCCTGAAAGAGCTGGCGGCGCGTTCGGTCACCGTGCTCGCGGATCGCGGCGGCGTAGTCCGCTTCCGTCACCAGGGCGTGGAGGTACATGTGGCTACGCACCATCCGCACCTGCGCACGTACTTCGCCGAACGCATCGCGGAGTTCGCGCCCGCGGTGATCCTGACCTCGACCGACGATCCCACGCAGTTGCTGCTGGGCGCGGCGCTGGAAGCAGGGGAGGCGCGCGTGGTCTACCTGGCGCGGGCCACGCTGGCGCTGCCCTTCGGCCCGGATTGCGCCTTCCTCAGCGAGGCGCACACGGCCATGCTGCGGCGCGTCGACGGCGCTGTGGGAGTGAGCCAGTACGTCGCCGACTATATCCGCAAATGGAGCAGCATCGAGGCGATTCACGTGCCGATCTCGCTGCTCGAACCGGGGCCCTGGCCCGAACTGGGGCGCTTCGAGAACGAGTTCGTCACGCTGGTGAATCCCTGCGCGGTGAAGGGCATTTCCATCTTTCTGGAACTGGCCGCCCGGATGCCCGAGACGCGCTTCGCGGCCGTGCCCACCTGGGGCACCAGCCAGGATGACTACGCCGCTCTGGCGCGCTATCCGAACATCACCGTGCTGGAACCGGAGGACGACATCGACCGGATTCTGGCGCGCACGCGCGTGCTGCTGGTGCCCTCGCTATGGGCCGAAGCCCGCTCGCGCATCGTGGTGGAAGCGATGCTGCGCGGCG
>CAZMRK010000078.1:0-10518 GCA_964568355.1 uncultured Solibacteraceae bacterium | reverse complement strand
TCGCCTCCGCTCAGGTCAGCAGCGCCAGCCTGGGCGGATTAGTCACCGACGCCAGCCAGGGCGTGATCTCGGGTGTATCCGTTACGGCTCGTAATAAGTCCACCAATGTCAGCCGGCAGGTTCTGACCGACGGCAGCGGCTATTATTCTTTCGCCACGCTACCCATTGGGGAGTACGAAGTTACCGCCGAACACGCCGGATTCGAGAAGGCAGAGCAGCCGGTCACCTTGCAGACCGCCCAGAAGGCCCGCCTGGATTTCACTCTCACCGTTGGCCAGGTGGGCACTACGGTCGAAGTGCGTTCGACCGCGCCGCAGTTCTCCCCCGACGACGCCACCTTGGGAACCGTCGTGGACAACACCTTCGTCTCAAAATTCCCTCTGACCCTGCGAAGTTGGGACGACCTGCTCAATCTCGTCGCCGGAGTGCAAGGGAACCGCTACACCGAGCAGAGCGGCGCCACCAGCGCCGGCCGCACCGGCGGCTTCAACGTTCACGGCGTGCGCTCGCTGCAAAACAACTTTATTCTGGACGGCGTCGACAACAATACCTTCTCGGAGAACGTGCAGGAGCTGAGCACGCAGGCCGTGCGGCCTTCCGTGGACGACATCCAGGAATTCAAGGTCATCACCAACCCGTACTCGGCCGAATACGGTCGCAGTCCCGGAGCCGCGGTCGTGGTCACCACCAAGAGCGGCACGAATCAGTTCCACGGCCTTTTGTACGAATACCTGCGCAACAATGTCCTCGACGCAAATGACTTTTTCTCCAATCGCAACGGCTTGGTGAAACCCAAGAATCAACGGAACCAGTTCGGTGGAAACATCGGTGGACCGGCCATCAAGGACAAGCTCTTCGGCTTCTTCGATTGGGAAAGTACGCGCATCAACAACGGAGTCTCGCGGATCACCACCGTCCCCCTGCCCAATGAGCGCATCGGCGATTTCAGCAATGCTGCCGCCGCCGCGGCCGGTCTCGGCGCGTACCCCGTCATCTACGATCCCACCACGCAACAACCCTTCCCGAACAATCAGATTCCCACTGGCCGTCTGGATGCTTCCATGCAAAAGGTCATGGCCTTGTTCCCACAGGCCAATCTGCCCGGGCAAAACAACAACTTTGCGCGCAACGGCGCCTTGACCGATGACAATGACCGCTACAGCGCGCGCGTTGACTGGACGCCCACCTCCGCCGACAGCGTATTCGGGCGCTATAGCTGGGCGGACCGCAGTCGCTTCATCCCCGGGAACTTCGGCGGCATCGCTGATGGCACCTCGACTTCGGCCTTCGGGCGGCAGCACCTGACCAATCACGGAGCCGTCATCGGCTGGACGCGCGTCCTCTCACCGCGCCTGGTGAATGAATTTCGCGTGGGGTTCACCCGGGACAATTCCTTTGCTGCACAGGATCCCTTCGGTCTCAACCACACCTCCGATTTCGTTCCCGGCGTCCCGCAGAATCCCGCCATTGACGGCGGCGTTCCCTTGATCACGTTCACCGGTTTCAACACCTTCATCGGTTCCCCGGCCTTCCTGCCCAAGTTCCAGATCACCCAGCAGTTTCAGTTTTCCGACTCGCTCTCCTGGAATCTGGGCCGCCACCAGTTGAAATTTGGCGCCAACCTGCACGCCCCCATGCGCAATAACTTCATGGACGTTCCCGGTACGCGCGGCACCATCGGCTTCGACCGGATCTTCACCTGCCAGCGCAATGCCGCAAATCAGTGCGTCTCCGGCACCGGGCTGTCCTATGCCGACGGACTGCTCGGCTATGTGCAGAATGCCCAGCTTTCCAATGTCTACTTTGCCGATCAGCGCCTCCACATGTTTTCGTTCTTTGCCCAGGACGACTACAAAGTCACGCCCAAACTCTCTTTGAATCTCGGACTGCGCTACGATTTCGCTTCGCCGCTGCTCGAAGGTAAGAATCACATCTCCAACTTCGACTACGCCACGGGCCAGTTGATCTATGCCAAGGATGGCGGCCTGCAGGACCGTTCCACGGTGAAGCCCAACCGTCTCAACTTCGCCCCGCGCGTGGGCATCGCCTATCAGATCGATCCGCAAACGGTGTTGCGCGCCGGTTACGGCATCTTCTACTCGATGCTCGATCGCAACGGCAGCGAAAATCAGACCACCCTCAACCCGCCTTTCCTGGTGAACAACACCCCGGCTGTTCCTTCCACGGCCACGCAGCCGGTCCTTTTCCTGCAGCAAGGCTTTCCAGCCAATTTCCTCGATCCGGCCGCGCTCAATTACAAATCCGTTCACATTCGATCAATTCCTGTGGAGGATCCCTTCCCCTACGTGCAGCAGTGGAGCTTCGGTATCCAGCGCAGCCTCCCGCTCGGCCTCTTCCTGGAAGCCGATTACGTGGGCAGCAAGACCACCCACATCAACGCCATCTACGATGCCAACCAGCCTCTCAACGGCGTCCTCCCCTACCCGGCATTCGGCTACCTGGAGTTCACCAATCCGCTGGGGAACGGCACCTATCAGGGCCTGGATCTCACCCTGGAGCACCGGATGCAACATGGCCTGACGTTCCGTCTGGCCTATACTCTCTCGAAGAACATCGACAACGTTTCCGAACCGCTGGAATCGCTGGGCTCCGGAGGAGCCCAGAACATCCGCGACTTCGCCTCCTGGCGTGGACTGAGTGACTTCGATAGCCGCAACCGCGTGGTATTCAGCTACGTCTACGAA
Source organism: uncultured Solibacteraceae bacterium (assembly GCA_964568355.1). Classification (GTDB taxonomy): domain Bacteria; phylum Acidobacteriota; class Terriglobia; order Bryobacterales; family Bryobacteraceae; genus JAJPJX01. The sequence goes on along the minus strand of CAZMRK010000078.1, from coordinate 7,813 downwards.
TTACCTTTCGGGAAAGGAAGGCCCTTCGCGAACCATGGGCTGCTTTCCTGGATCGTAGGCGGCTTCCGGACCAGCGGTTCCTACACCTTCGCCAGCGGCAAGCCCTTCACGGTGAGTTCTGGCGGCGCCATTGGCAACTCCATCGATTCCAACGGCACCCAGGTGGCAGTTCCCAACGTGATCGGCACGCCGCAAATTCTGGGTAACGTGAGTTGCTGGTTCTATGCCTCCACCAACTCCGCCTGCCGCGCAATCAGCCCGAATGGCATCAATGCTTTCGCGCTACAGTCTCCGGGGCAGTACGGCAATGCCGGCCGCAACATCATTCGCGGTCCGCATACCAACGTCTTCGATTTCGCGCTGCACCGCGACTTCCCCATCACCGAACGCACCGGCCTGGAGTTTCGCTGGGAGGTCTTCAACTTCACCAATACGCCGCAGTTCGGCAAACCGAACTCCGACCTGAGCAGCGGCGCCGTGGGCTCCATCACCACGCTCGCCGCCGACCCGCGCATCATGCAGTTCGCCCTGCGCTTCCACTTTTAGCGATCCTTCGCGCGCGTGGCTCAGTGCCCGCACTGAACCGCGCGCGCAGCAAGCGGGCGAACTGAATCATCAGGTTGCAGCGCTACCCTCAGGAGGCCGGAATCGCTTCCTTGCGAGCCGCCGTCAACTGGCGAGCCAGTGCCACCGCGCCCGTGGCGTTGTCGCTATAGCCGTCCGCCCCGATGTCGTGGGCATACTGTGCCGTCACCGGCGCACCCCCTACCATGATCTTGACCGCGTCCCGTACACCCGCCTCGCGAAGCGCCTCGATCGTGGTCTTCATGGAAGGCATCGTTACGGTCAGCAGCGCGGAAAGCGCCACGACATTCGCGCCTTTTTCCCGTACCGCCGCCACGAATTTCTCCGGGGGAACATCGGCGCCGAGGTCGATCACCTCAAACCCGCCGCCCTCCAGCATGGAGGCGACCAGGTTCTTCCCGATATCGTGCAGATCGCCTTTGACCGTGCCGATCGCCACACGTCCGGCCGGCTCCTCTCCGCGCGCCGCCAGCAGCGGCCGGATCAGCTCCAGAGCGCCTTTCATGGCGCGGGCCGAAATCAGCAACTCCGGTACGAAGTATTCCTCGCACTCGAAGCGCCTTCCTACCTCGTCCATGGCCGGCACCATATGCTTGGTGACCAGTTCCAACGGATCCACGCCGTCGGCCAGCGCCTCCTTGGTTACGGCAACCGCAGTCTTCGCGTCGCCGTTCAGCACCGCGTCATGTAGCTTCTGCAAATCGGACATAACGTACTCCTATCGTCCCCCGCCGTTGAACTCCCGGACCGCATCCAGCATGGCAGCCACGTTCTCGACCGGCGTCCGTGCCTGGATGTTATGAATCGTATTGAAAACGAACCCGCCGCCCTTGGAAAAAACCTCGCAGCGTTCCCGTACCTGCGTCCGCACCTGCTCCGGCGTGCCGAATGGCAGCACCTTCTGGGTATCCACGCCACCTCCCCAGAAGACCAGCTTGTCACCGTAGGTGGCCTTCAGAAACTCCGCACCCATCCCGACCGCGGAGCACTGCACCGGGTTCAAGATATCGAAGCCCGCCTCGATGAATGCAGGAATAAACCGCACCACCGATCCGCAGGAATGCTTGAATGTCCGCCATGTCGTGTGGCTGTGAACCCAGTCATTTACCTTTTTGTAATAGGGAAAGTAGAGTTCCCGGAACGACTGCTCGGAGCAGAACGAGGACGTCTGCGTGCCGAAATCCGTGCCGCACAGGAACACCGCGTCGACGCGATTCCCGATCACGGCATGAATTTTTTCCAGATTGGCGACGGCGATCTCGCACTGCCGGGAGAAGATCTGGTGGATGTAGTCGCGGCGGGTTCGCGTCGAGACATACCACTCGGTGATATCCCGGATCCCCTTGGGCCGCTTCATAAACGGTCCGGGCACCAGGGCGATATCTCCGAAGGCCGTCCCCCCAAAGCTGGCGATGACCGCCTTTCCCGAAGCCGCCGCTTGATCGGTCTCGCGCTTCAGATGCGCCATGTCTTCGTCGGAGATCGGACCGAACTCCTCCAGATTGTCCTCCGGATTCAGCCGCTCTTCGTCAATCGGCTCCTGGCGCACGATGCTGTCGAAGAAATAGCCGTCGTGTGGCATTTTCCCGCTTGGCGGCACGGAGCTATCGCCTTCGGGATAGACGAGGATGTCGCCATTCTCGTCGCGCGTGGTCACGAAGCGGTTCGATATCAGCACTTCCAGCCCGTCGGGCAGCCGCCAGGCTTTCCAGTCCTCGTTCGGGAAGCCGAACATCGTATTCCGAGGGAATACTCCCGCGGTATCGATGCCCATGGCTTCCTTCAGATCGTCCTCGACCCAACCCAGCATCTGGTAGGGTTCATGCACCTTCACCAGCCGCCTTTCGAGTCCGAAATAGTCCCGCAAGGCTGCTACCACGCTGACATGAATACCCGTAACCGATGTCCCCCCGAAGTCCATCGGGATTCGGTCCTGTGCTTTGTGCGCCAAAGAGGCCAGGACAGCTTGTTTGCTGTTCATCAGCTCCGCCGTTGCTTGTAGAATAGGACAAATGGGCCGTATTGTCACCTTCGGATTGCTGGCCCTGGCAATCCCGGTATTTGGCGAACGCCAGACGGTTTCGCTGGATGGATCCTGGGATATCGAAGAAAGCCTCTCTGCCTCCGAAATGCCGGCCGCCTTCCAGCACCGTGTGAAGGTGCCCGGCCTCGTCCACCTGGCGCAGCCACCTTTCCCCGATGTGGATCGTTTCGACAGCCCGGAAAGTGTAGAAAAGATGGTGCGTCTCAAGCTCCTGCCTGCTTCGGCGAAGGCCGGTAGCCGCGGCATCCCGCACCAGAACCGCAACTATTTCTGGTATCGGACCAGCTTTCGCCTGCCGGCCCGCCGCGCCGTCGCCCTGCTGCGCATCGGCAAGGCCCAATTCGGTACCGCCGTCTGGCTCAACGGCCGCAAAGTCGGCGAGCACCTGGGCTGTTTCACTGCCGGGTATTTCGATCTGACTAGTGGAGTTTCCTGGCAGGGAGAGAACTCGCTCGTCATTCGCGTCGGAGCGCATCCCGCCGTACTTCCGGAAACCGCCCCCACCGGGACGGATAACGAGAAGACGCTGTGGACGCCCGGCATCTACGACTCGGTCGCCCTCCTGCTGGCCGATAACCCGGTGATCGAAAACGTGCAGGTGGCGCCTCGCCTGGCTTCCTCGGAGGTCCTGATCGAGACGCGTCTGCGGAATTATGGTCCTGCCGGTACGTTTTCCCTGACCCATCGCGTCGAAGGCCGTTCCGCAAGCGCCCGCGTACCGCTGGCCCGCGGCGAGGAGAAAAGCGTTCGCCTGACCGTTCCCATGCCCGGCGCCCGGCTCTGGAGTCCGGAAGATCCGCATCTCTACCGCCTGGAGACGACCACGGGCGGTGATACCCTGGCCACACGCTTCGGCATGCGGGAGTTCCGCTTCGATACGGCCACCCGGCGCGCCTATCTCAACGGCAAGCCCTACTTCCTGCGTGGATCGAATATCACGCTGCACCGCTTCTTCGAAGATCCCCAATCGAAGGATCTGGTCTGGAACGATGCCTGGGTCCGCAAACTGCTGGCGGAGATCCCGAAGCGCATGCATTGGAACAGTTTTCGCTTCTGCATCGGCCCTGTGCCGGACCGCTGGCTGGAGATCGCCGACGAGACCGGCCTGTTGATTCAAAACGAGTTCTTCGTCTGGGGATACCACAAGCAGTGGGATACGGCCGAGATGATCCGCCAATACCGGGAGTGGATGCAGGACAACTGGAACCATCCCAGCGTGGTGATCTGGGACGCGGACAACGAGACCCACGCAGACGTGCTCGAAGAGATCATCCGGGCCGTCCGGCATCTCGATCTCTCCGATCGGCCTTGGGAGAACGGCTATAACCAGCCCGTCGGTCCCGACGACCCGGTCGAAGATCATCCCTACCAGTTCATCCGCCTGGGCAAAGGCTTCGAGGTCACCGACCTGGAGAAGATGACCGGAGCCAAGAGCACCAACTCCGCCCACCCCAGCGCTCACGCGGTGATCCTCAACGAGTACGGGTGGCTGTGGCTCAATCGCGACGGCTCGCCGACAGAACTCACCAAGGATGTCTATGCTCGTCTGGCCGGGCCGGATGCTTCGGCGGAAAAACGGTTCGAACTCGATGCCTACTATCTCGCTGGACTGACGGAATTCTGGCGCGCTCACCGCAATTTCGCCGGTGTCCTGCACTTTGTCTACCTGACTTCCAGCTATCCCGGCGCCTACACTTCCGATCACTTCCGCGACCTCGCAAAGCTCGAACTGGAGCCTCACTTTGCCGACTATATGAGCCAGGCGTTTCGGCCCCTGGGCGTGTATCTGAATTTCTGGCAGCCGTCTCTGGACGGAGATGCGGACCACCGCTTTGCCGTCATGCTGGTGAACGACGATCCGCGGGCCGTACACGGCAGCCTGGTGCTCTCCCTGGTGGCGGCGGATGGCCGGGAACTAGCCCGCCACGAGGCGGCCTTCGAGGTGGCAGGATTGGGGCAGCAGACCAGCCTGATCGACCTGCGCATCCCGGCCCATGCAGGCCCGTGCGAACTCCGGGCCACGGCCAAGCCCGCCGCGGAAGACTCCACGGTAAGCCGGCGAAAAGTGAATATCCCCTGAGGGTGCTTACCGGCCGGAAGAGCCGAACCCGCCGGCTCCACGCCGGGACTCTGCCAGTTCGCCCTCTTCCCACTCCACGCTCTCGTAGCGGGCGATTACCATCTGAGCAATCCGATCGTTTTTATGGATTTGATAGGGTTCCTTGCCCAGGTTGATCAGGATGATGGCGATCTCTCCCCGATACCCCGGGTCGATGGTGGCGGGGCTGTTGGGCATGGTGATGGCGTGCTTGAGCGCCAAGCCGCTGCGCGGCCGGATCTGCGCTTCGTAGCCTGGCGGCAGTTCGATGCTGATCCCGGTTGCCACCGTCCGCGGGACGCCGGGCTCCAGGAGCGCGTCCTCGATCGCATGTAGGTCCATGCCCGCATCTTCTTTGGAGCCATGGGCATAGCGCGGGAGGATCACATCCGGACGGAGCCGCTGGATTCGGATTTTCATTGAATTCGTTATCATAGCGTTTTCATGCCCGAAGCAAAACCGAAGCGCGTCCTGGCGGTGGCTCCCATGCCTCCGGAGAAATGCGCCTATGCGCTGGCGCGCTACAGCCGGTCACCTGATTCCATCCGCCAGTCGCTCGATTGGGTCCGCACGCATGATTCTCAAAAATTTCTGGAGAGTTTTTACTTCCAGTACGGGCACGCTTCCATCGCCGACCTGGGCCATACAGTCCTCTGCTTCGAGGGAGTTTCCGAACTGGCGGCCACCGACATCGAAGAGGAATCGCTTTGGGACGGCCAGGCGAAGTCTTCCCGTTACCAGGACTTTTCGCGCTCCGGCTTCGTAACCCCGCCGGAACTGGAAGAGGAACAGACGGCTTGCTACTGCGCGGCAGCCACGCGCCTGCTGGCTGCCTATCAGCAGATCAACAAACTAGCTTTTGCCTGCCTCTCGGAGAAGCTGCCCCGGCCGCCCGAAATGAAGCCGGAGGCCTACCAGCGGAACCTCGCTGCCCGCGCCTTCGACGTAGCCCGCTACCTGCTCTTCTGGGGCATTCCTACCAATGTCGGCCAGGTCACCAGCATCCGTACACTTGAAAAGCAGATCCGGCGCCTGAAGGCCTCGGAATACCAGGAGTTACGCGAGCTGGCGGACGAGATCGCCCAAGCCTGCGCAGCCCCGCCGGATTGTCTCTGGGAGGAAGGCGCTGCCGGCGAGCCGCTGGCGCCAACGCTGGCGCGCCACGCCGATCCGGACACCCACGCCGCCCAGGCGCAAGCCGATCTGAAACAGTGGGCCGAGCAGAATCTACCCCACGCCAGCGGAAGCGCCGCGGAGCGGGTGGACCTGTTGCAGCCCAAACAGGTGGCTGCCGATATCGTGGCGACGCTGCTCTACCCGGTGACCGACCGGCCGTTCCGCGACCTCTACGAGATCGCCTGCGCCTGGGGCGACGAGTTGCGGGCGGAGGTACTGAATGTGGCGCTGCGCTCCCGCAGCCGGCGCGACGATCTGTTGGCAGGCTTCCGCGGCGGCCTCTATGCCTACGATTTGTCGATCGACATTGGGGCCTATCGCGACCTGCACCGCCATCGCCGCTGCCAAAAGTTCCGCCAGGCCTATTCCGGCCATCTGGGGTACGACACGCCGGCGCTCATCGCAGAGGCCGGCGCCAGCGAGATTTACGCATCGGCGATGACCGATGCGTTCGACACCTTACACCGCCTGCCCGCGCCGGGCAGCCACTACCTGCTGCCCTTTGGAGCCCGCTCGCGGTTTCTCTTCAAGATGGATTTCGCCGAGGTGGAATACATCGCCCGCGTGCGCAGCGGGGTCAAAGGCCACTTCAGCTATCGCGAGATCGCCTGGGAGATGAAGCGCAAGATGGAGGAGCTCGAGCCGGAGCTCGGCCGCCTGATCCAAGCCACGCCGCCCTCGGTGGAAGATCCGCTTACGCGATAGTGCCCGGATCCCACTCGGATTTCCAAACCACCCGACTACGGCTCTCATAGGCCAGGTTCCCCATATGGCAGACCATTGCCAGGTAGTGGGAATACACCACATCGGCGTTGGGCTGTTTGCGATCGCGTACCGCGTCCAGGAAGTTCTGCATGTGGGCGGGATCGCAGGGCTGGCCTTTGACCTCGATCGGCGGCGCTCCCTTTTCCGCCGAGCGGAAGGTATAGCCGTTGCGGAAGATGTTCAGCACGCCGCCGGAGCCGTGGAATTCGCAGTCCACGGAGTCCCGAACGCTGGACTGGGTGGCGTCGAAAGTCACCACAACCCGTTCCGGATATTCGGCCAGGATGCTGATGGTATCGGGCGTATCGCGGTCTTCCGGGAACTCGAAGATGCCGCCACTGGCCACAACCGAGGCGGGGGCGGTCAGCCCCAGGAAGAAGTGAGCGACATCGGCGGTGTGCACCAGCAGCCCCCCGGGCTGGCCCGTGGAGTAGTCGCGATAGGCATACCAGCCGAAATAGCGTTGAGCATCGAAGGGGCGCCGGGGAGCGCGTCCCAGGAAGCGCGACCAGTCCAGCTCGTCGGGGCGATAGTGGAAATCGGTGGGTGGGCGCCGCAGGTAGCCGCGATTGGCGATCCACCAGGTACGCACGAGGGATACCTTGCCGATCAGACTGGAATCGAAGAAGCGCTGCCTGGCTTCGAGGAAATGCGGGCCGCTCTTCTGCTGAGTGCCGATCTGGACGATGCGGCGGCTGCTCCGCACGGCGTTCACGATGGCCTTGCCTTCCTCGATGCGGAAGGTCATTGGCTTTTCGAGAAAAGCGTCCCTGCCCGAGGACAGCGCGTCCAGCAGGATGGGCGTGTGCCAGTGATCCGGCACGGCGATCACGACCGCGTCCAGATCCTTCCGGTCCAGGATGCGCCGGTAATCCTGTTCCACTTCGGTATGGATTCCAGCCCGGAGGCAGGCTGCCTGCGCGCGAACCTTGTAGACATCACAGACGGCCGCCACTTCCACATCCGATCGCCTGGCCAGATTGGCCGTATGGAAAGCGCCGCGCCCCCCTGTACCGATCACCGCCAAGCGCAGACGGCTATTCGCTCCCCAGATGCGCGCCGAGGAGGCTGCCGTCATGGTGCCGGCGAGAAATGTTCTTCTCGAAACCATGGATCCCTCCCGTACAGGATAAACCCGCTCAGCC
>CAZMRK010000077.1:0-6475 GCA_964568355.1 uncultured Solibacteraceae bacterium | reverse complement strand
AGCGGCACGGATCGCAGATTCGCCAGGCTGCGGGTGAACAGCGTGGCTCCCGCCAGAAGGACCAGCGCCACCGCGATCTGCGCTGCTACCAGAACACCCGCGGCTCCGAGGCCGTGCTTTCCCGGTGCAGCCAGGGTGTCTTCCTTCAACCCGCCGGCCACGTCCACGCGGGTGGCGCGGATCGCCGGAACCAGGGCGAACAGAAAGGTCGTCAGCACTGACACTACGACCGTAAAGCCCAGCACCCGCAGATCCAACGATACCGGAGCCTCGATAGTGGAGAGGCCCGAAACCAGCATCGTTTGCAGGATCCGGAGGCCCCAGTGTCCCAGGATCAGTCCGCCCGCCATGCCTGCCGCCGAGAGCACCGCGCCTTCCACCAGCAATTGCCGTACGACCCGGCCGCGCCGGGCGCCTACCGCCATCCGCACCAGGATTTCCCTTCGCCGTGAAGTGGAGCGTGCCAGCAGCAGGCCGGCCAGGTTGGCGCACGCCATCAACAGGGTTAACCCGACGACCGCCATCAGGATCAGCAGCGGCTTGCGATACGTCGAGCGTAAACTGTCCAGTCCACGACTGCCAGGATCCACATAGATCATGGGCGCATCGTGAGCCAGAACTTGCCGGGCTGCCTCCGGCAGGTTGGCCATCACCATGGCGCTTAGTTCACTTTTGACAGCGGCTTCGGTGCTCCCGGGGGTGAGCCGGCCCATCAACTGGATCCAGAACCAGTCATTGCCAGTCCAGGCGATGCGCTTCGTCCGCACACCATCCATCCGGTCTTTCGCCAGAATCGGAAGGACGATATCGACTTCCGGGCTCCACATGAATCCTCCAGCCGAGACTCCGAAGAATTCCTTCGGCATGATGCCGATCACCGTACAGGGCTGCCCGTTGATCACGATTACTTTCCCGACGGCATCCGGGCTGAACCCGAACATGCGCTCCCAGAAGCGATAGCTGATGACCGCAGAGGTGAGCCCGGCAGCCCGGTCATCATCATCGGCAATGGGCCGCCCGAGAAGGGTTCGCACGCCGAGCGCGGAAAAGTAGTTCCCTGAAACCAGCATGCCGCCGGCTGAAAATGCACGGCTGCCGGAGGCCACGTTCAGGGATCCGAGGGGAGAAAACCCCATGACGTCGCTGAGGGTGCGGCTGTGCGCGCGGATATCGACCAGATCCGGCCAGGAAAAGACGTTGCGCGTCCAGGCCAGGCGCCCGCCGCCGCTGCCCGTGGACCAGGTGAAGGTCAAATCCAGATCTTTGTGGGCGCCCCAGCGCAGGACCACCAGTTGCTCGGGGTGCCGTACGGGCAGCATCCGCAGCAGCACTACGTCCAGGAGGCTGAAGACCGCGGTATTGGCGCCGATTCCGACCGCCAGGGAGAGCACCGCCACGGCGGTGAATACCGGCGCTTTCCGCAGCATCCGGACGGCATAGCGGAGGTCGCGCGCCAGATTTTCCAAGAGGGTCAGGCCGCGCACATCGCGGCATTGTTCGCGAACCTGCTCCAGGCCGCCGAATGCCACGCGCGCTCCGGATCGTGCCTGTGCTTCGTCCATCCCCGCCAGGCGCTTTTTGCGTGCTTCCATCTCCAGGTGGAAGCGCAATTCCTCGTCCAGGTCGCTTTCGGCGCGGCGCCGGCCGGCCAACGCGCGTAATCGCAATAGCAGATCGTTCCAGCCCATCACATGCCTTCTCGAGCCTATGCCATGTCGAGCACCCGCCCAATGGCTCCGGTCATCCGCGCCCAGGTTTCGGTCTCCAGTTCCAGTTGCTTGCGGCCGGAAGGCGTCAGGCGATAGAAGCGGGCACGCCGCCCCATCTCCGAGATGCCCCATTCCGCCTTGATCCAGCCCTGGTGCTCCAGGCGGTGGAGCGCCGGATAGAGCGAGCCCTGGTTGACGCGCAGCACCTCCTGAGAAACCTGCTGGATGCGCTCCGAGATAGCCCAGCCGTGCTGCGGACCGGTTTGGAGGGTGCGCAGAATCAGCAGATCCAGGGTGCCCTGGAGAAGATCGAGTTTGGATTCCTGGCCCATATTGTCGGGTGTCTACAGCAACAGTATGGCTGTCTTATTGTCGGATGTCAACAACAAAGATTCCGGCTACAATAAGCCTCGATGCCGGCTAAGTCTCTGTTCGCCCTGGCGGCGCTGCCTCTGCTCGCCATTGCCCAGGTGCCTCGTCCCGAATATCCTCAACCCCAGTTCGAGCGCCAGCTCTGGCAAAGCCTGAACGGAAAATGGCAGTTCGAATTCGACGATCGAAATGCCGGTCTGGATGCCAATTGGGGCTTGGGTACGCAGACGTTTTCCCGCAGCATCATGGTTCCCTATTGCTTTGAAAGCAAGCTCAGCGGCATCGGTGACACGGCGTTCCACCCCTGGGTCTGGTACCGCCGCGAGTTCACGTTGACCGCGGCCTGGAAGGCGAAACGCGTGCTGCTGCGCTTCGGCGCGGTGGATTATCGAGCGATGGTCTGGGTCAACGGACATCTGGCCGGCAGCCACGAGGGCGGCCATACGCCGTTCGCATTCGACATTACGCCTCATCTGCGCGCCGGAGCCAATTCCATCACCGTGCGCGCGGAAGATCCGCCGGAGGACCGCTACATCCCCCGCGGCAAGCAATATTGGGAGCCCAAGTCGCGCGGCATTTTCTATACCCGGACCTCGGGCATCTGGCAGCCGGTCTGGTTGGAAGCAGTGGGCGAGAGCTATCTGGAGAAGGTGCGCATTACTCCCGCGCTCGACGGCACCGTCCGTTTCGACGCCCGCGTTGCCCGGCCGCAGGCCGGACTGGAACTCGATGCCGTCGTGACCTTTGCCGGCGAGCGCGTGGCCGAAACCGCGGGCCGCAGCGAAGGGGAACGGGCCTCCGCTTCGCTCGCCGTGACCGAGCCTGCTCTCTGGTCTCCGGAAAATCCCAAGCTCTACGAGGTAACGTTCGAGCTTCGCCGCGGCACGGTCGTGCTCGATCGCGTCCGGTCCTACTTCGGCTTCCGCTCGGTCACCGTCGAAAACGGGCGTATCCTTCTCAACGGGCGGCCAACTTATCTCAAGTTCGTGCTGGACCAGGGCTACTGGCCCGAAAGCATCCTCACGCCGCCCAGCGACGAGGCCATCCAGTACGACATCCGGCTTACTAAGGAGATGGGTTTCAACGGCGCCCGCAAGCACCAGAAGCTCGAAGATCCCCGCTTCCTCTACTGGGCCGATCGCATGGGTTTTCTGGTTTCGAGCGAGATGGCCAACGCCTATCTCTTTGACGATGCCTATGTCGCCCGGTTCACGCGGGAGTGGACCGAAGCGGTCGAGCGCGATTACAACCACCCTTCCATCGTGATCTGGGTCCCCATCAACGAAAGCTGGGGGGTGCCCAATCTGCGAGATCCCCGGCAGCAGAATCATCTCAAGGAGTTGTACACGCTCACCCACGCTCTCGATAGCAGCCGCCTGGTGGTCGATAACGATGGCTGGGAGCACACCGACCATACGGACCTGATGGCGTTGCACGACTACGCGCGCAGCGGCGATCTTCTCTACGAAAAGTACAAAGATGCCGGCAAACCCGGTGAGCCCCTGCCGCCTAACGCTCGGGTCGCTGTGCTCGCCGGCTATCGCTATCGGGGCGCTCCGCTGGTGCTTTCCGAATTCGGCGGGATTGCCTTCATTCCCTCCGGCCACCAGGTTCCGAGCGAATCCTGGGGCTACTCGGGTGTGGAAAAGACCGCCGATAGCGCCTTGGAACGGCTCCGCGGGCTCTATCAAGCCTTGTCCCGGCTTCCCCGGTTTGCCGGGCTTTGCTATACGCAGCTTACCGATGTAGAGCAGGAGATTAATGGACTGCTGACCTATGATCGCAAGCCTAAGTTCGATGTGAAGGTGGTGCGGGAGATTAACGCGCTGGTGCACTGAATTAGCTGATGGCTGATAGCTGATAGCTGATAGCTGTCAGCTCTCAGCGGTCAGCTTTCAGCCTTTTGGGGTGCCGCTTGCTTGCGCGCGCGGTTCCGAAGCGCTCCGCTACGCGGCGCCGTGCCACATGTTACACGTATGGTTGTGCTTGGGCGTCTGGGCTTTTGTTTGGCCGTGATGAGTTTCGGCTGCTGGGGGCTCGATCCGTCTCGCTTGATGTCCCAATATCATAAGCAGCAGTGGCAGGTGGAAGAGGGTCTGCCGCGGAACTATGTCATGGCGGTATTGCCGGCCCAGGACGGATATTTGCTGGTTGGCACCGATGAGGGCCTGACGCGGTTTGACGGCCTTCGATTCACACGCTTCGACAGCGATCCGGCGCTCCGCCTGTCCCAACGCTGGATCCTGAGTATGCTGGCCAGCCGCGATGGGGCGCTGTGGATGGGAACCTTCGATGGGTGGGTCTATCGCCATTGGAAGGGGAAGGTTACCGCCAGGTATGATCTTGGCGCTTCGGTATTTGCGCAGCTCGAAGACGCATCGGGCGACCTCTGGGCGAGCACCCGCAGCGGCGTGATGCGACTGCGGGACGGCACATTCACGCGCGTGGAGGGCCTCTCCGGACCGCCCGACCTGGCATGGAATGTTCTCACCACCGACGGCGAGGGCACGGTTTGGATCGCCACCGTCGACGGCCTGTTCTGCTCCCGCAATGGCACAGTGTCGCGCATACTCGCCAACGATCCGAAGCACGGGGAGATCTTCGCTGTGGCGGGAGAACGCGACGGCGGCATTTGGATGGGGACCTCGAAAGGGTTGTTTCGGGTACGGAAGACGCAATCGGGCGTTGGCGTCGACGCGCAGCCGGGGGTCCCCGGCCCAGTGGTCGCGATTTTGAAGGACCGGGATGGCGTCCTCTGGGTGGGAACATGGGGTCAGGGACTGTACCGCGTGCGGCATGGGGCCGTGGACTCCTGGAAAGCGCACGAGGGTCTGGCCGATGATTACATCCGTACGCTGTATGAAGACCAGGAGGGCAACCTGTGGATCGGGACACGGGCCGGCGGCCTTACCCGGTGGAACGATACGGCGATTGTTCCCTACGGTGTTCCGGAAGGGCTGAGCGGAGACTTCGCGTCCACGGTGACGGAGGACCGCAGCGGCGCTCTCTGGTTCGGGACCTGGCGCGGAGGGTTGTACCGGAAGGCCGACGGGATTTTCCAGAGCCAGCCAACGCCGGTTCCCACGCTCTATTGCACGATACGCGCCCTGGCCATCGATCCTCAGGGCAATCCGTGGATCGGGAACTGGGAGGGCCTTTACGGATTCAACGGGCGCCGCTACGACCAGTTTGCGGAGCCGGGTTCGCCGTTTCGTCATGTGTCGGCAGTCCTGTTCGATCGCAGCAATCGCCTGTGGGTGGGCACATCGGACAACGGGTTGTTCCTGTTTCCCTCCGGAAAGCCGACCGGCCCCATGACGACTTTTCTTGCAGGCAAGGAAATTACGAGCCTGTTTGAGGACTCGCGGGGGCGGATCTGGGCGGGGATGCCCGACGGAATGGGCAACTTTGAAGGCGCCCGCCCCGGGTTCACACGAACGCCGGGGATTCCGGGCGACATGGTGACGTCGATTGCGGAGGATTCCCGAGGCCGGATCTGCGCCACGACGTTGCACGGCACCCTCTACGCCATCACCGGGAATCGCACGACCGTGCTGACGGGACGGCAGGGATTGCCCGACCGCCCGCTGTATCGCATTGTGGACGATGGGGTGGGTTCTTACTGGATTAGCTCAGGCCGGGGCATTCTCCGCATCCGGGTGAAGCAGGTCGATGAGATTCTGGCCGGCGCGCGTCAGCGGCTGGACTTCGCGCTCTATGACCGCAGCGACGGAATGCGAACAATCGAATGCCACCGGATGTCGCAGCCTTCGGGCTGGCGGGACCACAGCGGCCGCGTGTGGTTTCCCACGGCAAAGGGTTTTGTGGCCATCCAGCCGGAGAAGACGGACTCCACCGCTCCGCCGGTGGTGATCGAGACGGTCACTGCCGACGGAAGGCCGCTGCCAACGGATTCGGAGGTTCGTCTGAGCGCCGGGACGCATAGCCTGGAGCTTCAATACACCGCATTGAGCTTTTCGCATCCGGAGAAGGTGCGGTTCCGCTACCGGCTGGAGGGCTTCGATCCCGGATGGGTGGAAGCAGGCGCGGACCGCACCGCCCGCTATAGCCGCATTCCTCCCGGACGGTACCGTTTTCTGGTGACGGCTCGTATGCCGGCCGGGCCCTGGAGCACCCGATTTGCCGCGGTCCCGGTCCGCCAGCCGCCCAAGATCTATCAAACGGTATGGTTCCGGATTACTTTGGCGCTGGCGTCGCTGGGCGTCGCGGTGCTTCTGGTCCGCTGGCGCATCTTCATCATCAAGGGGCGCTACGCCGCCGTGCTCGCGGAGCGGAACCGGATCTCGCGCGAATGGCACGACACGCTGCTGGCCGGGTTTTCCGCCATCTCCTGGCAGCTCGAAGAGACGCTTTCACGGCTCCGGGAGGCCCCG
>CAZMRK010000076.1:0-3042 GCA_964568355.1 uncultured Solibacteraceae bacterium | reverse complement strand
GAGGGGAAGCCGGAAGTCTTCTATACACCGAAGGCCAAGTACATCTGGGCGCTGACGTTTGATGCCAAGGGGAATCTGCTGGTGGCTACCGGAGATCCCGGCCAGGTACACCGGGTGGCCCCTGACGGCACAGGCAGCGTCTTTTTTCAGCCGGACGAGACCCATGTCCGTTCGCTGACCCTCGACGGGAACGGCAACCTGATCCTCGGCACGGAGCCGGGCGGATTGGTTCTGCGCGTTTCACCCGACGCGAGGGGTTTCGTGCTGCACCAGATGTCGAAGAAAGAGGTGACCGCGGTAGCGGTCGCCAAGGACGGTTCCATCTATGCAGCCGGGGTGGGCAATAAGGGCGCTTCCGGATCGTCGGTTCCGACCCCACCGCCGGCACGGCAACCGGCGGCGCCGACCAGCGGCACAGGCACCCCTCCGCCGGCCAGTCGCCCGGGCCAGCCCCCTTCCGCTGCGCCTCCATCGGTTCCGGGGGGCAGCGAAGTCTACCGGATCGATCCCTCCGGCACCCCTCGCCGGGTGTGGAACCATCCCCAGGAGATCGTCTATTCCATCGGCTTTGATGCAGAAGGCCGGGTGCTGCTCGGATCCGGGAATAAGGGCAACATCTACCGGATCGATTCGGATACGTTCTATACCGCCCTGCTGAACGCTCCGCCCAACCAGATCACGGCGCTTTATGCCGCTCCGAACGGACATCTGTTCGCCGCGTCGGGCAACGTCGGCAAAGTTTATGAGATCGGCCCGGGAGTGGAGCCGGAAGGCTGGATCGAAAGCGACGTGCTGGATGCCGGGATGTACTCGCTGTGGGGGCGCCTGAGTTTCGAGGCCGTCTTGCATGGAGGTTCGGTCACGCTCACCGCGCGGAGCGGCAACCTCGACCAGCCCCAGAAGAACTGGAGTTCCTGGACCGCGCCGATCACTGCCACCAAGGGCGCCCGCCTGACTGCTCCACCGGCTCGCTTCCTGCAGTGGAAGGCAGTGCTGAAAGCCGCCAGCGCCGAGCAATCTCCGGCCCTGGAATCAGTAGACGTCGCCTATCTGCCCAAGAACCTGGCGCCGCGGGTGGAGGAGATCGAGATCACTCCTTCCAACTACAAATTTCCAGCCCAGGCGGTGCTACCGCCGCCCACTCCAACCCTGAGCCTGCCACCCATGCGGAAACGGCCGCAGAACAGCACCACCCTCTCCGTGAGTGTGGACTCTTCGAGCACTCCTTCGATGCAGTACGCCAAGGGCTTTCTCGGCACTCGCTGGACCGCTTCGGATGAGAACGGCGACAACTTACTTTTCACCGTACAGATTCGGGGCTCGAACGAGAAGGAGTGGAAGCCGCTCAAGGAAAAGATCCGCGAGCGCTACCTGAGTTGGGACTCCACGGCTTTTCCGGATGGCGAGTACCGCATTCGCATCATCGCATCAGACCTGCCGTCCAACCCGCCGGCGGAGGCCCTCGAAGACAGCTCCGAAAGTAATCCCTTCGTGATCGACAATACGCCTCCGCAGATCATTGGGCTGACCGCCACGGCTACCTCCGGCAAGCTTAACGTGCGCTGGAAAGCCAGCGACGCGCTCAATACGATCAAGCGCGCGGAGTATTCGCTTGACGGCGGAGAGTGGACCATAGTCGCGCCCACCTCACTGCTGTCCGACTCCACCGAAGAGGATTACGATCTCACGCTTTCCAACGTGGCTTCGGGCGAGCATACCATCGCCGTGCGTGTCGTAGACGATTACGACAACGAGGGGATTGGCAAGGCGGTGGTGCAGTAGAGGCGGCGCCTGATTGTCAGGTTTCTAAAGCGAGTGATCGGCGGCCACGTCCACTCCGCTCCACATCTTTTGGGCGGTCCACGGCTTAACGGGCCGGCTCCAGAAGGGATCGGCGGACGGCAGGCCCAGCGGCAGCAGGCCCGCCGCGCAAAGATACAAGCTCCCGGTGGAAATATACGATTCGCCGGTCGAGGGCTGATGCCCGCAGAAGCCCACCCGTAGCCAGCCTTTTTCATCGAACGTTCCGGGCGCCTCGGTCATGCGGCGGATGACGGCGGTGAGCGCCGCCCGAACCTGTTCCGGGGCGACGCCGTCGGGCAGCTCCCGGCGCAGCGCCATCGTTGCCAACAGGTGAAACGCGCCGAACCGGTAAGTAATCGACCGCCCCACGGCCGGGAACGTGCCATCCGGCGCGATCAGCCGCTCTTCGATTGCGGCATAGCGCTGGGCCCTGCGCACGATCGCCGGCTGGAAGGACTCCCAGTCCCGCGAATGCCGCGTAATGGTCTCGACCACGGCCAGCAGCATGGGGTGAATGACAAAGCTGTTGTAGTAATTCCAATGAAGCTCCGGCCCGTCGCTATAGGTGCCGTCGCCGCGGTACCACTGTTCGTGCTGGCGAATGGCATAATCCACGCGCATGGGGTCCCAGCTCTCGCCTGCCTGCGCCAGAAAGGCCTCTATGGTGGCGCTGAACAGCAGCCAGTTATTGAAGGCCGGCCGGATGACACGGCTCGCGCGCAGGGCATCCAGCAGGTGACGCCGCGTCGGGGCATCGAGTTTTTGCCAGAGCTCGCCCGGAGCACGCAGCAGGCCCAAAGCGAGGAACGCGGCATCCACCAGCGGCTGGGAGCCTCGCGAGAAATTCATGCGGTCCGGAGAAGCCGGATCCACCGCCGCCGCGATGGCCTGCCGCGCCAGGCCGGCATAGCGGCGCCGGAGTTCGCCCTCGGCTCCGCCGCTCTCACCGGTTTCCAGCCACGGCGCCATCCCGGTCAGCAATCGCCCCAAGGCTTCGAGGTAAGTGAACTGGCGGCGGTCCTCGATGTTGCCGTGGGGCGCCTCCACCGGCATGGTAGCGACTAACCGGCGCCGGCTGAGCGCCGCGAGTACCGGCTCGGCGATGCGAGTGAGCACGCGAATCCAGTAAGCCCGATCCGATTCGCCTGCTTGCGCCAGGCCTGGAGCGGCCGCGGACATCGCCGCGGCGCTCGCCAAGAAGGTTCTTCGGGAAGAGTGCAAGTGTTTCGGTCTCCCTAT
>CAZMRK010000075.1:0-11412 GCA_964568355.1 uncultured Solibacteraceae bacterium | reverse complement strand
CGGCCAGCCCGTTCCGGTCCGATCAACCTCGCAACGTTCGCTAGGTCGACTTCCTTGTTCTCTTATGCGACAGCTTGTGTGTCTGCTGGCTTTCGCTCTGCTGCCGGGCTGGGCAGCCGGGCATAGCCCCCTGCTTCCGGGGCCGCAAGAAATCCATTACGCCGGCGGTACGCTGGCGATCGATGGTCTCTCGATTCGCTTCGCCTCGCCTCCGAGCGCGGAGGATCGTTTTGCGGCGGAGCAGTTGTCCGCCGGGCTTTCGGCGTCGGGACAGACCGGTGTTCCCATCCGCGAATCCGGATCGGCCGGGCCCAGCATCATCCTGGAGCGCACCGGTGATGTGGCGGCGCTGCCCGCGGTAGACGAAAAGGCCGGTCCTGATTCACGGGAAAGCTATTCGCTTACCGTAACTCCACAGGGCGCCCGGATTCGGGCGCGCTCGTCGGCCGGTCTGTATTACGGAGTCCAGACGATGCTCCAAATGGTTGAGGGCGCCGGGAGCCAGGCCCTGTTGCCGGCGGCCGAGATCCGCGACTGGCCGGCGCTCGCCTATCGCGGCTTTATGATGGACCTGAGCCATGGACAACTGCTGCGCGTGAAAGAAATCGAACAGCAGATCGACCTGCTGGCGCGCTACAAGGCCAACCAGTACTATTTCTACTCCGAGGCCAGCATCGAACTGGAGGGCTATTCGCTCGTAACTGCCGGCGGCCGCTATACACAGGACGAAGTCCGGCATGTGATCGAGTATGCCCGCCGGCGTCACGTCGACGTGGTCCCCTGCCTGGAGCTATACGGCCATTTGCACGATCTGTTTCGCGTAGAGAAGTTCGCCGGCCTGGCGCTGCCCCGCTACGGCGGCGAGTTCGATCCACGCAATCCGCAGATTCTGACAGTTCTGGACGACCTGGTGGAGCAGACCACGAAACTGTTTCCCAGCCCCTGGTACCATGTGGGTTTCGATGAGCCGTGGGCGCTCGGTAAGATCGGAGCCGAGCCAGGCTCGGATCCATTTCAAAAGTACATCGAGACGCTACGGCATGTTGCCGGACAGGCCCAGAAGTATCAGAAACGCCTGCTGTTCTGGGCGGACATGCTGAGCGGCGCGCGCATCTTCTCCAAGCATCCCGAACTCATCGGCCAGTTGCCGAAAGGGTCCATCGCGGTGCCTTGGGTGTACAACGACCGCACCGACTACGAGCCCTACGTTGAGCCGCTGGCGAAGATGAACGTCCCCACCGTGGTGGCGCCGGGAGTATGGAACTGGAACGAAGTCTTCCCCGACTATCACCGGACCTTGGCCAACATCAACGGCTTGCTGGCGACCGGGAAGAAATATCGCACGCTGGGAATCCTCAACACCGGCTGGGCCGATAGCGCGCAGACGATCTATCGCCTTTCGCGGCCGGGGCTGGCCTTGGGTGCCGTAGCGGGCTGGCAGTCGGCTCCGGTTACCGGCGCCACCTTCTTCCGGGACTACTGCCTGCAAAACTATCCGGCGGCGGTGGCAGCGGAGGTGGCGCCGGCGCTCGAAGAACTGTCCAGCGCGCAGGAGATTTACTCCAAAGCGCTGGGCGGTTCCACCATCCACCGCCTGTGGGCGGATCCCCTCGAGCCGGCTATGCTGGCGCGGCTGCAAAGCCATGAAGCGGATTTGCGCAAAGCGCGTTTACTGGCGGAGAGCGCCGATGAGCGGTTGCAGAGGGCGCTGCGCCGGAAAGGCGCTCCGGATACCCTACGGAGCCTTTTGCTCGCGGCCAGGACCTTCGATTACCTGGGCATGAAAAATCTCTATGCGATCGAGTGGGCAGGATACTTCCGGAAGCTGAAGGCAAACCCCGATCCGGAATTGGCGAGCTTCTATCTCAACAGCCAGATCGCGGCGCAGGACCACGGAATGCTGGCGGACCTGATGGACGCCATCTCGGGCTTGCGCGAGCAGTATCGCCAGGCATGGCTCGAAGAGAGCACCTCGTACCGGCTGGGGACGGCGCTGGCTCGCTGGGACGCGGAATGCGAATATTGGCGCGCCATGCAAACCCGGATTCCGCAGATCGTGCGGAGCTACAAGAAGGGCGACCCGTTCCCTTCGATCGACGTCCTGCGGCCGAAGCACTAAGAACTGAGGAGACCGGATGACCAAGTCGAAAAGCAGAAAAGCAGTGGATCGCATCGGCCTGGTGGGCCTGGGATTGATGGGTCGAGGCATTGCTACGTGCCTCCTGGCCCACGGTTTCGAAGTGGTGGGATACAACCGGACGGCCAGCCGTGCCCGGCAGAGTGTGGCGCATGTCGAGAAAGCCCTCGATGAGCTGGTGCGTAAGAAAATCATGCCGAAGGCACGTCTGAAAGGCTGGCGTGAACGCTTTGTGCTGGTGAAGTCTCTGGCAGAACTGGGCCAATGTTCTCTGGTCATCGAATCGGTAGCGGAGGATCTGGCGCTGAAGCGCAGCATCTTCCGGGAACTGGAAGCGGCGGCTTCGCCGGAAATGGTGATCGCCACCAACAGCTCGAGCTTCCCGATCACGCTGCTGCAAGCGAAGGCCGCGCACCCGGAACGGTTCATCGGCATGCACTGGGGAGAGCCCGCGGAGATCATGCGTTACCTGGAGATCATCCCCAGCGACAAGACTTCGCAGCGCACCATCCGGTTCACCGAAGAGATCGGCAAGCGCTGCGGCAAAGAACCTACCGTGCTGCACTTCGATATTCGCGGCTTCCTCTCCAACCGCATGATGTACGCCATGCTGCGCGAGGCCTTCTACCTGGTGGAGTCGGGAGTGGCGGACGTCGCGACGGTGGATCGCTCATTCCGGAATGATATCGGCTGGTGGGCTACGCTGGCGGGTCCGTTCCGTTGGATGGACCTTACCGGCATTCCGGCCTATGCGGCGGTGATGGAAGGATTGCTGCCGGAGCTATCTGAGCAGAAAACCGTACCCAAGCTGATGCGGCAGGTCGTCAAAAGCGGAGCCCAGGGAATTTCCAACGTCAAAGGTTTCTATCCTTATAGCCGGAAGACGGCTCACGCCTGGCAGAAGGCATGGGTGGACTTCACCTACGACATCCGCAAGCTGGTGGAAAAGTACGAACAGCGCGTGAAGCTGTAATTAGCAAAACGTCGACGAGATCGTCGAAGCAGCACACTAAAAGTGTGCGCCACGGCGTGTCACGGGCGTTATTCGTACTGTCTGTAGCGCAATCGTCGGATCCGGGAGGCGATTTCTGCGTGTGACAACCGGCGGTAGAGTAGGGGCTGGAGTATTCAGCGAAGTTTCATGCGAACGTGCAAAGGGCTATTCGCCATCGCGGCGATCGCTCTTGTGGTGAGTGTATCGCGGGGCGGACCCGCGATCCCGGAAGGCCGCGCCGCGGTTGAGCTGGACGGTCTTTCTTCTCCGGAGGGAGTGATTTCCGACCCGCAGTCCTCCCCCTTCGTCTCGACGGGAGGGCGTATCGTCCATCTGGTTGGACATCGCCAGGCGGAACTTCTGGCGGACACCGGCGGGCGACCGGCGGGGTTGGCCTTCAGCCCCTCGGGCGATCTGTTTGTAGCGGATCCGGGGCGGAAGGCGGTCCTGAAAATCTCGTCCGCCGGAGAGATCGCGGTATGGGCAGAGCGGTGCGGGGCAACTCCGTTCTCCGCGCCAACGCGGCTTGCGATGGCGCCGGACGGCAGCCTTTTTGTGAGCGACGCGCAGACCTCCCAGATCTGCCGCGTGGATGCGCGCGGCCGTTCGGCTATCTTTGCTTCCAATTTCCGGGGAGCGACCGGGCTGGTCTTTTCAGCCGCCACCGGGCATCTGTTCGCCGCCGGCCGGGACCGCAAAATCTGGCGCTTCGGAGCCGATGGGCAGCACCGCAAGGTGTTCGCAGAGGTTGCGGACGACGTGCAAACGGGCGGCCTGGCCCTGGATGAAAAGGGAAATTTTTATATCGCCTGCTCGCGGGAGGTTCGCATGTTCGGCCCGGATGGCAGGCAGCGAAACAGCTATCCGCTTCCGGGCGGACGCGCAACCGATGTAGCTCTTGGCGGTCCCGGGCTGCGCACTCTCTACGTGACGGCAGACACGGGTGTTCTCTACAAGCTGCGTGTGCCGCACCGTTCGCAGCGGTTGCCCTGGGAAGACGATGCGCCGCTGCGGATCGTGGAACCTGTGGACGGAGCAGTGCTCAACCGGCACGACGGGGAAAACACGCCGGAAGGTCTGCGGATCGCGGTGAAGGGGACGTTTCGCGGGACCGGTCCGGTGCTGGTGGATGGCAAAGAGGTTCCGGTGCGAGGAGGAACATTTGAAACATCCATGCTGTTGAGAGAGCGTGAAACGCGGGTGCGCGTGGAGGCGCCCGGCGGCCTCCACCGGGAGATTACGCTTTTCTGGGATCGCGACTCGTTCCCGCGCTACCGGATCTCGACCGACGACAATATTCTGTTCCTGAAGGATATCGCCGAACATGCCGGCACCTACGGATCGATCTTTGACAACGCCTACCTGGCTTTCTGGCGCGAGGTGCACCGGAAGTACGGCAGCAAAGTGCATTTCAATATCTACTACGAGACTCCCGGGTTCCGTCTGTCGCAAATGCCCGAGAAATTCCGGCGAGAGTGGCAGGCCAACGCGTCGTGGATCCGGCTCACGTTCCATGCGCGGGCGAATGATCCGGACCGGCCTTACCTGCATGCTTCGGCCGAACGGGTGCGGCAGGACTATCGCCTGGTCACTCGCGAGATTGCACGTTTTGCCGGTCCCGAGTTGCAGAGCCCGGTCACCACGGTGCACTGGGGCGCTCTGCAACGGGACGCCGCGAAAGCTCTGCGGGCGGAGGGGGTACGCTGCCTGGTCGGATATTTCGAAGAGCACGAGGAAATGCCCATTGTGGCTTATTACCTGCCATATGCCCAGTGGCGCTACCTGGGCGGCAGGGACTACTGGAAGGACACGCGGGAAGACCTTTGGTTCGTGAGGCACGATATCGTGTTAAACCTCTTCTCTCCGGCCCAGATCATCCAGCGCCTGGAGCAGATCGCCGCAGACCCACATCAGGCCGAAGTGATCGAACTCATGATCCACGAGCAGTATTTTTATCCGGACTATCGCGCCTATGAGCCGGATTACCGCGAACGCGTGGAACGCGCCGTCGAATGGGTGACGCGAAGAGGCTACCGGCCGGTGTTCTATGGGGACGGGTTCCTGGGGACGGCGCGGAATTGACAGGCGCGGCCGGGCTGGCAAAAGCTATTAGGGAAGATCATGACAAATCGTATTCCTCGGCGAGAATTCTTGAGTATGGCGGGCGCTGCCGGCATCGCCTCCGCGGCGCAGGGACCGGCTGCAAAACCCGTCAGGATCGGCCTGGTGGGCGTGGGCAATCGGGGAACCGGCCTGATGCGGACTCTGCTGGACCTTGAAGGCGTGGAGATCCCCGCGATCAGCGACATTAACGAAGTCAACCTGGCCCGCGCCGTGGGCATTGTGGAAAAGGCGGGGCGCGCCCGTCCGGAAGGCTATGGGAAGGGGATGGAGGATTTTCGCCGGCTGGCCGCGCGTGAGGACCTGGACGCCGTCATCACGGCCACTCCCTGGGAATGGCACACGCCGGTGGCGGTGGCCGCGATGAAGGCGGGCAAATATGCGGGGGTGGAAGTGCCGGCGGGGCTCACCGTGGAGGAATGCTGGGAGCTGGTCAACACATCGGAACAGACCGGCAAGCCATGCATGATGCTGGAGAACGTCTGCTATTTCCGGAATGTGCTGATGGTGCTCAATCTGGTGAGGCAGAACGTGCTCGGCGAGGTGCTGCATTGCGAGGCCGGCTACCAGCACTACATCGCCAGCATGCTGTTCCGCCAGAGCGGCGATCCTACCTGGCGGGGCATGCACGCGATCGAGAACAACGGCAATCAATACCCCACGCATCCCATCGGACCGGTGGCCTGGTGGATGAATATCAATCGCGGCGACCGTTTTGCCTACCTGACTTCGATGAGTACGCCCGCGCGCGGCCCTTCGCGATACGCAACCAAGACTTTCGGGGCGGACCATCCTATCGCGAAGCGCCGGTTTGCCCAGGGCGATATCAATACCAGCCTGATTAAGACCGCCAACGGTTTCACCGTAACACTTTATTACGGGATTCAATCGCCGCGGCCGTACGATCTGATTTTCCGGGTGCAGGGCACGGAGGGAATCTACTCCGGAACGCTGGACAAGATCTACGTGGAGGGCCGCAGTCCGCAGAAGCACAGAGAGCCGGAGTGGGAAGATAGTGCGCCTTATTACAAGCAGTACGAACACCGCCTGTGGAAGGAGATGGGCCAGACGGCTGTGAAATACGGACACGGCGGCGCCGACTACATTACCTTGTCGCAGTTCGTAAAGGCGGTTCGCAATGGCACCCAGACGCCCATCGATGTTTACGATTCGGCCACCTGGAGCGTGATTGTGCCGCTGAGCGAGAAATCGGTGGCCGCCAATAGCGCGCCGGTCGATTTTCCAGACTTTACACGCGGAAAGTGGAAAACAGCCCGGCCGGTGGCAGTCTGACACCGGCACCGACGCGGAGCGAATGTAACTTTCCCGGGCGGCGCGCTCGCCATAGCAACGAGCCGTGTATCTACCGGCTCGCCATGGCATGCGTTTTACCTTGCTCGCGGCTTTGTCGATCTTGTTGCAGGGGCTGCCTCTAGAGGCCCAGCCGTCTCCGCACGACGCTTCTCCGCCTCAATCCGACCAACGCATCCTGGGAATCATTCCAAACTTTCAGACAGTCTCCGATCCCGACGCCAAAGTCAGTCCGCTTACGGTGAAGCAGAAATGGATTCTATTCGCGAGGGAGACGTTTGACCCGTTTTCGCTCGGAAGCGCCGCCTTCAGCTCCGCTTTCTCGCAATCCGCGGATGAGGTTCCGAACTACGGCCGCGGCGGCGCAGCGTTTGCCAAGCGATTCGGCGCGGCGGTGGGAGACTACGGATCCCAGAACCTCTTCAGCGCGGCGATCCTGGCCTCCGCTCTGCACCAGGATCCACGCTATTTCCGCAAGGGGCCGCGGGCAGGAGTGCTGGCGCGCGTCGTCTATTCGGTGAGCCGCGTGGTAATCACGCGCCAGGATTCGGGGCAGCCAGCTTTCAACTACTCCGGCATTCTGGGCATGGCCATGGGGATCGGAGCTTCGAATCTCTACTATCCCTCCAATAGCCGGAACGCCGGAGTGATGGTGTCACGCTTGGGAACGAGCCTGATGGGCGGGGTTGCCGGCAATCTGCTCTCCGAATTCTGGCCGGACATCCATCAGCGCCTTTTCCATCGAAAACATCATTCGTGAATTTGCCCCGCGGCCATCATTGCACGGGAATCGCCGACTGCTTGGAGGTTTTGCCCCCCATCGAGATCGCGACAGGCTGTGTACCGGCCGAGAGGCTCTCCGGCACGGTCACGTTGATCTGGTAGAGACCGGCATAGCCGGGCGCCAGACCGCTGAAGGCGACCGTGGCCTGCTGGCCGCCGATGGTGACCACGGGAAGCGTGGTTGTCTGCGCCAGAGGGGAGGCCGGGGCAACCGAACCGCTGGCGGGTTGATTGGTAACCGGCCCCAGGCCGTTCGCATAGAGTTGGATGATCTGGCCCCGGCGCGCCGGATTGGACGATCCGATGACGGCGTTCTGCGCATCCAGGGCGGCGGCCACGCCACCGTTTTCAAACAACGCAGGCGCGTAGTCGGAGAGCGTCACGTTGATCACGTTGCCCGGGGAATAATCGATGGTGACCTTCACCTGGGCCGAGCTTTGGCCCTGCAGTTCCCAGGGTACCTGCACGTTCACCTGGTTCGGACTGACATAGACCAGGCGGCCGGGCAGGCTCAGGTTGGCCGAAGGGACATCGAAACTCACATTCACATAGTCGATGGCCAGGGGCAGTTCGGCGGTGGTGGTGTTGTCGGTGGTGTCGCTCAGACCGGAGCCGAAGATGCTGATATAAGAGCCTGGGGCGACCGGCGCATCGAAGCTCGCCCCGTTGACGATTCCGCCATCTGAGATAGCCGGTTGCGGGCGGGCAGTCCCGCTGAACGCGTAGCGCATGCCCCCGGCGACCGCTGTGAACACATACGTACCGGGCTGCGAGCCCAAAATCGCCTGGGCCTGGGCGACACCATATGCGTCCGTCACCGTATCCGCGTTTTGCAGCGTCCCGCCTCCCCGCGTAGTGAACGTGACGGGGGTACCCGCGATCGGGATGCCGTATTGGTCGACCAGCTTGAAGGCGATTACGCCATCGGGAATGGTCTGTCCCACGGTGCCATCAAAGTTGTCTCCGCTGAGGGGAATCAGGTCAGCGGCCGAGCCATCCCCGACCATATACAGATAGGGAATACGGAGAGAAACGCCGGTTCCCTGCAGCGTGATGAAACCAGAGTAAGAACCTGCGGCGGGCACGCTTCCCGAGAGTGTGACGGCAAGCGTATCCGACGCTCCCGCGGCGAGAGTAATGGTGGTCTTGTCGATTGCCACAGCTCCGCCCGCGGGAGAGACGGCAGCCGTCAAGGTGACGGGTCCGCCGCCGGCGTTGGTCAGTTGCAGCGTCTGCGTTTTGGGCAGGGACGTAGCGGCGGTCAAGGCGCCAAAAGAAATGGTAGCCGGATCCGAGGCGACGGTTGCCTGAATGGCCGCGGCGGTATCCAGCTTGCCGGCCCCGGTGGACCGGGCATCGAGCACCGTCCGCGTGCTGTAGTTGTCTTTCGTGACGTCATTGGTCGCGGTGTTGATCAGCGCCGAGCGAATTTGGGCGGGAGTGTAGGTGGGATGGCTTTGCTTCACCAGGGCGGCGGCTCCGGCCACCAGCGGAGTCGAAAAGCTGGTGCCATCGGCCGCGGAGTAGCCGTTAGAACTGTACAACACGCCGAGCGGATCCAAGTTCTCCACGGCCATGTACATACTCGTGCCAACCGCCAGCAGATCCGGCTTTAGCCCGTAGGTGCCGGTGGCGGGGCCGCGGGAGGAAAAGCCCGCAAGCTGATTGTAATCGGAGGCCTCCTGTTCGAGCCCCGCGGCGTCAATGGATACGGAGTGATCCGGATTGGCGTCGATGAAGGTCTTGAGGGCGACCCCGTCCGCATTGGAAATGAGCACGGCGGGCACATAGAACGAGGCCAGGCCACCCGGACTGATCAGGGACGACGAATCGGCCATATAGAAGACGACTCCGGCGGCTCCGGCATTGACCGCATTGTTCATCTTGGCGGCAAAGGTACACGTGCCGCGCTGGATCAGGGCGAAGGCTCCGCTCAGGGAACCGGCGGGTAGCGGGCTGCAGGCCAGCCCATCGTCGCCGTATTGCGTGACATCGCGAAGAGGAGCGGAAACCGCACCGATCGGAATGTACGCGTCTCCAGCCTCCGCGGCGATCGATTGCAGATTGGCGGGTACGCCGTCACCCGAAACTGTTACGGCCGGCATGAAGAAGTGCGAGTTGGTACTGGCTCCGGCGGCGATTACCGAAGGGGCATCCGCGGGGGAGCTGATCGAATTGTACGTCGGATAGGCGCTGCCATCCTGGCCTTCATTGCCGGCGGCAGCGACAATCACCACACCGCTCCTGGCAGCGGTCTCGAACGCCTGCGCGGTCAGATCACAGGGGACTCCCTCCGGATTGTCGCAGGCGGCGCCGGAATCGAGCGGTCCGGTAAAAGCGGGCCCACCGGAGGAAAAGGAAATGACGTCCATTCCGTCTTTCATCGCGTCCTCCAGGGCCTGAATGATGACGTCATCGGTGGTGAAGTCGTTGACTTCGGGCGAACCGTAGATCTTGTAATTTCCCAGATAAGCTTTAGGCGCGATGCCATTGATGGTGACGACCCCGGTGGCGGTATTGCCGGCCGCCACCGAAGCGACCGCCGTCCCATGACCGTCGTGGTCGCGCGCGGAGTAATCGTCCGGACGTGAATCAGCGGCCGGATTAGAGGCACTCCCGGCGGCAAGCTGGCGCACATAGCTGCGCGCGACGATCACTTTGCTGTTCGTGTACGCACAATCGCCGGTGGTGCACAGGGGATAGCCGGAGGGCATGGAGAGCGAGCTATCCTGAAACGCCGGGTGGTTCTGATCGATCCCGCTATCCAGGATCGCGATCTTGATGCCTTTCCCGGCGTTGGCGATGCCGCCCAGAGCGGACCAGGCATTCGGCGCATTGACAAGCTGCGTGGCGCGATTCAATTTCATCCGGTAGCGCCGCAGGGGCACCACGGCTTTTACGCCGGATAAGGCGCTCAGCTCCGGCACGCGGTCCTTCGGAGCCACGACGAAAACAGCATTGAGCAATGTATCCGCGGAGCCGGTAACCTGGATCTTGCGCGAAGCCAGGGAGGTCCGCAGCGTTTGCTGCCGGGCCGCGATCTGCTGCCCCTGCGTTCTGGCGGACGCCGACTGGAGTTCCTGCCGCGACGAGATTCTGGAGGAAACGGGCGGATCTTCCAGAATTAGCGCGTAGCGATTGGGCGCGATTTGTGCAAATCCGGGAGAAAGAGTACAAAGGCAAAAAGCTGCCAGAGATAGGACACGGCGAGACTTCACGATCCCTTGCATATATGAATGAATACGAGTCCGTGGTGCGTATCGTTACGTAGGAAAGGGAAAACGCAAGCCCGCGGCATTCCGCCGCAGGGCATCGGCGTGGATTCCCGGCTGGAACCATCCGGCGCGCATCGATACGATTTTACCGCGTCCAAATATGCCGGCGCTTATCCCGAAATTCCGGCAGAAATTCGGGTAACTCCGCAGAAAGTATCTTGACAATAAATACCAGCTCGATTATTGTTTCCTGGCCAGACTATTTTGAGGGGAAAAAGGCTCATGCCACGTTTGCTTGCGCTGTCTGCCTTATCCGTAGCGGGGATCGCCCTGATTTTCGGGCAGGCGTTCACGGGGTCGATTGCCGGGCTGGTTACCGACCCAACCGGTGCCGCATTGGCACAGGCCGCCATCACGATCACCGACATCGATAAAAACACCAACTTCAAA
Organism: uncultured Solibacteraceae bacterium; assembly: GCA_964568355.1. Lineage (GTDB taxonomy): Bacteria > Acidobacteriota > Terriglobia > Bryobacterales > Bryobacteraceae > JAJPJX01. The sequence goes on along the minus strand of CAZMRK010000075.1, from coordinate 401 downwards.
ATTGTGACCAATGAGACCGGCTTTTACAGCGTCGGGCAGTTGGCACCCGGGAACTATCGCCTCACCGTGGAAAAGGCGGGCTTCCGGAAATATGTGATGGACTCGCTGCCGCTCTCCACGCAGCAGAAGGCGACGGTGAATATCACGATGGAGCTCGGCACGGTTACCGAGAACGTAGAAGTTACGGCGTCGGCGCAGTTGGTCGAGTCGACGACTTCCACGCTGGGCGCCGTGGTGGAGAATCAGCGCATCGTCGACCTGCCGTTGAATGGGCGAAATATCTATCAACTGGCGGCGCTGGTGCCGGGCGTGTTCTATACGCGCCAATTGCCCACGCAGGTAGCCGACACGTTCACGGCCAATCGATTTATTGTAAACGGGGGGCAGGAATCCACCAGCGA
>CAZMRK010000074.1:0-4468 GCA_964568355.1 uncultured Solibacteraceae bacterium | reverse complement strand
TTGCCGCGAGCGGCGAAGCCCATGGCGGCGCCGATCAGATTCTGTTCGGCGATATAGCCCTGGAAGAAGCGCTCGGGCGCTACTTTTTCGAACTCGTCGGTGTGGGTGGAGTTTTTGACGTCGCCATCCAGAACGACCACGGCGGGGTCGGCTTTGCCTACCGCGGCGAGGCCATCGCCGAAGCCCTTCCGCGTGGCGATCTCTTTCCCGCCGACGGCGTAGGGCGGGTTGTCCACGGGCTGCCGGGCGGGGAGCTTGGCCGGTGAGCGGCGCGGGGGCAGGTTCGGCTGCCAGTGGTCGCCGGCGCCGGTGAGCTGGGCTTCGAGTTCGTGGAGAACCTTGTCCGCGGTGGCCGGATCGAGGGCTTTGCCGTGCCAGTTCTCCAGGCCTTCTATGCCGGCCAGGCCTTTGCCTTTCACGGTGCGGGCGAGCAAGATGGTCGGGCGGCCGGAGGTGCGGGCGGCGGTGTCGTAGGCTGCCAGAAGCTCGGGCAGGCTGTGGCCGTCCACGGTCAGGGCCTGCCAGCCGAAAGCCTCCCAGCGGGCTTTGTAGGTATCCAGGTGGTATTGCAGCATGGTGGGCTGGCTCTGGCCCAGGCGGTTGATATCGATGATGGCACAGAGGTTGTCCAGACCGTGCAGGGAGGCCCATTGGGCGGCTTCCCAGACCGAGCCTTCGGCCGATTCGCCGTCGCCCATGAGCACGTAGACGCGGGCGTCGGATTGTTCGAGGTGCTTGAGGGAGAGCGCCAGGCCGACGCCGACCGAGAGACCCTGGCCGAGCGAGCCGGTGGCGGCGGGAACGAACGGCAGGCGCGGGGTCGGATGGCCTTCCAGATCGGAATCGCCTTTCCGGAGGGTCAGCAGGCGCTCGCGCGGAAAAGCTCCGGCTTCGGCCCAGGCGGCGTAGAGCACGGGAGCGGCGTGACCTTTGGAGAGGACGAAGACGTCATTATCAGGGCTGCCGGGATTGCGGGGATCAAACCGCATCACGCGATAGAACAGGGCGGAGAGGATTTCGGCTGAGGAAGCGCAACTGGTGGGATGACCGCTGCCGGCCGCGGTAGTGGACCGGACCGAATCGATGCGCAAACGAGTCGCTTTGTCCTGGAGGACGGTAAGATCGGCTGACTTCGGATTGGTATTCGGCATGATGATCACCGTTTCGATTTAACAGGCGACGAGGAGGTTTTCCGCGAACCCCCATTCGGGATCGACCCACTGGGCTTCGCACGAGAATCCGGCGTGTTCGGCGATGGAGACGACCTCCTCGGGAAGATACTTGTGGCTGCTCTCGGTCCAGATGGTCTCCTCTTTGCGGAGGGCGACCGAAATGCCGGCGCGCGGGATAGTGACGACCTGGTCGCAGGTGGAGCGAAGATGCATCTCGATGCTGCCGGTTTGAGCGTTGTAGCGGGCCTCGTGAGTGAACTGGTCCAGCGCGAAATCGGCATCGAGCTCACGGTTGATGCGCGCCAGCAGGTTGCGATTGAATGCGGCAGTGACGCCGAGGGGGTCGTCGTAGGCGCGAATCAGTTTGGGGATGGGCTTTTGCAGATCGGTGCCGAGGAGCAGCGCGTCCTGATGGTGCAGGGTGGCGCGCACGCTGCGCAGGAACTGGATATCGGCCGGGCGCTCGAAGTTCCCGATGGTGCTGCCCAGGAACAGGACCAGGAGACGCTGGCCGCGGCTGCGGTGCCGGGCCACTTCGGCGAGCCCGTCCAGATACTCCCGCTCAAAGCCGAGAATGCTGATGGAGGGGACGTCGGAGAGCTCGCGGCGGCACATGGCGAGAGCGGCGGGCGAGATCTCGATGGGGTAATAGGAGGTGGGTCCGCGGCGCGAGAGAGCTTCCAGAATCCAGCGGGTCTTCCGGCCGCTGCCGCTGCCGAGTTCGGCAACCGCGACGCGGCCGGGAAGCCTGCCCACGATCTGGGAGGCGTAGGTGCGCAGCAGCGCCTGGTCGGAGCGAGTGACGCCGTATTCGGGCAGCTCGCAGATGACCTCGAAGAGGCGGGAGCCGACTTCGTCATATAGATACTTGGAGGCGATCTCTTTTTGCCCCCAACGATTCAGTCCCCTGCTGACGTCCGCGGCAAACTCGGCCACCGGATCCGCCAGAACAGCTTTGGTTGACATGCGTCTCCTTGTTCGGGTTAGATCACCTGCTTACACAGCGAAATCCGGCATAGACGTACGGGTAATGGGCCTGGAACCAGTTGCGGAACGAGCGCCGCAACATACAGGCGCTGGTGCGCGTGGATCCACCCTTCATCACGTAGTGAAGGCCGTCGAAAAAGTTGGCGGAGTAGCCGCGATAAAAGGGGAAGGGCTCAAAGCCGGCAAAGGGAGCGAAGACGGTAGAGGTCCATTCCCAGCCATTTCCCAGGAGCCCGAGGACTCCAAAGGCGCTGGCGCTTTGAGGGAAGGCGTGGACGGGAGCCGGATCCCAGCGGGCGAAATCCAGGTATCCGTGTTCGGGCGCAGGGGCTTCAAAACCCCAGGGATAGGCCCGCTCGGGCCCACTGGGAGTGCCATAGGCGGCTCGGTGCCACTCGGCTTCGGCCGGCAGAGACTTGCCGGCCCAGCGGGCATAGGCGCCGGCTTCGGTATGACTCACATAGACGGGCCAATCCAGGGGCAGAGGCATCCGGTCAAACATGCCGCGGTAATACCATGCGCCATCCCGCTTCTCCCAGAAGCAAGGGTGCGAGATATGTTCCGCGGTCACCCAACTCCAGTCGGCGGCGGACCAGAGACTCTGATCCTGGTAGCCGCCGGCCTCCAGAAATTCGAGGTACTGACGGTTGGTCACTTTGCAGGCATCGATGGCGAAGGCGGGCACGGAGACCTGGTGGGCGTCGTATTCGTTGTCCCAGCCGAAGGCGGGATCCTCACGAGAGAGGCCCAAGGTGGCGATACCGGGAGGGATCTCACGCATTTCGAGAAGCGGCCGGCCGGAGGCATTCACGGGAGCGTCCTCCTGGCGGATTTTGCGTTCGAACGGCAACTGGTGCAGCAAGTAGGCGAGGGTCTCGGCGTGCATGAGCCGATGCTCAAGCGCCACGTTCAACAGAAGGGGCAGCGGGACGCTGCTGTGGCTGGGCGCGCCGGCCAGGGCGGTCTCCAGTTGGAGGTCGAGCGCCTGGCGCACCTGCGCGGCATAGGAATGGACCTCCTCAAGAGAAGGCCAGTCCATGGGTTGATCCGAGGGCAAGCCTCCGTCTACCGGATCGATGCCGAAAGCGAAGAGGCGGTCGAAGGCTTCATGAAACGGCCGCAGCCCGGGGAGCCCGGATTTCAGCAGATTCCAGTCGAAGGCTTCCAGATGGCCGATGTAGAAGACCAGGCGGTGCCTTTCGGGAATGGGACGCTCGTAGAGAGAATCCGGCCGCACGAGCGCAAATAGCGCGTCGGTCATGCGGCGCGCCTGATGAATGGAATTTACGAGAGCATGTAGAGTTCGAGTGTCGTCCTGGATGGCAAACATCCTGGTTACCTCCTGGTTCGAGCCAAACGAATTTCACGATGATGACACCATGGTGGCGGGGGAAGCGGCGCTTTCCGAGCCGGCGGGCAAGGGCTCCAGTTCTCCCAGAATCGTGGGCAGCAGTTCCGAGACGGTGGGGTGAATGTGCATGGCCCTTTGCATGACGGTATAGGGCGCCTTGGCGTACATGAGATCGAGAAGTGTGTGGATCACCTCGTCTCCGCCGGTACCCAGGATGGATGCTCCCAGGATCCGGTGATCGGCGGCATCCACGAGGATTTTGATGAAGCCTTGGGTCTCGCCTTTTTCGACGGCGCGGCCGATGCGGCTCATGGGGCGGCGCCCGATGAGGGCGGGGCGGCCGGACTTGCGGACCTGGGCCTCGGTCATGCCGGCGCGGCCGAGGGGTGGATCGATGTAGACGGCGTAGGCCTGGATCCGGTCACTGACGCGACGCGCATCGTGATCGAGGAGATTGGCGGCCACGATCTCGAAATCGTTGTAGGAAGTGTGGGTGAACGCTCCTTTTCCGTTGCAATCGCCGAGAGCCCAGATGCCGGGCACGGTGGTACGCAACTGGTCGTCGACGGGGATGTAGCCGCGCCGGTCGGGCACGATGCCGGCTTTTTCCAGGCCGAGGTCATGGGTGTTGGGCTCGCGGCCGACGGCCAGCAGCAGATGGGTACCGGAGATTTCGGGCGCGCCGGCGGAACAATCGACGCGGACGGCGACCCCCTGGGGGTGGGCGGCGAGGGCGAGGCACTTAGCGTTGAGCCGGACTTCAATGCCTTCCTGCTCCAGGATTTCCCGGACGGCGTCAGAGACGTCCTCGTCTTCATGAGAGAGCAGGCGGGGACCCATTTCCACGATGGTCACCTGGCTGCCGAAACGGCGGTACATCTGGCCGAATTCCAGGCCGATGTAGCCGCCTCCGATGACGATCAGGTGGGGCGGAAGAAAATCGACGGCGAGCATCGAG
>CAZMRK010000073.1:0-5266 GCA_964568355.1 uncultured Solibacteraceae bacterium | reverse complement strand
TCGTCCCGCTCGTGACGCACGTGGATCATAGCGAGCACTCCGTCCAGATCATCGCCACCGAGCACGGCGTGGCGGACCTGCGCGGCAAATCACCGCACGAACGCGCCTGCGAGATCATCAATCACTGCGCGGATCCGGAGTCTCGCGACGTGCTGACCAGCTACGTCAACATCGTGAAGGCTTCGCACACCCCCCAGACGCTCTCCGCGGCGTTCAAGCTTCACGAACACTTCGAACGTACCGGCGATATGCGCGGCGCAACCTGGAGCGAATAGCCATACTCCACCACCCGGACATGCGCGAGAATGAGACATGCGCGCATGGTTAATGGACTCATTCGAAGGCATCGAAAAATTGCGGTTGGGGGAAACGGACGACCCGAAACCGCGTGAGGGCGAAGTGCTCCTCAGGGTTCGCTTCGCCGCTCTGAATCCGGCCGATGCCTTTCTCTCGCGGGGATTATATCCGGCCAAGCCCGCTCTCCCGCATATTCTCGGCCGCGACGGAGTCGGCGAAGTACTCGAGGTCGGAGCCGGCGTGAAGCATCTCCGGACAGGAGAAATCGTAGGGATCCTGCGCTGTGAGGCCGGGGTGGAGACGCGAGGGACGCTGGCGGAAAAGACCGTGGTTCCAGCCGTGAGCCTGGCGCCGGTTCCACAGGGCTGGTCCCTGGAAGAGATGGCCGGCGCTCCCCTGGTTTTCCTGACCGCCTGGCAGGCTCTCACCCAATGGCAGGAAGCGCCGGCATTGCCTCCGGAGGGCACGGTTCTGTTGGTAACAGGCGCTTCGGGAGGCGTCGGCGTGGCCAGCATCTTCCTGGGCAAGTCTCTGGGGATGACCGTCATTGCGCTCTCGCGCAGTATCGAAAAGGGCGCCCAATTGAAGAAACTTGGAGCGGACTTCGTTTTCGATCCGCAGGACAAGGATTTGCGCAAGATCGTCCTGACCGCCATTGCGCCCAGGAAGGTAGACCTGGTGGTCGATAACATCGGCGGATCGCTCTTCAACCAGGTGCTCTCGATGCTTGGGTATCGGGCCAACATTAGTGTAGTGGGAAGAAGCGCGGGGCCGGTTCCGGAATTCAATACAGGTTCGCTCTTTTTCCGCCGCAACCGGGTCGGCGGCGTAGCCGTGGCCGACTACACTCCCGCGGCCGCGCAGGAAACCTGGAAGGAAATTGTGCGCCGCCTGGAGGCGGCGGGAAAAAAGCCAGTGGTAGACCGCATCTTCCCATTCGAAGAAGTCCCTTCCGCCTTCCACCGCCTCGCCGAAGGCCCCATGGGCAAAGTCGTGGTCAAAGTATCCGGCTAACGATACTTCGTTTCGACGCGCAAATAATTAACCTTACGACCGCGACTCGTAGCGCACGCTTCAGCGTGCCGCGTCGACTTCAGTCGACGTCTGGCAAAAAAAATCAAGCCGAGTAAACCTTCTCGCCCGATACCCAGGTCTCTGCGACCCGAATATGATGCGTAGCCGGGTCAAAGCGGAACAACACGAAATCCGCGCGCTCGCCCGCCTCCAGGCCTTTAGCCCGGCCCGGCACCGCGCCCGCCTTCGCGGCGTTAGTGGTCGCCAGGCGCACCGCTTCCGCCAGGTTCATCCCAGCGAATTTCATGAGATTCTCGACCCCCCGATCCATGCTCAGCGCAGATCCGGCAAGGCGGTTCTGCCCGGCCAGCACCACGTGATAGTCCTCCGTGAGATCGACTGCCTGCTCTCCCTGATAATAGCGGCCGGGCTTGCATCCCGCGGGGGAGGATGCGTCGGTCACGAGCACCGCGCGCTCCAATCCCTTGGCCCGCATCGCCACCTTAACGAATGAAGGAGGAAGGTGTACCCCGTCTACAATAAAGTCCGCCATGAGCCGGTCTTCGGCAAGCTGGTCCAGAATATAGTTCGGATGCCGCCGGATGACCGGGTGCGCGCCGTTCCCCAGGTGCGTCGAGAGCGTTGCGCCCGCAGCCACCGCCGCCTCGATATGCTTCGTCTCCGCGTTGGTGTGCCCGATGCTGACCACGACCCCGGTCGCGGTCACCTGCTCGATGTAGTGCGGCGCTTCGGGCCACTCCGGAGCGAGCGTGACCAACCGGATGCGGTGCTTCGTGGCATCCTGCCACCGGCGGAACTCATCGAAATCCGGCGGACGGACCCAGCGTTTGGGATGTGCCCCGCGAGGCCCGTCTTCGGGCGAAATATGAGGGCCTTCGACATGAAAGCCGTCCATCGAGGCGCCTTCCGGCAGCGTATCCTTTGCGCTCGAAAGATTGCGCAGCGCCGCCATCATATCCTCCGGCGCGCCGGTAATCACAGTGGGATAAAAGCGGGTAACGCCGCTTGCGCGGATCACGCGAACCGAACGCGCGATCTCTTCGTGCGAGGAGGCCGGCGTATTGTAATCCACACCGGCAAAGCCGTTGACCTGGATATCGATCCAGCCGGGAGCGAGATAAAGATCCGTGGACTCCGTGGCGGGAGCCACCGACGTGATAGTTTGATCAAACTCCACGCGCTGTGTGGAGCCGCTCGCAACATCTAAGCCAATACAATTCATAGGAAGTGTGTTTTATGCACAAGATTGCCACAACGCCGAGCCAGCAAGTGCAAGAATGGCAGGGGCAAAAAACTTGTTGAAAACGAGAAGAGCCTGCAAAATTCAACTGGCATTTCATGCCAAGGTCACGTTACAACAAAAGAGTCCATTAGCTGCTGCGCAGTCCCGGAGAGCAAATCTCGGGGGAGGTGGTTCTCCGGGGTGCGCAGAGGCAATGGCCCTTCCCAATCAGCCTTCCGGCCTGCTACCCGACCGGCTGTCCGACTTGTATCGGCGAGAGCCACTTGTACTGATCCGGCTTGGTGCCATTCACGATGGCGAAGAACTCCTTTTGCAGTTTTTCGGCAATCGGGCCGCGGCGGCCTTTTCCAATCGTGATGCGATCGATGGAGCGGATCGGTGTGATCTCGGCGGCGGTTCCAGAAAAGAAAACCTCGTCGGCAATATAGAGCATCTCGCGCGGGACGATGGTTTCAATGACCGGAATATCCAGGTCCCTTGCGAGTTGCAGAACGGAATCTCGGGTGATGCCCGGCAGCACGGAGTTACCCAGCGGCGGCGTGTGGATCTTGCCATCACGCACCACGAAGATGTTCTCGCCGGAGCCTTCGCTCACGTATCCGTTGGAGTCCAGCGCGATCCCTTCGGTGTAGCCGTTTGCCAGGGCTTCCATCTTGATCAACTGCGAGTTCATGTAGTTGGCTCCGGCCTTGGCCAGCGTGGGCAGCGTATTGGGCGCCAGCCGGTTCCAACTGGACACGCACACGTCCACACCTTCGGCCAGAGCCTCCTCGCCAAGATACTTACCCCACACCCAGCAGGCCAGGTACACATCAATCGGGTTCTTTAGAGGATTTACACCAATTTCGCCGTAGCCTCGAAGTACGATCGGGCGGATGTAGCAGGAATCGAGTTGGTTGACGCGTACCAGTTCGAGAGTTGCTTCCGCGAGTTCGGCAAGGCTGTATCCGATGTTTTCCATGCGGTAAATCTTTGCGGAATCCAGCATCCGGCGCATGTGTTCATGCAAACGGAAGACGGCTGGTCCGGAAGGCGTGGAATAGCAGCGGATGCCCTCGAACACCGATGTGCCATAGCTCACAACGTGGGAGAGGACATGGATGGTGGCATCCTGCCAGGGAATAAAGCGGCCGTTATGCCAAATTTTTTCGGTAGGCGTCAACATAGGCTTAATTATAACGTAGGCGAAGGGGTTGGAAGCCCAGTTGCTCAGAGAAGCAGAGAGGCGGATCTCCGCAGAATCCGCTAAGATCCAAAGAGAAGGAACTGAGGCGATGCTGCGAAGACGTATTTTCCCTCTAGTGCTGGCGGCGTTGCTGGGCGTGGGAGCGGCGGCCGCCCGCAAGCCAGGTGATCCGATTCGTCCGGGGTTCAATCTGTTCTCCCGCGAGCAGGATGTCCAGTTGGGCAATGAAGCCGCGCAACAGGTGCGGAAGCAGTACCAGGCCGTGCAGAACTCCTTTCTGCAAAACTATCTCAAACGCGTGGGCGAACGGCTGGCCAACACCAAAGAGGCCAAGGAAAGCGGCTTCCCGTTCAACTTCACGCTGGTCAATGAAGGTAGCATCAACGCCTTCGCCCTGCCCGGCGGCCCGATGTTTGTCTTTACCGGGCTGATGAAGGCCGTGGACAATGAGGCTCAGTTGGCAGGCGTCATGGCGCACGAGATGTCCCACGTGATTCTGCGCCATGGGACCAATCAGATGTCCAAGGCTAACTTCCTGCAGATCCCGGCGATGCTGGCGGGAGCCGCTGCCGGCGGCAGCCTCCTGGGCCAGTTGGCGCAGGCCGGCATCGGGTTTGGGCTCAACTCGGCCCTCCTGAAGTTCTCTCGCACGGATGAGACGCAAGCCGACCTGTTGGGCTCTCACCTGATGGCCGAGGCGGGCTATAACCCGCTCGAGATGGCCCGCTTCTTCGAGAAACTGGAAGGCGAAAGCGGCTCGCGTGGTTCCGAGTTCTTTTCCGACCACCCGAATCCCGGCAACCGCCGCCAGGCCATCGAAACCGAGATTCGCGCCCTGCCGCAGCAGACGTATGGCTTTGAGACCGGCCAGTTCGGGCAGGCCAAGACGCAGGTAGGCCAGATTCCCGACCCGCCAAAAAAAACCAAGCAGGGTGACTGAGTGTTGAAGATCGGCTCCATCGTTTGGGGCGTGCGCGACGTTCCGCGCGCCACCCAATTCTGGTCGGACGCCCTCGGCTATCGCCCGCTGCGAGAACCTTCCGACGATTGGGCGATTTTGGTTCCGCGAGAAGGGACAGGCGTCCAGATGGCCATCACGGTTGTTTCCTCGGATGCCCAAGACCACCAGCGTCACCACCTTGATTTGTATGCAACGGACCGGAAAGCCGAAGTGGAGCGCCTCCTCAGCCTGGGAGCACAGCGCGTGGATTGGCGTTATCCCTCCGATGCCGACTACGTCGTCCTGGCAGACCCGGACGGCAACACCTTCTGCGTCATAGAAAAACACGCCTGATTGCGTTGTAGCGCACGCTTCCAGCGTGCCGCGTCGCCACTCCTGGCGACGCTTTTCACGCCCAACTCAAGCTGTTGATATACTCAACGGATAGCTGGCGGCGAGGAGGCCTCGGGATGTCAAAGCGAATTTGCCGGAGAGCTGTTCTGAGAGGTGCGGGGGTTGCGCTCTCCCTGCCATGGCTGGAAAGCATCAGCGTCGCAGCCGGCTC
>CAZMRK010000072.1:0-8030 GCA_964568355.1 uncultured Solibacteraceae bacterium | reverse complement strand
GCTGTTCTACGCGCCGGACCAATCGACCAGGCTGCACGTCACCTTTGCCCGCAAGCGGCGGCTGCCCACCATCAAAGATCGTTATTCCTACCGCATGGGGCAGGCCATTCCCAATCCTTTCCTGCAGCCGGAGAAATCGGACAACTACGAAGTGGGATACACCCGCCTGCTGGGGGTGCGAACCGTGCTGGAAGCGGACCTGTTTCGCAGCAACGTCTCCGGCCTGACGCTGCCATTCTATTTGCAGCCCAACCTGTTTCAACTGCAAAACCTGGGCGACGCGATCTTTCAAGGCGCCGAGTTTTCGGTTCGCAGCACGCTGCCCCGCAATTTCAGTTTCACGGGCAACTATACGTACCTGAACCGAAAGAGCACGGCCACGCCGCCGGTGCGGCTGACGGATACGCCGCGGCACAAGGTGTTTTCTTCGCTCACCTATCTGTGGAGAAACCGCTTCACGCTGATGGGAGCGCTGCGCTATGAAGGCAGGCGCTGGAGCCAGAACGAAGGCTCGCACTACTACAGCCTGGCGTCCTTCGTCACGCTGGATGTGGGAGCAACCGCGCAACTGGCAAAGGGTCTCAGCCTGGAAGCGGGCCTCCGCAATCTTGCCGACCGGAACTATTTCCGGATCGAGGGCTACCCGGAAGAGGGCCGCAACGCGTATGTGAATCTGCGCTACCGATTCTAGGCTGGCACTCGAGAGCCTTGCGGGGCGGCTTCGGCGGGTAAACGTGCGCCGGTTGAAACCGGCGCGCAGGCTGAAGCCTACCCCACTTTGTAACACGGTATTACTGGCGCCACGAAAGCTTTTGTTGCCGGAGAATGCTTGACTCATTTGCATCAAGTTTTGGCTTTCAAGGAGTCTAGCAAGATATCGAAAAAGGCATGGTAACCGCAGCTCCGATCCCTTCCGGCTTAGAGCTCGCGAAGAATCGACATAGGATTCAGGCGCAGGGCGGAACGCGCCGGCAGCAGGCAGGCGAGCGCGGCGAACAGGAACAAGGTTGCCAGCACGACCGCGGCGGTGAACGGATCCTGGGGGCGGATCTCGTAAAGCTGGCTTTCGAGCACACGGCTGCCGGCCAGAAACCCGGCGAGGCCCAGCGTGGCTCCGGCTCCAGTCAGAGCAAATCCGTGCCGCAGAACCAAAGTGATCACTTGGGAGCGCGAGGCTCCCAGAGCCACCCTTACGGCGACCTCCCTGCGCCGCTGGCCGATTTCGAAGGTCACGATTCCGTAGAGGCCCAGAGTGGTCAGCAGGAGGCCGACACCCGCAAACAGCGCGGTCAGCAGAGCCGGCAGGCGGCGGTCGCCGAGGCTCGCGTGGACCCAATGCGCGAGCGTGCGCAAACGGACGCGCTCCAGGTTCGGATCGACTGAGCGAACCGCGGCGGCGAGCGCCGGCTCCAGGCCGGCATCGGTACGCGCCGTCCGCACCAGATAGGAGCCTCCGTCGAGGCCAATCTGGCTGACCGGGATATAAACCTGGGGGCGAATGACGCCATCCAGGCTTTTCTGATAGGTATCGCCGACCACGCCGACGATTTGCCAGAGCTCGGTTCTGGAGTTCAGCTCGCTCGACCAGCGCAGTTGCACCCGCCGTCCGAGGACCGGCTTCTCGCGTCCGAACATCCGCGCGAAAGTTCGATTGACGACCACGGCGCGGGGCCGCCCCACGCGATCGGTCTGCCAGGAAAACAGACGCCCTTCGAGCAGCGGAATGCGCAGGGCGGGGAAGTAGGCCGGATCGACCGTGTTTACGGCAAGCCAAGGCCATTCCGTCACGGGCAGTCCGGCTCCTTCGAATTGAAATGCGGTGGTGAGATTGCGGCCATTGAGGGGCAGGCGCCAGGCAGCGCCCGCGGCCTCGACACCGGGGATGGCCCGCAACCGCTCGCTCAGTACACGATGAAACTCAACCATCTGGCGCTCGCTGTAGCGCGCGTCGGGAAGGCCGAAGCCGAAATAGTAGACCTGCGAAACCTCGAAACCAGGATGCCGGGTGACCAGGCGGAGGAAGACGCGCAGAAACAGGCCCGCGCTAAACAACAGCACCAGGCTCAGGGCGACCTGGGCGATGACCAGGCTCTGCCGGGTACGCCATCGCCAGCCGCCGCGGCGCGACTGGCCCGAAGCGCCGTCCTGGATCGCCATGTTCGGCGCGTGGCCACGCGCAAACAGGGCCGGAGCCAAGCCGCAAAGCAGGGTGACCAGCAGACAAAGCGCCGAGGCGAACAGCAGCGCCGGCAGATGAAGGGTCAGCGCGGCGGCGGAAGCAGGAGCCGCCCCAGCCAGCGAGAGCACGAGCGGAAGCAGCCGCAGAATCCCGAGGGCCAACGCCAGGCCGAGCAGGGCGCCGGCGGCGCTCACCACCAGCGCTTCGGCGGCGGTCTGGCGCACCAAGTCGGCGAAGTGCGCTCCCAGTGCCACCCGTACCGCCATCTCACGGCCGCGGCTGAGCGCGCGGGCCAGCATCAGATTGACCACATTGGTACAGACAATCGCCAGCAGCAGCAGCGCGGCGAGAGTCAGCAATAGCAGCGGCCGGCGGATGCTGCCCTTCCATGCCTGATCCAGGCTTTCCAGATCGGCGCCGCCGCGCGGGTTGTCCTCGGGGAACGCCTCGGCGAGGCGCCGGCCGACCGCGCGCAATTCCGAGCGGGCGGCTTCCAGGCTGACACCCGGCCGCAGGCGGGCGACGGCTTGCAAGGGGCGCACACCGCGGCCGCCATAGTCGCTATGGTTGATAGGGATGTATGCATCGACTTCCGTCTCCGGGGCGGGGAAGGGAAGGCCGGCCGGCAGGACGCCGATGATGGTGTAGGGCTCTTCGTTGAGCGAGACGGTGCGGCCGATGATCGCGGGCGCGCGATGAAACTGCTGCTGCCAGAGTTGCTCGGTAATCAGGATTACCGGAGCGCGCCGCAGTTCTTCCTGCTCATCGAAGAAACGGCCCAGGAGGGGGGCGCGACCGAGCGTGCGCAACAGGCTGGAGGTCACCATGCCGGTCTCGATCACCTCCACCGGCATTGCCGGGTCACCGGAGCCGCCGCGCAATCCGAACGTACGCGTCATGAAACCGCCCATGCTTTCAAAGGAGGCGCACTGCGCCTGCCAATCGAGCAGGTTGGCGAGAGAGATCGGACGGAAGCCTTTGCCGGATTGGGTCTCGTGGAGGGCCACCAGGCGTTCGGGCGCCGGATAGGGCAGGCGCTGGAGCAGCAGGCGGTCCAGGGCGCAGAAGACTGCCGTATTGGCGCCGATGCCGATGGCGAGCGTCAGCACCACGACCGCGGAGAACGCCGGAAAGCGGCGAAACGTGCGAGCCGCGTGCCGCAAGTCGCGCGCATAGGCTTCCATCCGATGGAAGATCGCCAAAATGATATCTCCGGATTCGACGCTAGCAGGGCCCGGCGACGGCTGTCAAACCGGCAGCGGGAAGGCGTTGATATACTCGCTGGAGCGATGCTGATTCTGGACACGCACGCGCACATCTATTCCGAGGATGAAAAGGCATACCCTCCGAATGCCAAGCCGTACCGGCCGCCGGGAACGACGGGTTCGGTTGCGAATCTGGAGCGGGTCACCAGGGCGAACGGAGTCGCGGGCGTCTGTATCGTGCAAGCCACTACCTTCTACGGATGGGATAACCGCTTCATCTGCGACACCGCGGCCAGGACGCAGAAATGGACTGCCGGCGTCTGCACACTGGATCCAGACGAGCCGCACTCGCCCGGCCTGATCAAACATTTCGCGGAAAAGTACGGGATCCGGGCCCTGCGCAGCTATCCGGCAAAAGACGGCAAACTGGACAGCGCCGGCGTCGCCGCGCTGTGGAAAGCGAGTTCGGAAGCGGGGATCGTGGTGAACGTTTTGTGCAATCGCGACAACGAAGACGCGTTCGCGCGGATGCTGGAGAAATTCCCGCGTCAGCCTGTTGTCATCGATCACTGTCTGAACCTGAAGGCCGGCTCAGATCAGAACGACATTCTCAAGGCGCTGCTGCGATTGAGTAAGTATCGAAATGCCCATGCCAAGTTATCCTTTCTGGCGACGGGCAGCGCGGAGGCATATCCGTTCCGCGACATGCAAGGCCCCTGCAAGCAAATCATCGCCGCTTTTACTCCCGACCGTTGCATCTGGGACAGCGACTTCCCCTGCGAGCTGTGGACTCCGAAAGCCACATACGCGGAGAACCTTCGGCTGTTTACGCAGGAACTGAACCTCAGTGAAGCTGCAAAGGTGTCCATTCTGGGCGCTACGGCTCGCAAGTTGTATTTTCGCGACAAGCTCGGGTAGTCGAGGTTCTTATTGTGACAGGATGATTCGGTTCGTTCGGTGAAACCAGCCAAAACGCCGGCGGGAGCGTCGACGCTGCGCGCTGAAGCGCACGCTACGGCCTTTCGCCGGCAGCGAATGACCGGGATACAGCACTAGTACCTAATCCCCATCATCTCTACTTGCGATTTTTCAGCAATTCGCATAGCATCCTTAACTAAAGAAGCGAAGTATTTGACGATTTTTCAGCAGATGCGCTGAAGGGTCGGAGGGCGCCAGACGTATCAGGGACACGGGGAACCTGTAACGTTCTGCGCGGTCTTCGCACCATTCAGTACGCTCAGTCGCAGGTTTGCCGGTTTGTCCCGCCGCTGCGCCTGGATCACTCGTTACCCACTTCGAAAGGAGTTTGTTTGTCATGGGCCGTCACTTCAGACTCAGCCAGTTCCCCGAATTTTTCCTGTTTGCCGTGTTCGCGACTCTTGCTCCATGCTCAGGCGCGACTACGGTGCCAGACGCCACGCCCATTCGTCTTTCGCTATCGGAATCGATCAGCTCGGCGACGAACGAAGTCGACGATCCCGTTCGTTTCGAGGTGACAGAGGATGTCAAGATCGGCGATTTCCTCGCCATTCCAAAGGGATCCACAGCGGTCGGCCACGTCGTGGAGGTAGAACCAAAGCGACGGCTGGGCAGAGCAGGAAAACTGAACTTCTCCATTGATCATGTCAAGGCAGTGGACGGCAGCAACATCCGGCTGCGGGCCTCGTCCGCGCGAAAGGGAGACGACAAAAGCGGCACGGTGATCGTCGGAACCGTCTTGCTTTCACCCCTGTTTCTCATCATGCGCGGCAAGGACGTGAACATTGCTAAGGGCACGTCGCTCATGGCTTACGTGGATGGCGACCGGGAGGTCGGTGTTTCCCGCAAGGGCGCTGTGAGCGCCACGGCAGCGGACCCGCCGGCGAGTGTGGCAGCCCCGAAAACCGTCGAGCTGACCACCGTGGTGGTGAAGTCCGACCCCGATGGCGCGGATGTCTCGGTAGACGGGAAGTTTGTGGGCAATGCGCCGTCCACGATGCAGTTGCCTCCGGGAGATCACCTGGTGCTGATGGAGAAGCCGGGCTTCAAGCGGTGGCAGCGAGGCGTCAGCCTGACCCCCGGCGGCATCGTTACGCTGAACGGCACGCTGGAGAAGAACTAGCCAAGGTACGGCTGCCGTGAATGACGTTCCCGAACAGATTGGGAAGTACCGGATCGAGCGCGAACTGGGTAGAGGCGCGATGGGGGTGGTGTATCAGGCGTTCGACCCGGTGGTGGAGCGCCATGTTGCGCTGAAGACGATCCGCTTCGACCAATCCGGCGGCCCGGAGTTACTGGACCTGCTCAAGCGCGAAGCCAAATCGGTCGGCCGGTTCGAGCATCCCAACATCATCACCCTTTACGATGCGGGCGAGGCCGACGGCCTTTTCTACATGGTGATGCAGCTTGTCCAGGGCGAGACGCTGCGCGACCGGCTCTGCCGCCAGCGATGGTACAAGGTCCCGCAGGTCGTGGAAATCTTCCGGCAGATCCTGGCGGGGCTTGGCTACGCGCACGAGCGCGGCGTCGTTCACCGTGACATCAAGCCGGCCAACATCATGATCAGTGCGGACGGCGCCATCAAAGTCGCGGATTTTGGCATCGCGAAGCTCATTGGTCCGGGAACTTCGTCGTCGGGGCTGGTGGTGGGCACTCCCAGCTATATGTCACCGGAGCAGGTGTTGAGCCGGCCGGTGGATGCCCGATCCGATCTTTTCTCGGTGGGCTGCACGCTGTATGAAGTACTGACGGGAGAGAAGGCATTTCCCGGGGACACCGCTACGGCGGTGATGTACAAGATCGTGCACGAGGCTCCAGCGCGTCCCGCGGGGCTGCGGCCCGGCATCGACCCTGGCCTTGAACAGGTGGTGCTGAAGGCGCTGGCGAACGATCCGGATGACCGGTTTTCGACGTGCCGCGACATGGCGAAAGCTTTGGAGGACTGCGTGGCCGGCTATCGTGGCGAGCGCGCCGGGTCTTCGCCGGCGATCGTTGTCCCCGTGGTGCAGCCTGTGGGCCCTTCGGTACGCGGGGGAGACGGCGACCGGGTAGCAGAGCGGCGACAGAGCGTGCGGCCGCGGAAGACCTGGGCTGCCAACTCCGTCGTGGGGCTCGCGGTGGCGCTTGGAATCGTCGTCCTGATCGGAGCGGCCGGCATTCTGGCGCGCCGGCCGGTTCCCACGCAACCGCCCGGTCGCCGGTCCGCCAGCGCCGTAGAAATCGCAGCGGAGCCGGCTGCTTCAGCTCCGGTGGTAACGCCGCCTCCGGCCGCCGAAGCGACGAAGGCGGAGACAAAGATCAGCCGCCATGAGGCGCCTCCCCGCGCGCAGGCTCCAGTTGTTTCGCGTTCCGCCGCTCCGCTGAAAGCCGCCGCTCCAGCCGTCACGCCGCTTTCCACTCCATCCCCTCGGCCGGCCGCGGCGCCGGACAGCGTCGAAACGTTCGAGGCGCTGATGCTGCGCGGCGATGTGGCATTTCAACAGAGCGCCTACGACACTGCGTTGGCTTCCTACCTGAAGGCGAACCGCCTGAAGCCGGGAGATCCGGCGGTGAGAAGAAAGCTCAAGGTGGTTTTGACGTTGCTGGGCCGCCCGGCGGAGGCGCTCAACTATCGCTAGAAATCCGGGGGACACGGCTGCGGTGCATTGCAGCGGCGAGGCGGTGGTTACTGTGGCCAGCCTTGGAGGAAACCTATCACCGTTGCCGATAGTTGTTCCGCGGCACGATCGGTGAAGGGCGACGTATTCGGCTCGTAGCCGCCCTCGGCAAATCCTGTTTTGGTCGGCAGGTAGCCGAGCCATCCGTTCGCGTACCCAAAGTAGAAAGTGTGGCGGAATGGCGAGTGTTCGCGAACGCGCAGTGCGACTTCGCAGAATAGTTCGAGCGGCGCGGCCCAGATGGCGAGATCGGAGTTGATGCTCAGGAAGCGGACCGGCAGCCGCACGAGATTGCCGCCGTTCGCATCGGCGCGTGTATAGGCGCCGAGATCGTCGGCCCAGCCGAGCGTGGCCTTGCGCGGCGTTTCTACAACTTTCTCGGCGGTGCGCAGCTTGACCTCCGAGGTTGCCCGCGGCAGCGTTTCCAACGCGGCCAGAATGCGGTCGCCGAGAAGCACGTTGAACTCGGTCAGGTGGGCGCTGCGAAAATCCGGATAAACCGAGTAGATCGGGGCGATGTTCCCGGCCGCTCCGTTGGCAAAGAGCAGAAGTCCGTGCGTCTTCTCTTCCACATAAGCAGCGACGGTGCCCGGTACGTCGCCGCTGATCAGCGTGTTGGCTCCGCCCAGCGCGGTACCGTGGATGGCGTAGTTGGCCACGACGGCGATGGGCGTCCCGTCGGTCCGTTCCAGGCGGATCAGCCCGATCTGGCGGTCGGCCGGGCCGTAGGGATTCATGCCGAGCTTGATGCGGCCGTCGACATCTCGAGCGCGCCGGTTGATATTCGCCATGGCGAAGCCTTCGCCGATCGCAAGGCGGGCCGGGGTCAACCTGGTGCGAGCTTCCTTGATGCCGTCAAGCAGCGTGCGCTTCACGCGATCGAGGTAGGCATGGTCGAAAGTGTGCTTGTAGCGCTCCGGCATGAAGGCTTGCGGCAGGCCGGGAGGCCCCACCTCCGGCGCGGAATGGGTGTGGGTGCTCATCCACCACACTTGCTGCCGGTCGATTCCG
>CAZMRK010000071.1:0-8176 GCA_964568355.1 uncultured Solibacteraceae bacterium | reverse complement strand
GGATATGACGGGACTGAAAGGGTACTACCAGGTCGCACTTGACATTCCATTCGCAGACTTGAGCAAAATGGCTCGTGCTGCGGGCGCTACAGTGCCGGTCGGGTCGCCCAACGAGACCGGCGGAGGTCCGGCCGAAGCCGTGTCGGATCCGTCGGGTCCGTCCATACTGCAATCGGTCCGGCGCTTGGGCCTTAATGTGGAGCGCCGGAAGGCCTCCGTAGAACAGTTAATTATCGACCACATTGAGAGAAGTCCGACTGAGAACTGATGGGCCTGATGTAGTGGTGCTGGTCGGGCTAGGATGCAAGGATGGAGCCATCGTTGTTTTGGTACTTGAAGCTCCGGAGTTTCCGTTCCACCTTCACATGCACACAGTTGGCGCGGGAACTGGTATGGATGTTCGCGATCAGTTAGCATGTTAATATGTCTTTGGCCGTCTTCCCGTATTGCATTTAGTGCAAGCAGAATGCGCGCGGCGGTCTCGCGCTCGAACCGTCCGGAGGCGGCCGGCTGTCAGACAAAGTGGTTCGCAAGCTGAATTCCACGTGATTTCCTCAGGCGGGATGGCGGTGAAGTGGAAGTGCCGGACTTGCCGGATGGCGACCAGTCTTTGAACGCCAGTATCGGCGGCGTGCGCTCGCAAGCCAACGTCTACGTGGCCGTTAAACGGTGAGGTGGCCAGGTCACCAGAAAGCGCCGCGGCGACGTTGTAAGAACGCCTGGAGGCGTAGGCGCACCGTGTGGAGAGAGCGTAGGGTCTTTGAGTACGCCGCAGGGGCGAAGATGAGTATGGATCATCGGAATCGAGGTTCATATTTTCGCTAGGCCGGACAACTAAGGGATGGGACGCTTTGCCTTTCCAGTTCAGCAGGCGCGACGGCTCCGGACACAGAGGCCAGGAGAGAAAGAAAGGCGGTCCCCGTCTCCTACCTTGTAGAGGTGTGTCACGTGGACTGTTGAGTAGAAAGCGGGGCATCAGGGCCCTGGCGGCGCGCGGTGGCGGCCAATATAGGATGGCGCCGGCGTCGGAGCCGGGATCACTTCGATTGCCCAATCGGGCGCGGGGCCGCCATGGCCTCCAACTCGGAGTGCAGACGCGCAAAGGTAAGCAGGCGCTGGACCTCCTCGGCATTTTTTGCAGCGTAGCCTGCGAAACAAATTTGAAAAAGTCTTGTCTCCAAATCGCTGGATGAGGAGCTTGAGGGGGTAAAACGTAGTGGTCCCGCCGCAAGGCATGCAATGTAGTTCGAGATAGCAGTTGGGCCAGTCGGATAGCTTTTGATCAGAGCGAAACGGCGGTGGATGCAAATGATTTCGCCTTTTATTCGCCATGGTAGCACTCTAGCGGCGGCTTGCCATTTGGTAACCAACTTGTTACCATTGGATTGAATGGAACTGCGGGGCTACATTGACGAGCGCGGAAATAAACGGTTCGCCAATTGGCTCAACCAGCTCGACGCGGCGGCCGCCGCCAAGGTGACTATGGCACTCACGCGCATGGCTAACGGCAACTTCTCGAACGCCAAGGGCGTCGGCTCGGGTGTGTACGAGTACAAGGTCAATTTTGGTCCCGGCTATCGCATCTACTTTGCCAAAGACGGAGACCTGGTCGTGATCCTGTTGGGCGGAGGCACGAAAAAGCGTCAGCAAAGAGATATCGCAGAGGCGCAGGAATGCTGGGCCGATTACAAACGCAGGAAAAAACAGGAGATCCAATAATGCCCCTCACTCATGACTTTAAAGAGACGATCCGCGCACGCGCACAGCGGGATGCTGAGTTCCGCCGAGCCCTCCTGCGGGAGGCAGTCGAAGCCATACTTAACGGGGACCTCGAATCCGGCAAGTCCGTGCTGCGTGATTACGTGAATGCGACGGTCGGCTTTCAAACTCTTGAAAAGCACACCCGTATTCCAGCTAAAAGCCTCATGCGGATGCTCAGCCCCAAGGGCAGTCCATCCGCAGCAAATCTGTCCAGTATCCTGACGGCATTGCAGCAAAGCGAAGGCGTGTCTTTCGAGCTGTCGTTGCGTTGAAAGCGAAAAAATAGCAGTCCACTAGGCGGGGGAAACCCCCGCCGCCCTGGTTTCCGCGCCATCGCCGCATCGGATCGTCACTTCCACCGTTCTCTCCTCGGCCTGGCGGCAGTCCGGAGCTGGGAAACATTCCAACGGCCCGGTGAATCCTTGGTGTTTTAGTCGATAAACGAGTAATAGAAGAGATCCAAAGACGAGAATCCCATTTGACTATTGTGCAGGTTTCATTGGTCCTCTCAGATTGGTGCGGATTTGGAGCACTGGTTGCGGCGGTTGTGGGTCTGCTGTGTTGCAGGGTTCCGTGTAGGAGCGGGCTGTGAATGCCGCTGTATCATGTTTTGACGTGTTCAGTAGCGTTGGCGTTGATGAATTTTTGGGCACTCTGGAGCAGGCAATGGTAGGTCCGTGGGAATGTAGCATCGGAATAGTCGTCGACAGTCTCTTGAGCCTTCCATCGGCGGGAATAGGCATAGCATTGATGACGCTGGGCGGGCTGCTATACGCATTCGATGGTAGCCGACTGAGTTGGATCGGTTGGCTATGGCCAGCGCGCAAAGTGGCGTGGGGGTTGGTGGGGTTCGGGACGGCTTTGAATGTGGGCCGGTTTTGTGTTTGGATGTTCCGGAATTAGGCCATGGGCTATTTTCTACCCCTCGTTGCTATCGCCATTGTATCGGCCATGCCAGCACGGACCGGCCCGCTTGGCGTGCGGACGGTGGTGCAGAGAGAGGTGGATCGGATCGCGGCGGAGGAAGGTGTGGATCGGCGTCTAGTTCAGGCTGTAGCAGAGGTGGAAAGCGCATACAACCCATGGGCCGTCAGCGAGAGAGGCGCGGTAGGAGTAATGCAGTTGATGCCGGGGACAGCCCAAATGGTTGGGGTTAGGGAGATCCGCGACGTACGGCAGAACATAAAGGGTGGAGTTCGGTACCTACGATATTTGGTTGCGATGTTCGGAGGCGATCTGCGATTGGTTGCGGCTGCATATAATGCTGGTCCGGGCGCTGTGATCAGGTTTGGCGGGATGCCGCCATATGTGGAGACTCAAGCATATGTGCGCGGAGTCATTGCACGATACTACGGTCTTGCATCTGTGCGGGATATAGGCACTAGCCAATGGCACCGAAGGAACGATCGGAACGGGCGGCCTGCCACGTGCGGAGGGTCTGAGATCGCGTATGATATGGGCGGCCGGTTGTATATCAGGGCCGCTGGGCGTAAACAGGGTTGTCGGGAGGCGCCAGAGCGATAAAGGCGGCTAGATGCCGCCATATCCGCAGGGCCGCTCACGCGGCCCTGCGCCATCGCGTGACGCCGGCGATGCGGCGCTCAATGAGCTGACAGTATTTCTGCTCGATCTCGATACCGAGGTAATTGCGCCCAATGAGAGCAGCGGCGACAAGCGAGGATCCGGAGCCTGCGAAGGGGTCGAGGACGGTCTGTCCGGGCTTCGTAAACGCGTGTACCAACGGTTTTAGGATACGTACGTCTTTCTCGGTCGGGTGGAAGCGGTTGCCCGAATATTCCCAGGGCTGCACGTCGTCGAGCGGCGATGCTGGTGGCACGGGGCTCCCCTTTGCCAGTACGTAGGCCTGCTCGTGGGTCCTCGCCATGAAACGCTTGCTGGATGCGTATTCCTTGCGCCAGACGATATGCTCGACGGGTGTGAATCCGGCCGCTTTCCAAGCATCCATGAACACGTCGACGGCCTGCCAACCGTAGAAAGAGATGCAGAGCGTGTCCGGCTTCATGACGCGATAGATGTCGCGGAAGACATCGAGCAACGTGCCGGGCGTGCGATCATTCTTCACGGTGCGGCCGGTGCGGTCGCAGTAGTTCACGAAGTAGGGCGGGTCGGTGAGCGTGAGATCGACGCTCTCGCTTGGGATGGCCTTCAGGGCCTCTCTGCAATCACCGTTGATGATCTGACTTTTCATGTTCTCTCCTTGGGGCTTTTTTCGTACGCGGAGAGACAAAGCCGCGGCGCAGGCGGGCTGTCACCGAAGGGGAACAGGCAACACGGGAGCCCGGCTTTATCGGGCGAATGGAGTGGGCAGCCTGTTGACGGGCTGCCGGTCGCGGCTAACGTAGCGTCAATCGAAAAAGGCCAGGAGAGAACTGGGCAAGATCGAGGCGATAAAGTGGCCGAAGCTCTGCCAAGCGTCGGGGTCGGCGGGGGCCCGGTCCTCTATGAGATGAACGCGGGCCTGCTTTCCGGCGGTCAACGGTGCGTTCGGCGGCGCCAATCCCAGGGAGCAATCGGGGATGGATCGGCCCAGAGGCCGCGGTGTTCACGATGCGCCTCTGCTTCGAGCTCTCGCAGCACCGCGCTGTGCGAATAACGTCGGTACCACCAGGCGAGGCCGGAACGGACCAAGTCCATATTTAAGTCAGTGCCCTGGTCGGTAATAATGTGAGCGATCGTGCGGCCATACCGATCGGTGTCCTGTGAAAGAACTGTGACGACGCGTCCGAATACGGCCGCCGAGGTGAATTGCCTGGCGCGATTACCCCAAGGCTGCGACCTTTCCGGACAGTCGATTTCCGCAAGTCGAATGCGGACTTGAGTTGTGCCTGCAAGTATGACGAAGGTGTCTCCGTCGATCACGCGCACCACGCGGCCAGTGAAACGCTGCGCAAGGAGCTGAGCGCAGAACAGGCACAGAAGGAGGGGAAGAATACGGCGAGGAAGTGTCATGTTCGTGCGTTCTTGGGTTTACCGTCCTTGGCGGATAGGGCTACTGTCAATAAGTGCTTTGGCGCGGGCAACCGTGCGGGCGGCGTAACTGCCCGGCTTCGGCTTGTGGCGATTGCGGGCAAGGGTGGTCAGCTCGGCGATAAGCGTGGCAGGGTCTATGCCACGTCGCAGCCGCCTGAGGGCGTATCGCCAGTCGCGGCCGGAGGGACTATTGTCAGTGCCGACGTGAGCTGGATCGGCTGTGAAGTCACATAGTGAAGCAGGGGATTGCGTGGCGGTAGCAATGAAGTGTGGGAAGTCCGTTGGCGTAAATACCTCGGAATGAAAGGCTTCAGCGGTGACGAGATGGGAAGGCATATATTTGTGGTTGCGGAAACCCGGCAGCCGGAGAACGCGTGAGGCATCGGTGGCGGCAATATCGGCGCCGGTGTCGCGGGCGAGGCCGTGCAAAAGAGACTCGGCGGCAGGAATAGTGAAAGACGCGACGCGCCAGACGACTTGGTATTTGTTGGGAGACGTATTCAGGATGTAGTTCGGGCTCGGGACGTCAGAACGGGAGCGTAGGCGGTTGAGGGCCTCTGGGCCGTTCTGGTCAAAATCGAGGTAGATGGTGCGGATGGCCTGGATTTGGGCTTTATCGCGGGTAGGAGCGTTTGGGATAAGTGCATTCATCGCCGCGTAAACCTCAAATGTAGCGGCGTTCATGTAGCGCAGCCAAGCCTGCCAGCGATGCTGAGCGAAACGGTGAGCCAGGCCGATACGTTGGACTACAGCGGAAGTGGTTTTGTTGATGAGCAAGAGAGCAATCGTGTCGGCCGATTGAAACAGCTCGGTGAGATATTCCGAGGCATTTGGGTGACGAGCTTTCGACATTTTTCTGGGCTTTGAATTGGGCTGATAGGAGAGCCTTTGGGCGGCGGCTGCCGCCCAAAGCGCAACAAAGGTTTAGGACTGGGCGTCACCGTCCGTATTTGTGTAGCGCTGCCCGCTTCGCAGGCTCAGGATGCTGCCTGCAATGATTTCCCAGATCCTGTGGGTGGCACCATCTTTCTCATATTCGCGAGAGCGGAGCTCGCCCTCGACGCGTACGTGGGAGCCTTTCTTGAATGTGGCGGCATAGTCGGCGAGGTTCCCCCAAGCAACTACGTCATGCCATTCGGTTCGTTCTTGCCTCTCGCCATCCTTCTTCCAGAAAGCTTTCGTCGCAAGGCTTAGTTTTGTCCGGGTGACGCCGGCGGTGGTCTTGGAGCTGTCGGCATCAGCGCCGAGGAAACCGATTAATTCGACATTGTTTAAGTACATAAACGTCTGCCCTCCAGGTTTGAAGCGTATACGCCGGTACTTTCAGCGGCCGGCGGGCGGCGCGCTTCGACGAGCGCGCCATGGTTTATAGCCGCTCGTCAGCGCAAGTTGCAGCCGCGAGCGTTAGAAGATCATTCTGAGACTGGCCTGGTGTTTCCGCTGGGCGTATTAGGTCGCGGCGGTAATGCGTGGTGATGTTGTAGCTATCAGTACGAGGGTTGTAGCCGGTCACTTCGCAAAGCTCAGCCACATAGCGCTGGCCGTTCTTACGTTCGATGTGCACGACAAAATCCAGCGAACTGGCGATGCTGGTTTGAATAGCGGCATAGGGAAGCTCTACACCTGACTGGAGAACGCAACTGGAGAAGCGCGAGAGCGCTTGAGGACCGGAATTGGCGTGGATTGTGGAGAGCGAGCCGGAATGGCCAGTGTTCAGGGCCTGAAGTAAATCGAATGCTTCGCCACCGCGGATCTCTCCGAGAATGATGCGGTCGGGCCGATGGCGGAGTGTGGCTTTCAGCAAGTCGCGGATGGTGACAGGGGGAATGTTGACTTGTTCGCGGCGCGCTTCGAAACGCACTAGATTGGGCGCACTGAGCTGGATTTCGGCGGTGTCTTCGATGAGGACGAGTCGGTCTGCGTCGGGAATGAGGGTGGCCAAGGCGTTGAGCATGGTGGTCTTGCCAGTGCCGGTACCGCCAGAGATGAGAATGTTCCGATGTTCCGCGATGGCCCGAGCCAGATGGGTTAGGACTTTCTCTGGAATGGAGCCGGAACGGACCAGTTCGGCGAGCGTCCACCGCTTGTTGTCGAATTTGCGGATCGTTAAGGTGATGCCGCCGATGCTGCATGGCGGGAGGACCGCTGCCACACGGGAGCCGTCCGGAAGCCGCGAATCCAGGATGGGTTTGTCTTGGGAGACGTCATCGCCAAGTTTGCGGGCGATGTTTTTGACAGCAACTTCCAGGCTGGACTGATTCAGGTGGATTTCGTCGTGGGATTCCATCGCGCCACGGCGCTCGACGAAAACGCGGCCAGTGCCGTTGACCATAATCTCGGATACCTCCTCGTCGAGGATCAACGAGGCGATGGGTTTCAGGAAGGGGAGAATGACTTCAAAGCTCATCGTGTTTACAGGCTTAGGCCTTGCTCCTCTATGATTTCGTGCTGAACGGCGCGTTTTCGGCCAGGGCTAACGCTTTGCTTATGGTCGGGGCCGGATTGTTGGGGGGAGATGGTCTCAGCAGGCGTCTGGCTTTTTGCTGGGGTCTGGACCATCTCGGCCTGGCGGTGGATGAGTTGATCTGGGGGTGCCGGTTCCTGGACATGGGTATTTTGCTGGGAGGGTTGGAGAGCCGAAGTCTTGGAGACATCGCGGCCGAGGATCTGAGCGAGTTTGCCGGCGTCGTTGGTGTAAATGTGGGCATCATCACGGGCGCGAGACACGGCGACATATGCGAGGCGATCGTTGATGAGCTGCCGGTTGGTGCGGTCCGAGTCGATGTTAATGAGGACGCGGCCCGTTGTGAGACCTTGGGAACTATGGCTGGTGACAGCGTAGCCGTAATCTAGATGAGCGAATTTCTTGGTATCGAAGGTGGTAGTTCGGCCCGAGTCGAGGGAAACGGTTAGGCGGCTTCCGTCGATACGGGTGATCTTCCCGAGTTCGCGGTTGGCAATCTTTTGGTCTTTAAAGGGTGTGGTGAACTGGACGCGTTCCCCGACCGCGAAGGTCCGGTCTTCGGGGCGGTAGACGGAGACACCGTGGAGACGCTCGGCATTGTAGGTGATCGCCTGATTCCCTTTTTGAACCGTGAGGAGGTTTTGGCCGGTATCACGGTTCGTGACGGCAGCGTAGTCTCCACGTTCAATGCCGAGTTTCTGGCTGCCGGTGTTATAGCGAATAACGTTGCCAGGCTCGTAGGCCTTGGCCCATTTCCGGTCCGCGCCGGTGAGATCCTGGCGGTTGACGAGGACGCGGATGGAGTGCTCGCCGGAGGCGAGGTCGCCCGAGCGTTTCAACTGATCATGCACAATCTCGTTAATCGCCGCGCGGGAACGGTTGTCAGGCGAGACCACGAGGGTGTCACCGGGGCTTTTGAGGTACTCGCCGGCGATGGCCGTCAACCGTTTGTGCTCGTCA
>CAZMRK010000070.1:0-9390 GCA_964568355.1 uncultured Solibacteraceae bacterium | reverse complement strand
TCTTGCGTGTGGGTGGCGGTCACGATGGTGCGGACGCGGGCCTTACCCTTGGGCACGGTCGGGAAGCCGATTCCAGTTGCCAGCACACCTTCTTCGAACAGCGCGGCGGATAGCTGATACGCCAGGGCGGCCTCGCCGGCCATGACCGGGGTGATGGGCGTCTCGCTGGTTCCGGTATCCAGGCCCAGATCCGCGAGCCCCTTCTTGAAATAGCGGGTATTGCTCCAGAGCCGCTCGATACGCTCGGGCTCTTGTTCCAGAACATCGAACGCGGCCAGGCAGGAGGCGGCTACCGCGGGCGGGTGCGAGGTCGAGAACAGGAACGGGCGCGCCCGGTGATACAGGAATTCGATCAGGTCGCGGCTTCCGCAGACATAGCCGCCCAGTACTCCAATCGCCTTCGATAGCGTCCCCACCTGGATGTGCACCCGGCCATGGAGGCCGAAGTGGTCGACCGTCCCCCGGCCGTTGCGGCCCAGCACTCCGGAAGAATGGGCATCGTCGACCATCATGATGGCGCCGTAGCGCTCGGCCAGCTCAGTCAATTTGTCGAGCGGGCCGATATCGCCGTCCATCGAAAAAACGCCGTCCGTGATCAGCAGCTTATGCCCGGAAGCCGAGGCAAGCTCCTGCAGGATCTTTTCGGCCGCCGCGGTATCTTTGTGCGGAAACACGTGGATCTTTGCGCGCGAGAGACGGCAGCCGTCGATGATGCTGGCGTGATTCAGTTCGTCGGAGATGATATGGTCGTCCGGCCCAAGAATGGCCGAGACGGTTCCGGCGTTGGCCGCGAAACCGGACTGAAACACGACGCTGGCCTCCACGTGCTTGAAGTCCGCAATGCGCTGCTCCAGTTCCATGTGCAGGCTCATGGTCCCGGAAATGGTGCGTACCGCGCCCGAGCCCACGCCATAGCGGCGCGTGGCCTCCAGGGCCGCCTCCCGCAGCTTGGGATGAGTGGTCAGCCCGAGGTAGTTATTGGATGCCAGGTTGATGACGTCTTTGCCATCGAAGCGCGACTCGGCGGCGCTCTCCGATTCGAGCACCCGCAGGCGCTGGTAGGTCCCGGCTTCGCGCCAGGTTGCGAGCTGCTCCGATAAGAAAGCCAGAGGATTCCCCATGAGATCCAGTGTAATGCGCGCCAGGCGCACACACGGAAAGTCATGGAGAATCCCGCTTGCTAGGCGATTTTGGGAACGACAAATGGAGCGCGATAGTTGCGCGTGAACATGCGGTTGGCTTCCGCGTCGTTTTTGCAGGCCAGCGTCTCGGGATCGAAGTGGATCGTGCGGCCCAGCCGGTAGGAGATATTGGCCAGGTGCACGAGCTGGGTGGAGAGATAGCCCTCCTCGATCTCGGCGTTCAGGTCCGACCGTTTGCGGCTGCGCACCGCGGTAATGAAGTTGGCCCAGTTGTTGCCGCCTTCCGACCGCTCCGGCCCAGGCTCCTGGTCGCGTCCCAAAAACGTCTTATAGGATCCGTACCCGTCGACGGCCAGGTATCCCTTCGAGCCATAGAACAAGTTGCCGATGGTGTTGGAATCCTTTTTGCCGTTCTTGCCGACGCGCTCGCCGATGCCCGCTTCGTGATTGGACATCCAGTGGCGGACCTCGAAGACCAGCATCCGCTTCTTGGCGCCTTCGTTGAATTCGAAGCTGGCCACCAGAGTGTTGGGCGTCTGCTGGTCGTCATCGAACATGAAATGGCCGCCGATGGTGCTGATCTTGGTGGGATACTTCACGCCGAGACCCCAGCGGGCGATATCCATCTCGTGAATGCCCTGGTTGCCCATATCGCCGTTGCCGTAGTCCCAGTTCCAGTGCCAGTTGTAGTGGAACCGGTTCTTGGAGAACGCGCGTTTGGGCGCGGGCCCCAGCCACAGATCATAGTGCACGCCGGCCGGCACCGCCGAATCAGGCGTATGGCCGATCGTATCGCGCCATTTGAAGCACAGACCACGGGCCATATAGACATCGCCGATCACGCCTTCCTGGAGTTTTTGCATCGCTTCGCGGCAGGCCACCGTGGAGCGGCTGTTGGTGCCGTGCTGCACGATGCGGTCGTATTTGCGCGCGGCCGCCACCAGTTGCCGGGCTTCAAAGATATTGTGCGAGCATGGCTTTTCGACGTAGACATCTTTGCCCGCCTGGCAGGCCGAGATCGCGATCAGCGAGTGCGTGTGGTTAGGCGTGGCGATCGAGATCGCATCGATACTCTTGTCTTCCAGCAGCTTGCGGAAGTCCGTATAGCGCGCCGGGCGCTTTTTGCCGGAATCTTCCACCTGCTTCAGGCGCATATCCAGCACGCTCTCGTCGATATCGCAGATGGCCGCGATCTCGACGTTCGGCATGGCCGAATAGGAGCGGATATGGGAGTTTCCCTGCCCGCGGACACCGACGCATGCAACACGCACCGTGTCGTTGGGGCTGGCCATGCCGCGAGGTCCCAGGGCGCTTCCTGCCAGCGCCGCCGAACTCATCAGAAAATATCGTCTGTCCATAGAATCTCCGTGGTGCTCGTATTGTATCGAAGCGCGGGGCCGGGCGGGCTATCGGATCGGAAAACCGAAACGGTAGTTTCGGTCTTTTTCGCTCAAGTGCTTTCTTTTCAACAAAAATGGGCGGAAAAACCGTAACGTCGTTTCGGATTTCCAACAGCACGCCAGAACCGGCGGGAGCGCGAACCAGTTGCTTGACATCCGGCTAAGGCTAATCCTATCATAGGGTTGGCAAATGCGGGAAAGTTCCACCGCGCATCTGTTGGCTGAAAGAGGAGGCTCCTTTGATCAAGCTCGACATCATTAACGAGGTTGTCAACAAAACCGGTATTACCAAGACCAAGGCCGAAATGGCGGTGGAGACCGTCTTCGAATCGATGAAGAAGGCATTGGAGCAGGGAGACCGCATCGAGTTACGCGGCTTTGGCGTCTTCAACGTGAAGCCTCGCAAGACCGGCATCGGGCGCAATCCGCGCACCGGCGCGGAAGTTTCGATCCCTCCCGGAAAAGCAGTGCGTTTCAAACCCGGCAAGGAGTTACAGACGCTGCAATAGCTCTGCGGCGGCCCCGCTTGAACTGTGTCATCTCAGGACTTCCCAGCACCGGTTTACCCGACTTATGCCGGTGATGGAGCCGGCACGAGGGAGCAGAACACCGTCGCATGGCCGCGGCAGAAGTACTGGCTGCACATTCTTCTGTTCCTGCTGACGCTCCTCACTACTACCGTTGTGGGGACCGGCATGCAGATCGACTTCGACCGGAATCTGCCGCTCGATGTAGAGCATGATATCGACACGGTGACGCGCATCTGGAGCCATCCGGGCCTGCTGCTTCATGGCCTGCCGTTTTCGCTGACCCTGCTCACCATCCTGATGGCTCACGAGTTCGGCCACTATCTGGCCTGCGTCTATTACCGGGTGGATGCCAGCCTTCCTTACTTCTTACCCGCGCCGACGCTGACCGGCACCTTTGGAGCATTTATTCGTATCCGCTCCGCCATCTATTCGCGGCGGGTGCTTTTCGACGTGGGCATCGCCGGCCCGCTGGCGGGCTTTGTCTTTCTACTGCCGGCGCTGGCCATTGGCCTGGCCTTTTCGAAGGTCATTCCGGGGATCGCCCATCAGGGCGTGATCCAGTTCGGCACGCCGCTGCTGCAGCGGTTGCTGCAACTGGCCATCTTTCCGGGCGTGGCTTCCGGCGACATCTACCTGCACCCGATCGCCCGCGCCGCCTGGATCGGCATTCTGGCCACCGCGCTCAATCTGCTGCCGATCGGACAGCTTGACGGCGGGCACATTCTCTATGCGCTGGCCGGAGACCGGCACAAAATGGTCTCCAAGGCATTCATCTTCCTTCTGATTCCCCTGGGCATCTTCTATTGGTGGGTGTGGCTGCTCTGGGCGGTTTTTCTGTTTTGGCTCGGGCGGCGCCATCCGGTCATCTATGACACCGCGGCCTTGGGGCGAGGCCGCCTCAAGCTGGGCTACACGGCGCTGGCGATCTTTCTGCTCTGTTTCACCGTTGCGCCGGTCAGTACCAGCGGTCTCTGACCAGTTCATGAAGATCACCGCCACGATCATCACTCTCAACGAAGAACGCAAAATCGTAAGAGCGATCGAGAGCCTGCGCTGCTGCGACGAGATCGTGATTGTGGATAGCGGCTCGGTGGACCGTACGGTGGAACTGGCGACGAACCTGGGCGCGCGGGTGATCGAGAGCCCCTGGCGCGGATACGCGGCGCAAAAGAACTGGGCCGCCGAGCAGGCGGCCAACGACTGGATCCTCTCGCTCGACGCGGACGAGGCCCTGAGCGAAGCGCTCGAAGGAGAGATCTGGAATCTCAAGAAAAGCGGGCCGCGCTGCGACGCCTATACCATGCCGCGCCTGGCCCAATACCTGGGGCGCTGGATTCTGCACAGCGGCTGGTATCCCGATCGCAAGGTGCGCCTCTATCACCGGGACAAGGCCCGGTGGGTGGGCAGCTTTGTCCACGAGAGCGTCCAGATCAACGGGCGTCTGGGGCACCTGGAGGCCAACCTGCTGCACTTTACCTGCGACTCGCTGGCCGAGCATGTGAAGACCATGGACCGCTACACCACACTCGCCGCCGAGGAACTGGTCTCGCGGAAAGCGCGCATCTCCTGGCGCCACCTGATCCTGTCTCCAGCCTGGACTTTCGGCCGCACCTATTTTCTCCAGCGCGGATTTCTGGATGGACTGGAAGGGCTCACCATTGCTTACATGGCGGCCTTTTACACCTTCCTGAAATATGCGAAAGCCCGCTACATGAGCTAATGCGCATCCTGCACCTGGATTCGGGAAAGGAGATGCGCGGCGGACAGTGGCAGGTACTGCGACTGGCGGCGGGACTGGCGCGCGAAGGAGTGGAAAGCGTACTGCTCGCTCCCGCTGGCTCTTCGCTGTCCCAAAGGGCAGTGGAAGCCGGCCTGGCCGTTCGGCCGCTGAGCCTGCTGGCGCTGGCCCGCTGCTCGCGAGAGGCGGATCTGACCCACGCCCACGATGCCCGCTGCCATACCTGGGCCGCCGCTCTTTCCACGGCTCCGCTGATCGTCGCGCGGCGCGTGGCTTTTCCGATCCGCAGCCGCTGGAAATATGCGCGGGCCGCGCGATATATCGCCATTTCGCAAAATGTGCGGGGAGTGCTGATCGCCGGCGGCGTACCGGAGGAGAAGATCGATGTGGTCTATGACGGCGTGCCGCTCCCGCCACCGGGCCGCGCCCTCCGGGGAGCAGACTTCGCGGTTGTCGCTCCGGCGAGCGAGGATCCCCAGAAGGGCTCCGATCTGGTACGCGAGGCCGCGGGCATGATCCCTATCGGCGTGCATTTCTCTTCGGATCTGGAAGCCGATCTGGCGCGGGCATCCCTGTTTGTTTACCTCACGCGCAGCGAAGGGCTCGGCTCGGGCGTTCTGCTGGCCATGGCGGCGGGGGTCCCGGTGATCGCGAGCCGCGTGGGCGGCCTGCCGGAGATCCTGAGCCACGGCGAAAACGGATGGCTCACTCCCAACGATCCGGCGGCGGTTGCGGAGGCGATCCGGACGCTGCTGGAGGACCGCGCCCTGGCGCAACGGCTCGCCGCAGCCGGGCGCCGCACGGTCGAGGAGCGATTTACGGTAGAAACCATGGTTCGCCAAACCATCGCAGTGTACCGGCGGGTGCTGGCATGATCTTCGTGCTGGCGGCATTTCTATTCGGGCTACTGATCGGGAGCTTTCTGAATGTCTGCATCTACCGGCTGCCGCGGGATCTCTCCGTGGTCCGGCCGCGCTCGCACTGCATCGCCTGCGATCGGATGATCGCCTGGTATGACAACGTACCGCTGGTCAGCTTCCTGCTGCTGCGCGGGCGCTGCCGCCACTGCGGCGCGGCGATCCCGCTGCGCTATCCGGCGGTGGAGCTGCTGACGGGGCTGCTGTTCGGCCTCTACGCGTGGCTGCTGGGCCCTACGCCCGAGGCCGCCAAGTTCTGCCTGCTGGGAGCGCTGCTGGTGGGCCTGGTGTTCACGGATCTGGAAGAGCGCATTCTGCCGGATGAACTGACGCTCGGAGGCGCGGCGGCCGGCATGGTGCTGGCGTGGTTTGTGCCGGTGGACGATATGATGGCCCAGGCGCTGTTCTGGATTCTGGGCTGGCCGGTGCGCGGCCCGTGGGTCTCGGTAGCGGAAGCGGCGCTCGGCGCGCTGGTCCCGGCCTTTCTGCTGTGGTTCGGAGGAGAGCTATACTTCCGCCTGCGGCACCGCGAGGGGCTGGGGCTGGGTGACGTGAAGCTGCTGCTGCTGATCGGAGCGTTCCTGGGCCTGCGCGGCTCACTGCTGACGCTGATCTTCGGCTCGCTATTCGGCTCCGTAGCGGGATACAGCTATATCCGCCTGACCGGCAAAGATCCGGCCACTTACGAGCTTCCTTTTGGAAGCTTTCTCGGGCTCGCGGGAATCGTGGTTTCGCTGGTGGGAGCGCGGGTCATCCACTGGTACGCGGGTCTCTACTAGAGGGTGGCCGAATTGCACCGGGGTGGCGGTCGAACCGAGCCATCCGGAGATCCATCCTGCGTCCCGCTACGCTTTCTTTTCAACAACTTGCACATTGGTCCGGGACGTGCCTCTAAGCAAAGTGCAAGGAGGCAAGAAGACGATGAAAACGAAATTGATGGCGATGCTGCTGATGGCGAGTGGGGCGATGTTCGCAGGGACCCATTTGAGCATCGGGGTGCAGATCGGCAGTCCCGTGCCGTACGGCCCCGCTCCGGTAGTTGCCACGCCCTACCGGCCTCCGTGCCCCGGCCCGGGCTATGTCTGGGTTGACGGGTATTACGACGCTGCCGGCGCGTGGTTCGACGGTTATTGGGCGATGCCGCCGTATGCCGGCGCTTACTGGGTGGCGCCACGAATCGTCAGCGGGCACTACAACGCGGGCTATTGGGGTGGGTCCCGCGGCGTTTACCGCAACGATTACCACGTGGCGCCCGCTCCGCGGGTAGTGGAGCGGCATGACTTCGGACGGAGCGCACCGGTACACCGGGAACCTTCCCGGGGCTTTGACCGCGACCACGGCCGCGGCGGCGAACGCGGAGGCGGCTTTGGGAAAGGCTTCCGCCGCTGAACTCGTGCCGATTCGAACGGATCGTAGTCACCAGGGCCGCCCGCCACGTTGCGGGCGGCCTTGCTGTTAGAATGGCAGGACGGTGCGTCTGGCGCTCGGAATTCTTCCCTGGGTTTTAGCAGCAGCGGACCCTCCGCCCGCGGCCCGATTCGAGCGGGCGATTACAGCAGCGCAGCGGGGGGACTGCGCCGCCGCGATTCCCGATCTGCAAGCAATCCTCAAAGAGAACGAACGTCTGGTGCCGGCGTGGAACGCGCTGGCGGTCTGCTATGCCACGTCGGGACATCCGGAGCAGGCCACGGCCGCTTACGATGCATTCGACCGGGCGCAGCGGCTGGCTCCGCGGGAGCAGGCGATCGCGAAGGCCTGGTTCGACGCGGCGGGTGAACTGGCGACGCAGGCAGCGGACCACATCGAGAAGAAGGAGTTTGCCGAAGCACGGAGGCTACTGCTACGGGTGGCGCGACCGCTCGAAGGATCGGCATCCTGGAACAACCTGCTGGGGTACGCGGAGTTCAAGCTGGGGCATCCGGAAGCGGCTCTGGCGCGATTGCAGAAAGCGCTTACCCTGGAGCCCGACAACGAAGATTACCTGCTGGACCTGGGCGAGTTTCTGGGGTACTATCGGGCGCCGCAGAACGCGGTGGAACTGTTCGAGGTGGCCAGCCGGCGGATGCAACATTCGCCGAGAGTACGATTCGGACTGGCGGTCTCCTATATCCTGGTGGGCCGCCGCGACGACGCGGTGAAGCTGCTAGAGACCCTGGTGCAGGCAGATCCCAAGTTCGAACCAGGCTATCGCGCGCTGGGGGAGTGCTACGAGGATGCCGGCAACTGGGATGGACTGGTGCGGCTGGGCAAGCAGCTTCAGGGGGTGAATCCGGCAAATCCCGGGGGCTGGTACTTCGAAGGAGCCGGCCGGCTCAAGAACGCGACGGAGGACAGCGCTCCCGATCCACAAGCGGCCGCAGCGCTGCTGCGGGCGGTAAAGATCGATCCTCGGTCGAGCCGCATTCATTTCACTCTGGCAAAGGCCTATCAGCAGTCCGGCGAGACGGAACTAGCGGTGCGGGAACTGCGGGAGACGATCCGGCTGGAGCCCGAACACGCAAGGGCGCACTACGTGCTGGCGCGACTCTATCAAAAGCTGGGGCAGAGCGAGGCAGCCAAGCGGGAGATGGCGGCGCATTCGCGGATCAAGGTGGCCGACCGGAAGGCGCAGTATCGGGCGTTGTTGATTGAATCGCGGCCGGGCGTCGAGAAGAGTCTCGACGCGGCCCGCTGAAGCGGGCGCCACGGTCGGTATACCGATTGTATATTGACAGCGGGATAGGGCATTTGATATGGTCTGGCGAGCGGGCTGGGATGCGAGTGTGTCTGGGTGTACTAGTCTTGGCTGCAGGAATGCTGGCGCAGTCTCCGCGCGCGCCGGTGTTCGAGGATGCGGCTGGTCCCCTGCTGGAAGCGAGATGCGGCAAGTGCCACGGCTCGGGTTCGCCCCAGGCCGGGCTGGATGTTCGCAGCCGCGATACCTTACTGAAGGGCGGAAGCTCGGGACCGGCGATCGTGGCGGGGGATTCCGATCATAGTCTGCTGGTGGAGCGCGTGGCCAAAGGCGCTATGCCTCCGGGCGGGCCGAAGCTTACCGCCGCCGAGATCGAGATTCTGCGCAATTGGATTCAAGCGGGGGCGCCGGCCCGGACGAACCACCTGGTCGAACGTGTTCCAGGCAGTTCCCCGGCGGAGCGCTCCCACTGGGCATTTCGGCCTCCGAAGCGACCGGCGGTTCCGGCCGTACGCGATGCGGTCCGGGTGCGATCTCCGCTGGATGCGTTTGTCCTGGCGGAACTCGAAAAGCGCAAGCTTTCGTTCTCGCCCGATGCCGACCGGGTGACGCTGATCCGCCGCGCATCGTTCGACCTGATCGGGCTGCCGCCGACGCTTGAGGAAGTGGACCGGTTCGTAGCGGACCAGTCACCGGACGCGTATGAGAAGCTGATCGACCGCCTGCTGGCCAGCCCGCGATATGGCGAGCGGTGGGGCCGGCACTGGCTGGACGTGGCCGGCTACGCGGACTCGGAGGGCGTGCTGGCGGCCGACGTGGTCCGGCCTAATGCCTGGCGTTATCGGGACTACGTGATCCGCGCGTTTAATTCCGATAAACCGTACGACCGATTTCTCACCGAGCAGATTGCGGGGGACGAAGTATCGGGGTACTTCAACCAGGACCGCTATACACCGGCGACGGTGGACGCGCTCGAAGCGACGGGTTTT
>CAZMRK010000069.1:0-6265 GCA_964568355.1 uncultured Solibacteraceae bacterium | reverse complement strand
CAGTTGTTGCCGGCCGATACGACCGAAATCCTCCATGCCTAGCGCCCGAGCAGAAGAGTTTCGCCGCGTGGCAACGAGGCTCGGATTCCGCAAGACACGGCAAACCGGCAGTCACGAACGCTGGCAGCATCCGGACGGACGTCTCCATAGTGGCTCCACATTAGAGGCTCCTGCCACAACCTTGAGAAACAAATGACCCCATCTTCGTTGTGAACCTTCTTGGACAAGTCATTCGTTCGTCTGCGTAGCCCTCGGTCACTTTGTTCAACCGCAAGCAGCTCAAACGGCTCGTTCAACTCAAAGAGCCGCGATATCTTGAGGCGTTTCCTACGAAGGTTCTCATACGCCCATTTGGCTTCGGTGAAATAGTAGGCGCGCACGTCCAATATCGTACGACGGTAACAGCTCCCTGTCGGAAAGGATCCGCACGCGACGGTATGAAAATCTTCCAGTCGCGCCCTTAAGTTAACGTTTATGGGGGACCGCCCCGCAGCCCGGTCTAGTAAATCAGCTTGAGCGCCAATTGGATCTGCCTCGGATTGTTGGCCTGGCTGCTGACCACACCGAAACTCGCGTTCCCGATGAACATGCCTGCGATGCCGAAGCGGACGTGGTTGGCCACGTTGAAGAATTCGCTGAATTTATGGATGGTCGAATTCGCCGGCTCGTGGAATCAATTCCATGTATACGCGGCTGGGCAGGTCGGTCCGCCAATATCCGGCCCATTGGGCATATCCGCAGACTCCCAGGAATAGCGCCGCGGCGGCCAGCGCGACCGCCCAGGAGGGAATCGCCCGCCGGCGAGTCACGGTCATGGCCAGGGCGCCTTCCGCCGGGCAGACGGCGACACATTCCAGACAGCCCGTGCACTCGGCCGAACGGATCGAGATCAGTTGGTCCACCGGCAGCAGGGAAGGGCAGGCTTTGGTGCACTTTCCGCAATCGATGCAACGCGACCGCTCCCGCCGGATCCGCAGCGGACTGGCCAGGGCGGCCAGGCCCATCAAGGCGCCATAGGGGCAGAGGTACCGGCACCAGAAGTTCTGCACAAAGACGGAAGCCAGCACCAGAAAACCTACCACCACGGCTCCTGCGACGCTCAGAAAGCGGAAGAAGTTCAGCATCTTGACGTCGTCGATGATCCCGTAGGGACCTTCCAGGAAGGCGCGAATCGAGGGGACCGGCATGGATGCCACCGCATAGAGGAACAGGCCGAGCAGAAGGTACTTCAAGGCTCGCAGCGGAATATCCAGCCAGCGGGGCAGGCGGAAATTGCGGCCGAAGGTCTGACGTCCGAGACGCCAGAGCATCTCGGAAAACGTGCCCACCGGACAGAGCCAACTGCAAAAGCTCTTTCGCAGCAGCCAGGAGATCCCGAGAAACGCCAGCAGGAGGAACATCCCGGCGGGGTGCAGGCGGGGCATTTCTCCAGAAAGCAGATAGACTTTCAGGTTCATCAACGAAGCGATCGGCAGCCAGCCTTCTACCCCCGGCGGTCGCGGAGCCCAGACGGACTGGCCCCCGGTTTCATAGAACCGGACAAACAGGTAGAATTCCACCCCAATCCAAACGTTGAGAGCCAGAAAGGCGATCTGAAAGGCGCGCCGCAGCGCACGCGAGCGGTCCGGGTGCAGCCGCCGCACCAATTTCGGTTTGATTTTGGCGGGAGGGGCGGCGGCCGGTGACATCAGAAATCTCCTTGCCTTTCTGATTCCAAAGGTAAGCTGTTGGGAAGAAAGACGCAGTGACCTCAGTCACAGGTGCCGAGTGGGGCAAATCGCGCTATTTCTCGCGAGCTGTGAGCATCTTCTGATAAGCCTGGAGGAGATTTTCGCGCGCTTCCCGGCTAATCGGTTCGGGGACGACCTCCGGGACGTAGCTGCGACAGATCTCGACTGTCTGGCGCAGACTGTTGACGAATTCAATACAGGGCTCGCAGCCGGCCAGATGGCTTTCGATTTCCTGGCAGGAGTCAACAGGCAATTCCAGATCGAGATACTGGGAAAGCAGCTCGAAGACTTCCTGACATGTTTCCGGATGCTTGTGGGACAGGTCTCCCATGACGTTTACTCCTTGGTAAGCACAGCCTGGCGCAGATATTGGTCCAGCACCTGGCGGACGGCCAGGCGCGCCCGGTGTAGCCGCGTTTTCACGGCGTCCGGCTTCACCTCCAGCACCTGGGCCGTTTCTTCCGTGGAAAGCTCCTCCATATCCCGCAGCAGGATCACGGCCCGGTAGATCTCCGGCAGTCCGGCGATCGCCTGGCGCGTCACCTCCTGCAGTTCCGAACGCAAGAGCTGATTTTCGGGCAGGTTGGACCAGTCCGCGATTTGCAGCTTGAGCGCCTCGCCGTCCTGTTCCGCAACCGGCATCAGCTCGTCCAGCGAAAGCTCCTGGGCCGGGGCGAAGATACTCTTGCGCCGCTTCATGAGGCAGGCATTCTTGGCGATCCGGAAGATCCAGGACCGCACGTGCTCGGGCTCGCGAAGCTGGTCGAAGTTCTCGAAGACCTTCAGCAGGGTGTCCTGGGCCACCTCCTCCGCGTCTTCCCGCTGGCCGCACATCATCCAACTGTATTGGAAGATCCTGGTCCGAAAGTGCTCCACGAACCGGTCGAAGGCTTCCGGATGTCCGGCAAGCAAATCCCGGGCTAGTTGAACTTCGTGTTCGCGATCCACGAGCGCGTCCCGGTTCCATTGTATCGGACCCGAATCTCGCTCAGGCGGTCGTCTCGACGGGGGTATGGACTACTATTTCGATCGACGGGGTATGCAATAGCGTGTGGTGCACCAGGCAGGAATTCACAGCACGGAGGACGCCGTCCTGATGCCGCTGATCGAGCGCGGGTGTGGTCACTTCCACGCGAAACGATCCCAGACGGGTGGGCTGTTTGGCCTTTTCCGCCGTTACGCGCACGCCCAGTCCTTCCACCGGCAGGTTGCGCGTGCGTAGATATTCGAGAGCATAGTAACCGGCGCAACTGGCCAGCGCGGCCAGCAGAAACTCCGGCGGGGTCATGCCGGCGTCCGCGCCGTGGTTCTCGCGCGGCTGGTCGCAGAGGACGCGGTGTCCACGCGCCTCGACCTCGAACTGTACGCCATCCAGGTGCCGAACGGTGACTTCCATTTTTTTCTCTCCTGTTTTTGGGGATGCCGCCGGAAAAGAAAGGTGACAGTGTCACGTTCCGGCGACCGTTGCATCTACGGAATCGAAACCGATCGTTTCAAGTCCGATGCGAGGAAAACCGTTTCTACTCTTTTTATTAGCGGCGTGCGTTCGGGCGCAGGATCCGCTTTCGGTGGAAGACGCCGTGCGGCTGGCGCTCCAGAAGAATCCCTCGATCCGCGCCAGGATGGAAGGTTCCCAGGCGGCCCAGGCGCGCGTGGCGGCAGCCCGCAGCGGCTTTTTGCCGAAGGTGAACTACAGCGAATCGTTCACCCGCAGCAACAATCCGGTGTTTGTCTTCAGCTCCCTGCTGACCCAGCACCTGTTCACCGAAGGGAATTTTCAGGTAGGCCCGCTCAACCGGCCGGATTTTCTCAATAATTTTCAATCGCAGGTCACGGTGGACCAGGTCGTGTACGACGGGGGCGCCACGCGGCAAACGGTCCGCTCCGCCGAACTCATGCGGGATATGAGCGGCGAAGAGGACCGGCACACGCGGATGGAGGTGATCGCCGGCGCGGCTCGGGCCTATTACGGTGTGGTCCTGAGCGCGGAGAGTCTGCGGACGGCCAACGAAGCGATGCGATCGGCTGAGGCGGATCTCGCCCGTGCGGCGGCGGTCCGCCAGGCGGGCATGTCCACCGATGCCGATGTGCTCTCGATCCGCGTGCACCTGGCTGGGGTGAAGGAGCAGGAGATCCGGCGAGCGGCGGATCTGGAGGTTGCCCGGGCGGCGCTCAACGAAGCGCTGGGCCTGCCGCTCGACGTCACCCATTCCCTGACTACCGCTTTGACGCCTGCCGCCGCGCCGGTCCGAACGCTGGCCGAATTTGAAAGGCAGGCGATCGAAAGCCGGCCCGAATCGCGGGGAGTCGATCTGGCCGCCCGGCTGGCGCGCACGCGGGAACAGGCGGCCCGCAGTGCGCTGCTTCCCCAGGTGAGCGTGCGCGGCGCCTTCGAAGCCGACCGCCAGCGATTCGTCACGCGCGGCGGCGCCAATTGGACCGCCGCGGTGGATCTGCGCTGGAACCTGTGGAACGGCTTCGGCGACAAAGCCCGCATTGCGGAGGCAGGCCACACCGCGCGCCAGGCGGAGGCGGAGAAAGAACGCGCCGGTTCGGGCATTCGGCTGGAGGTACGCCGCGCCTGGGCCGATCTGGGTGCGGCGCGGGAGCGGATCGCCGTAGCGCGGGCGGCGGTCGAACAGGCACAGGAAAGCCTGCGGATCACCCAAAACCGCTATAGCGCCGGTTTGAGCGATGTTACCGACCTGCTTCGCACGGAGACGGCGCTGCTCGAAAGCAAAACGCGTCTGCTGGCGGCGATCCACGACCAGCGCATTGCCGCCGTCATGCTGGAACTCTCTGCCGGGACTCTCTCGGCCGATTCGGAGGTGTTACGTCCTTGAAGCACATCATCCCCATTCCTTTTCTTGCGGTTCTGCTCGCCTGTGGCGAGGCGCCTCATGCCCGGGAGGCCGGCCCGCAGCCGGCGCCGGTCCAGGTGCAGGCCGTTGCAGTTGCCACGGCCGACTGGGCGAACACGTATGAGGCGACAGGAACGGTCCGGGCACGGACGGCCGCGGCTCTCTCCAGTAAGGTGATGGGCTATGTGCGGGAGGTTCGCGTTCAGGCGGGCGACCGCGTCCGAGCCGGCCAGTTGCTGGTGGTGCTCGACGCGCGGGACGTGGAGGCCAACTCCCGGCGCGCCCAAGCCGGCTACGAGGAGGCACGTGGAGCGGGGCCTGAGCTGGAAAACAGCGTGGCCGCGGCTAAGGCCAGTCTGGATCTGGCCGAAGCCACATTCCGGCGAATGCAGGATCTCTATTCCAAGAAGTCCATCTCCGACCAGGAATTCGATGAAGCTACGGCGCGTGTAAAAGCGGCGCGGGCGGCGCACGAGATGGCGATGGCCAGGCGCGCTCAACTGACGGCGAGGATCGCCCAGGCGGATGAAGAGCGCCGGCTGTCCGATGTGATGCGAAGTTACACGCGGATCGAAGCGCCCTTCGCCGGCCTGATCACGGTCCGGTCCGTGGAGCCGGGGGCGCTGGCCACCCCCGGCGCTCCTCTGCTCACGGTGGAGCGAGAGGGCAGCTATCGCCTGGAAGTTTCCGTGGAGGAATCCCGGCTGCCGCTCATTCGCGTGGGGCAGCCGGTTTCGGTTTCGCTCGATGCGTTGGGACGATCGATGGAGGCCCGCGTCTCGGAGATCATCCCGTCGGTAGATGCGGCGGCCCGCGCGTATGTGGTGAAGATCGATCTGCCGGCCGCGCCGCTGGTGCGCTCGGGGCTGTTCGGACGCGCGGCTTTCCAACTGGGAACCCGCAAAGCGCGGAGTGTGCCGGTGGCGGCTGTCGTCGAGCGAGGCCAACTGCAAAGCGTGATGGTGGTGGAAGAGGGCATGGTCCGCACGCGCCTGGTCACGCTGGGTGAGCGCCGCGCATCGGCGGTGGAAGTGCTTTCCGGATTGGCCGATGGCGAAAAAGTG
The DNA here is from genome assembly GCA_964568355.1 of uncultured Solibacteraceae bacterium. Classification (GTDB taxonomy): domain Bacteria; phylum Acidobacteriota; class Terriglobia; order Bryobacterales; family Bryobacteraceae; genus JAJPJX01. The sequence continues at coordinate 610 of CAZMRK010000069.1, read as the reverse complement.
GTTGCGCCCCTGCCCTCCTCGCTCGCCGATGGCGCGCGCGTAGAGGTGCGGCCGTGACCGAACCGCGCCGCCTGGGTCCGGCCGGCAGGTTTGCCCACATCTGGATCTCGTCCAAGCTCACCCCCCTGATGATCGTGGGTTCGCTGCTGATAGGCGCCTTTGCGGTGTGGAAACTGCCCCGTGAAGAGGAGCCGCAGATCATCGTTCCGATGATCGATGTGTTTGTCGAGCTGCCTGGCGCTTCGGCACGCGAAGTGGAAGAGCGGGTGACCCGGCCGATGGAAAAGCTGCTGTGGGAGATCCCCGGAGTGGAATATGTGTATTCCACGTCCAGCCCGGGCCAGTCCATGGCCATCGTGCGGTTCCTGGTGGGCCAGGACGAAGAGAAGAGCATTGTGCGGCTCAATCAGAAGCTGCTGGCCAATTTCGACCTGATTCCTCCCGGAGCCTCGCAGCCGCTGGTGAAACCGCGCTCGATTGACGATGTTCCGATCCTGGCGCTGACCCTGTGGAGCAAGCGCTACGGCGATTTCGAGCTGCGGCGGATCGCGGCCCAGGTGCACGACACCATCAAGCAGGTGCCCGACGTTTCGGCGGTGACGCTGATCGG
>CAZMRK010000068.1:0-5560 GCA_964568355.1 uncultured Solibacteraceae bacterium | reverse complement strand
TCCTTGGCTACCGTCGGGGCGAAAAAGTTCCGCGCATCCACCGCCTCGTTGCGCAGATATTCAAAGGCCGAGCCGTGAAAAGAATTCGTCCCGGATTTATAGACGTACTTGATCACACCGGTGGAGGTGCGGCCGTATTGCGCCTCGATATTGCTTCCGACCACCTGGAATTCCTGCACGGCGAAGCCTGGAACAGTATTTTGCGAGCCCTGGATACCCGCTCCGAATGCTACCGGAGAGACGGTGGCGCCATCGATCGTAACCTCCTGGTCGAGCCCTACGCCGCCGTTCAGACGCGCCGAAAATGTGGTGCCCTGGTAGCCCGGCGTCAGTTTGAGAAAGTCGGCGGAGTTGCGCATCCCTCCGGAAACGGCCAGCGGCAGGTTCAGGACCAGTTGGTTTTCGACCGTGGTCTCAACCGAACTGGAATTCGGCGCCAGTAGCGGGCTGACCGCTCCGGAGACCTCGACCGTCTGCTCGGCCGAAGCCAGACCCAGCGTGAAATCGAGCCCCACATCGGCACCCACGCTGACCTCCACTTTCTCGCGCACCGAGGTCCGAAAGCCAGGATTGACCGCTTTTATGGTGTAAACGCCGATGGGCAACTGCAGCAGGTAGTACCCGCGATCGTTGGACGTCGTGTTGGTGACCACGCCGGTGGCAACCTCCTGGGCCGTGATCATGGCGCCCACGACGACAGCGCCCGATTGATCGGTAATCAATCCGCTTACCCGGTTCGTGGCTTGGGCGTGGAGAGGATTTGGAAGGAGCGCGAGCAGACCGCAGATTGCGGCAAGAACCCCCCGGCGGCGAACGGCGGGGTTCGCGAGCATCAGGAACATGGAAGTCTCCGTCGCTGAAAAATACTAGATATTAACTAGGGTGTCAACCTGATCGGCGAATTTTCTCCCACGATCAAAAGTCTTAGCCCACGGTCACGATCTTGACTTACATAAGTCACACTTCTATCCTGAAGATGTCATGAAACGGGGTTCTATCCGCACCTCCCTCGACATTCCGGCGCCTTTGCATCGCAAACTCCACGAGGCTGCCGCCCGGCGCGGATGCTCGGCCCGGCAACTCATCCTGCGATCGATTGAACGTTTGGTCGAAGAAGAGTCGGCGCATCCCGAGAAGCGCGTCCGGCTACCCCTCGTTCCGGCTGCAGGCCGCCAGATCCGGCCGGTCACCAATGACGAAGCGCTCTTTTCCTGACGTCAACGTGTGGTTTGCGCTCGCCGTCGCTGATCACCCGCACCATGGCCCGGCGCTCGCGTGGTGGAACGAGGAGTCCTCACTCGCAGGTTTTTCGCGGCTGACCCAGCTCGGGCTCCTCCGGCTACTGACGACGGCTTCGGCGATGGGCGGCCTGCCGCTGACCAACACAGAAGCCTGGGCGGTGTACGATGGGTTTCTCGCCGATGATCGCGTGCGCGTTTTTCCGGAGCTTTCGGTGTTCGATGATCTATTCCGTTCCCATTCCGGCCTGGCGCAGACCGCACCCAAAGTGTGGGTAGACGCTTATCTCGCCGCCTACGCCGCAGCAAATGAAGCCGTTCTGGTGACGTTCGACCCGGCATTCACCCGGTATGGTATCGAATGCCGAATCCTGCACTAAACACACGCACTGCGGCCCTCCATTTGTGGGTATTTTCACTTGCATTTTCTTGAAAAGTTTCCGGACATGGTAGTGTCCAAAGAGGGATGCGCCCGCCCATGCAAGTCAAGATACTGACGATCAACGGCGGTTCGTCGACCATCAAATTCGCCGTTTTTGCCGGCGGGGAGCAGCCCCAGAGGCTCTTGACCGGGCAGGTAGAGTGCATCGGCAGGCGAAGCTGCAAGCTGCGGGCGCGCGAGCCCGGTATCGCGGGCGAGCACACCAGGGAAATCGCCGCCTATGACCATGCGGCCGCCGCGAAAGAACTGATCGACTGGCTGCAACAATGGAATGCCGGCGAACGGTTCACGGCGATCGGTCATCGCGTAGTACACGGCGGCGTGCGGCTACAGCAGCATCAGGTCATTACGGAGGAACTGGTCGAAGAACTCCGCAGGAATCAGCCCTTGGACCTGGCCCATCTGCCGCGCGAGATCTCGTTGATCACCACCTTTCGCGAGCACTATCACGACGCCGTCCAGGTTGCCTGCTTCGACTCGGCGTTTTTCTCCGATCTTCCGCGAGTGGCACGAATGCTGCCGATTCCCCGTTCCTATTGGGAGCAGGGAGTGCGGCGGCTTGGGTTCCACGGACTTTCTTACACCTACCTGATCGAAGAACTGAGGCGTAAAGCCGGAGATACGGCAGACGGCCGGGTCATCCTGGCGCACCTGGGTTCGGGCGCCAGCGTGGCGGCCGTGCACGGAGGACGTCCGCTCGACACGAGCATGGCGTTTACACCGACAGCCGGCCTGGTGATGGGCACCCGCCCCGGGGATCTCGATCCCGGCCTGCTGGTCTACATGATGCGCGTTGAAGAAAAGACGCCTGAGGAAATGGATCTCTTCGTCAGCCACGAATGCGGGCTGGCCGGCGTATCCGGAGGATCGTCGGACGTGCGGGACCTGTTGGCCATGCGAGATCAGGATGAGCGCGCGGCGGATGCCCTCAACCTGTTTTGCTATCAGGTGAAGAAGTGGATCGGTGCGTACGCCGCGGTTTTGGGCGGGCTCGATACACTGGTCTTCGCCGGCGGCATCGGCGAGCATGCGCCCGAGGTGCGGCGGCAGATCTGCGCCGGGCTCGAGTTCCTGGGTGTCGAGCTTGATGACCAGGAAAATACGCTGGGTGGGCCGGTCATTTCCGCACGGGATTCGCGTGTAACGGTCCGCGTAATCGCCACGGACGAAGAAGCTGTTGTCGCCAGCATCGTTGCCGGATTATCCACCCGTACAGAGGTTGCCAGGGAGGCCTGATATGACTGGTTCGGAAACGCTGACACCCGAACTATTTCAAAAAATGGACGCATATTGGCGTGCCGCAAATTATCTGTCAGTGGGGCAGATCTATTTGTATGACAACCCGCTGCTCAGAGAACCACTTCAACCGCACCACATCAAACCGCGCCTGCTGGGGCACTGGGGAACAACGCCCGGGCAGAATTTCGTTTACGTCCACCTGAACCGCGTCATCCGCCAGTACGATCTCGACATGATTTACGTTTCCGGTCCCGGGCACGGCGGGCCCGCGGTGGTTTCCAACGTATACCTGGAAGGCACCTACAGCGAGATCTACCCCGACGTCAGTCAGAATGTGGAAGGGATCAAGAAGCTGTTCCGGCAATTTTCGTTTCCGGGCGGAATTCCGAGCCACGTCGCGCCGGAAACCCCCGGCTCGATCCACGAGGGCGGTGAACTGGGATACTCCCTCAGCCATTCGTTCGGCGCTGCTTTCGATAATCCCAGTCTGATTGTGGCGTGCGTGGTAGGGGACGGAGAGGCGGAGACCGGTCCGCTATCGACGGCCTGGCACTCCGTCGACTTTCTGAATCCCATATCCGACGGCGCCGTGCTTCCGATTCTCCACCTAAATGGCTTCAAGATCGCGAATCCGACGATCCTCGCCAGGATGCCGGGGGAACAACTCGCGGAGTTGATGCGAGGCTACGGATGGGATCCTCTCTTCGTGGAGGGTTACGATCCGGCCACCATGCATCCGCTGATGGCGAGTGTTCTGGACCAGGCGATCTCCCGGATTCGCTTTATCCAGCACGAGGCCCGCGTGAGAGGCGCCAGCGGAAATATCCGGTGGCCCATGATCGTGCTGCGCACACCCAAAGGGTGGACAGGGCCGAAGACGGTTGACGGCAAGAAAGTGGAAGGCTCCTTTCGATCCCATCAGGTGCCGATCGGCGATGCCGTTCACAAACCCGAGCAGCTCAAAGCCCTGGAGTCCTGGCTGCGAAGCTACCGACCCGAAGAACTGTTCGACGAGGCAGGGCAATTCCTGGAGGACTTGCAGGCACTGGCGCCGTCCGGCAACCGGCGCATGGGGGCCAACCCGCACGCCAACGGCGGTCTCCTGCTGAAAGACTTGATTCTTCCGTCATTCGCCGATTACGCCGTCAGGGTGCCCCAGCCGGGAGCAACGCAGGCCGAGGACACGCGCGTTCTGGGGGATTTCGTGCGTGACGTGGTGAAGCTGAACCCGAACAATTTCCGGATCTGGGGGCCGGATGAGACCCTCTCGAACCGCCTGGGCGCCGTTTTTGAAGCGACCCAGCGGCAATGGGAGGCAAAGATCGAGGAGGGGGACGAATTCCTGGCTCCCCGGGGAAGGGTCATGGAGGTGCTGAGCGAGCACCAATGCCAGGGCTGGCTGGAAGGGTATCTCCTGACCGGCAGGCACGGCTTGTTCAACAGCTACGAAGCCTTTATCCACATCGTCGATTCCATGTTCAACCAGCATGCGAAGTGGTTGAAGGTCACCCTCGGACTGCCCTGGCGGCGAAAGCTTCCGTCGTTGAACTACCTGCTGGCGAGCCACGTGTGGCGGCAGGATCACAATGGATTCACCCATCAGGATCCCGGCTTCATCGATCATGTGGTGAACAAGAAAGCGGAGATTGTTCGGGTATATCTGCCTCCCGATTCGAACTGTCTGCTTTCCGTCATGGATCACTGCCTGCGAAGCCGGCACTATGTCAATGTGGTGATCGCGGGCAAGCACCCGGCGCCCCAGTGGCTGGATATGGACGCCGCGATCCGGCACTGCACGGCGGGCATCGGCATCTGGGAATGGGCGAGCAACGACCGGGGCGCCGATCCCGATGTAGTCATGGCTTGCGCGGGCGATGTTCCGACGCTGGAGACCCTGGCCGCCGTCGATATTCTGCTGCGGAGCATCCCCGATCTGAAGATTCGCGTGGTAAATATCGTCGACCTGATGAAGCTGCAGCCCTCGACCGAACATCCTCACGGCTTGTCGGACAAGGACTTCGACGGGCTTTTTACCAAGGACAAGCCCGTCATTTTCGCCTACCACGGCTATCCCTGGCTGATTCACCGCCTGACGTATCGCCGGACCAATCATCCCAACATCCACGTCCGGGGCTACAAGGAAGAAGGGACGATCACCACGCCGTTCGACATGACCGTTCTGAACGAAATGGACCGGTTTCATCTGGCCATGGACGTCATCGACCGGCTGCCGCAATTGGGCGCGCGAAGCGCCTATCTGAAGCAGGAACTGCGCGACAAACTGATCGATCACCGGCGGTACATCACCCAGTACGGAGATGATCTGCCGGAAGTGCGCGAGTGGCGATGGGCTCCTTACTCGCCGGGCGAGATGGCGGCATTTCCAACGAATGCGCTCCCGGCATCCAGCGCCGGTTAACCGGCAGATTCTTTTTCGCGGACGGTCAGCACCTGGTCGGCCGCAACGTTCTCCAGCCGCTGGACGGTGCCGCTGGGCCAGGTGACTTCCAACAGGCGCGCGGTGGTGTCCTTTCCCAGACCGAAGTGGACGCGCTTGTCGCTGGCGGAAAGATAGCTTCCCGCCGTCGAGACATAGCCGTATTGGGTTAATCCGGAAGCTCCGACCAGCTTGATGCGAGCG
>CAZMRK010000067.1:0-17576 GCA_964568355.1 uncultured Solibacteraceae bacterium | reverse complement strand
GGCCCCGAAGGCAGGACCTCGCGCGCCTGGGCGGAGCTCGTTTCGCCCAACTACTTCGACGTTCTGAAAGTGAAGCCCTTGCTCGGACGCACCTTCCGGCCCGAAGAAGGCGCCCAGGAGGGCTCCAGCCCCGTGGCCGTCATCAGCTACGGCACCTGGCAGAGCCGATACCACGGCGATCCGAAAATCCTTGGCAAGACCATTCGCCTGAACCGTCACGACCTGACCATCATCGGGGTCGCGCCCCCCGCTTTTCGCGGCACCCTTGCCGGAGTCGTCTTCGACGTCTGGGCGCCCGTCACCATGGCCACCGCCATGGGCACCGGCAATGGCACTTTGCATTACCGCGGCACCCGCGACCAGCCTGCCACCGTCGTGCGGCTGAAGCCCGGCGTGACCATCGAGCAGGCGCGCGCGGAAGTCGCCGCCCTGGGCAAACGACTTGCGGCCATGTACCCCGCCACCAATCGCGGAATCGATCTTACCGTTACCCCGTTGTGGCGCGGCCACCTGGGAGCCCAGGGCATACTGCTGCAGCCGCTGCGCATCCTGATGGCTCTCTCGCTGCTGCTGCTCGTCATTGTTTGCGCCAACGTCGCCAACCTGCTGCTCGCCCGCGCTGTCTCCCGCCAGCGCGAATTTGGAATCCGCCTGGCTATGGGAGCTCCGCGCTCCCGCCTCGTCACACAGCTTTTGATCGAAACGCTGCTCCTTGCCTGTGGCGGAGCCATCGTGGGCATCATTTTGGTTTTGTGGATGGGCCAGTCCCTCGGCTATCTGCTTCGTTTCCTCGATGTCCCACTCGATCTGGGCGGCTCCCTCAATCTCCCCACGCTCCTCTTCACGGTGCTCGTCACCTTCCTCGCCACCCTGCTCTCCGGCGCCGTTCCGGCCCTGCTCAGCTCGCGCGCCGATCTGAACGAAACCCTGAAGGAAGGCGGCCGCACCGGCGGCGCGGGCAGCGGCTCGCATCGCCTCCGCGGCCTGCTGGTGGTCGCCGAAATGGCTCTCGTCATGGTGACCATGGTCGGCGCAGGCCTCTTCTATCGGAGTTTCCGCAATGCCAGCGGCATTCAGCCCGGCTTTGACCGAACCAATATCTCCGTCTCGCAGTTCTATCTTTCCTACGCGGGTTACTCGGCGCGCGAGCAGCACGATTTCTGCCGCATGCTCCGCGAGCGTATGGAATCCAAGCCCGGAGTGCTCGGCGTCAGCTATTCCGACGTCGTCCCCATGTCGACCAGTTCCGGCGCCGGCTTGACGCCTTGGCACCTTCTCTCCATTGAAGGCTACTCACCCGCGCCCAACGAGCAGATGATGATTCACCGTGCCACTGTCGCACCCGGCTATTTCCAACTGCTCGGTATCCGCCTGCTGGAAGGTCGCGAGTTCACCGAACGCGATTCGGCCGAAGCGCCCATGGTCGTCATCGTCAACGAAACCTTCGCCCGGCGCTTCTTCCACGGCGCGAGTCCCATTGGCCGCAAGATCTTCTGCGATCGCCACCCGGCCACCGTTGTCGGGCTCGCCCGGGACAGCAAATATCACACCCCCATCGAAGGCCCCACCCCCTTCTTCTACCTCCCCTTCCGGCAGTGGTTCGCCCCCGGGCTCAACTTTGCCATTTTTCTCAAAACCGCCGGGGATCCGATGAGAATGACGTCCGTACTCCGGCAGGAAGCCCTTGCTCTCAACCAGGACGCGGTTTTCACTACGTGCCTGCTTTCCGATGCCAACATTCGCTCGCTGGTAGCGCAGCAGGTCGCGGCAAGCGTGCTCGCGGTCGTGGCCGGGATCGCCCTCCTGCTCGCCGCTGTCGGCCTGTATAGCGTCATGAGCTACGCCGTCAGCCAGCGCACGCAGGAAATCGGCATCCGTATGGCGCTGGGAGCCCAGCCGGGTGACGTACTCGGACTGGTTTTGCGCCAGGGCATTCGCCTCACCATTCCCGGCCTGTTGGCCGGAGGCGCCGTCGCGCTCGCCGGAACCCGGATCGTGGGCGGCTTCCTGGTGAATGTCGGACCCTTCGATCCGCTCACGTTCCTGGGAGCCGCGGCTTTTCTGAGCGTAATCGCCGCGCTGGCAAGCTACCTCCCGGCCCTGCGCGCCTTGCACGTGGATCCCGTAGTCGCCCTGCGAAACGAATAGCCCGGGGAGCGGGGCTGAAGCCCCGTAGCAGACTGAAAGTCCGCCCCACATTCGGAGCGCTGACTGATGTAACCGCTCCCTGACGGTCGCGGCTCGGTAACGGAGCCGCGCGCGTGAGCAAGCGGTTCTTTGCCTACCAGCCTACAGGCTTGCCCCGGTTCTGGTCATCCAGCCATTTCTTGAGCGGCGCGAAGTAATCCACGATGGCGGTGGCATCCATCTCGCGCTGGCCGGTCAGCGCGGCCAGCGCTTCCTGCCACGGCCGGCTCGCGCCCATGCTGAGCATGGCGTTGAGGCGCTTGCCTGCCTCTGCGTTACCGTAGATCGAGCAGCGGTGCAGCGGATCCGTGCAGCCGGCCGCTTTGGCCAGCGACCGGTGGAACTGGAACTGCAAAATGTCCGCGAGAAAATACCGCGCATAGGGCACGTTGGCCGCCACGTGATACTTCGCTCCCGGGTCGAAGTCTTCTTCGGAACGATCGACCGGCGGCGCCACCCCCTGATATTTCCGGCGCAGCTCCCACCAGGTCTGGTTGTATTTCTCCGGCGGAATCTCGCCCGAAAACACCTTCCAGCGCCACTCGTCGATCAGCAGTCCAAAAGGCAGAAAGGCCACCTTTTCGAGCGCCCGCTCCAGCAGCAGGCCGATGTCTTTCGAAGGATCGGTGGGCTTTTCGAGAAAGCCGAGCTTGACCAGGTATTCGGGCGTAATGGAAAGCGCGATAGTGTCGCCCACCGCTTCGTGGAAGCCATCGTTGGCGCTGTCGCGGAACAGGTACGGCTGCTGGTTATAGGCGCGCTGGTAAAAATTGTGGCCCAACTCGTGGTGAATGGTGCGGAAATCCTCGCCGGTGATATCGATGCACATCTTGATGCGCAGATCGTTCACCGCATCCACATCCCAGGCGCTGGCATGGCACACCACTTCGCGGTCGCGCGGTTTCAGGAACAACGAGCGCTCCCAGAACGTAGCCGGCAGAGGAGCGAAGCCCAGCGAGGTAAAGAAGCGCTCGCCGTATTGCACCATCTGCTTGTAATCGGTGTGGCGCTCTTTGAGAATGGCGGTGAGATCGAAGCCTGGATCGGCGTCCTTGGGGGCCACCAGCGGATAGATGTTCTCCCACGATTGCGCCCACATGTTCCCCAACAGGTGCGCCGGGATGGGGCCTTCCGCCGGAACCACGCTGGCTCCGTAGTGCTCGCGCAGGCGGTTGCGCACATAGGCGTGCAGCGAGACGTACAGCGGCCGTACCTGGTCCCATAGCCGGTCCATCTCCTTGGCGAACGCGTCCGGCGCCATATCGTACTTCGAGCGCCACATGGCGCCGTTGTCGCGAAAGCCCAGTTCCCGCGCGCCCTGGTTGGCGAGATCGGCGTACCGCGTGAAATCCTTGCGCATGGGCCGCGAGATGGCGTGCCAGCCCCGCCACGCCTCCAGCAGTTGTCCGGCGTCCCGGCTGTTGGCCAGCGTGCGGCTCAGGTCTTCCAGATCCTGGCACTTGTCCGGGGCAGGGCAATACTTGCCCTTGCCATAGATGCCTTCGAGGGAGGCCACAATACGCGTCAATTCCCGGCTCTTCTCCGGGTCGGCCGGCGTCGCGATGGTGAGTTGCAGTTTTAGCAGCTTCATCCTGCGGGCCAGATCGTCAGGCAGGCGCAGGCCATCGAAGCGCTTCGACTGTTTCACCAGTTCTACCGTGGCATTGATGATGCGCTCGTCGGCGCGCGCAGCCAGGGCTTCGGTGTCCTCCGTGATGTAGGTGGATTTCACCCACTCGGCCCGCCCGGCTTCGAGTGATAGGTCCAGCAGCCGGCTTTCCGCCTGTTCCAGAAACTTGCGGGCTTCCGCCACGGTAGGCTTCGGCTCGGCGGCGAAGGCCGCGGCCGCCAGAAGCGCGGCAACCGTCAATCGTTTCATGCAAGCAGGATAGCACCCGCCGCCGAGGTCAGTTTTCGGAACTGCGCGTGCTAGCGCGGCTTCCAGCCTTCACGAACTTCTGCACCCGCCAGTTCTTGATCTCGGCGACATAGATGGCGCCGGTGCTATCCACCGCGATGCTGTGGGCGAAATCGAATTTTCCGGGCGTCTTCCCGTAGGAGCCGAGCACGCCCAGAATCTGCCCCTCCAGGTTCAGCTTCACCACCCGGTTGTTCAGCCCGTCGCACATATAGATGGCGTTCTCCTTGGCTACGTAATCCAACCCCCAGGGCGCTCCGATATCGGTCCACTTGCCCAGAAACTTGCCGTTTTCATCGAAGATCTGGATGCGCTGATTGGTGCGATCCGCTACATAAATGCGGCCGTTCGAATCCCGCACCACGTCGTGTACCAGGTTAAATTCGCCATCCCCCGTGCCTTTTTGCCCCCAGTGGGTCAGATACTGCCCCTCGCGATTGAACTTGATCACGCGGGAATTGCCGTATCCGTCGGAAATAAAGAAGTCGCCGGCGGGCGTGAACGCGATATTGGTGGGCTGGTTGAAGGCATCCTTGCTATCGTTATTGCCGGGGACTCCTTGCCGGTTGCCCAGGATCATGAGCACCCGTCCGGCCCGGTTGTATTTGATGACCACATGCCCCTTGACGTCGATCCCCCAGACGTTGCCGTCGCGATCCACCCGGATGCCGTGGGAGGATTGTACGGTGCCGTCGCCCCAGGACTGGAGCATGTTGCCGTTGGCATCGAATTCCATCACCGGGTGGGCCCCGCGGTGGAAGACCCAGACGTGATCGTTCTTGTCCACGGCCACGCCCGAGCATTCGCCCAGGTTCCAGCCGGCCGGCAGTTGGGCCCAGTCCGGTACCACCTGGTACGGCAGAGCGGGGCCGGTTTTCAGTTCGGCCGCCAGGAGATACGAGGCGGCCAGAAGCGTGATGGCAGCAGCGAACGCGGCTTTCATGTGGGGGAGCCTATTACAATGGAAACCCAAAGTCAAAAGGCCGGAAACTCGGCTGCTTGCGCTACAGTACGAGAAGTGAAGACTCGCAAGCTGGCCATGAAATGCCCGGTCTGTGGTTCGGGAGAGGTGTTTTACAGTTGCACGCCTAACTGCTGTTTCAATCACGTGTGCAGCGATTGCGGCGCGACCTTTGAGCCGGTCACACACACGCTCGGGGCGCTGGAGAAGGGCGCCGCGCCGCCCGATCCGCTACCCGACGCCTCCGACCCTACGGTCGCCTGCGCCAGGTGCGATTCCACTACGGTCTACGTTTTGGAGGAAGGTCGTCTGGTGTGCACGAAATGCGGGTCACTGCTGGAGCTGGCCTATACCGAGGTCGCGCCCAGCCAGTGACCCGGGAAGACTACTCGGATTTGCCGTGAGCCAGGCGGCTGCAGGCCATCTCCGCGCCGCTGATATCCACCGCGCCGCTGCCTTCTTCGATATGGCGGATCTTGCCCTCCTTATCGATCACGAAGGTGGCCCGGTTGGCCAGGCCGCGGCCCGGAAACAGCACGCCGTAATCGGCCATCGCCTGCCGTTTGGCGAAATCGCTCAAGAGCGGAAAGGTCAGCTTCAACTGCTCGGCGAATACCTTCTGCGACGGCGTATTGTCACCGCTTACGCCGAAGATCTGGGTATCCACGCCGGTAAATTTGGCCAGGCTCGCCTGGTAAGCCAGCATTTCTTTGGTGCATCCCCCGGTAAACGCGGCCGGGAAAAAGGCCAGCACCACGTTCTGCTTTCCTCGAAACTCGGAAAGCGAGTGGGTCTTTCCGTCGGTTCCCGGCATCGTGAACTCGGGTGCCGTATCGCCGACCTTCAAGTGGGTCTTGGGTGGGGCTTGCGGTTGCGCACTCAAAACGGCGCCGAACGCCGCAAACAGGCAGATCTGGGACAGGGTCCGCATCATACTCCTCCGGTGATGACGTTGAGCCTAGCATGATCCCGAAACCGGCGCAAGATCATGCCCATTCCGAGGGGTTTCTCAGACGCCTGTAAAAATGTATTGATTTTGGCAACTTCGGGAGATATACTGGAGATGTACGTGGATTGATTTAGGGCTCGACCGCCGGGCCCGGCTAATTGCAACCACGCTAAAAAGTGCTAAAGGCGAGTCGGTCCGTTCGAAATTCGACCCTGGTGCCTTTGGCCCAGGGTTTTTTCTTTTAGGGCCACCCGCCGGATGCTGGAGGAACAATGAGCGTCTGGCCGAGTTTTGCAGCCAGCCAACCTGTGCTGACCGGCAGGGAAGGTACGCTGGTTGCCGTTTCCGTTCCGGTAGAGCCGCGCCGTCTGGAAGCCATTCTGGATGCGCTGGCCTGCCTGGATTTCCCCATTAATCCGCAGATCTATCACGACGCCCAGTCGATCTATCGCTATGCCGATGGCAGCGAAGAGATCGAGCCCGTCACTCTCGTGGAGTTTCCGGCCTACGAGAACCGGCTGCCGGAGATCCGCCGCCTGCTCGAATTGCGAGGTTTCGACCCCGCGGCCTTGCATGTCGCCGACATGCTGCACGAGATGCACCGCCGGGAATGGGTGGAACCGGCTCCCCCTGCTGCCCGCTATCAGAGCCGGATTCTTCGCAAATACGCCTCTCCGCCCATGTAGGGGGCTTTACTTCGGCCTTTCACTCCGCTACACCATCGGATCAGGAGGTCGATTCATGGACGATTTCCGCGTGGACTCCGTCACTTCCTCCGCCCTGTCCGGCCACCAGGAACTGCCGGATGCCGCGCGCCGCCGCAAGGGCAAACGTCCCCCTTTCCGCCTTCCCGACCAGGAAGGGGAGGATGTCGTCAGGCTTTCGGAAACGGAGGAGGGAAGCGAGGCGCCGGAGCTTCCAGAGGATTCCTACTGTCCCTCCAGGCCCGACGCCGGCCAGGAGTAGCGTTATTCCGGCAATTGGAATGGTACTCGCCGCTCCCGGTTCAACTGCAGGCTGAAACCGCGGTCGATCTTACTGAGCGGAACCTGGTTCGTCTTGTGATCCAGGTCGATATAGGACAGCGTATCGCCGCGGACCGAGTAGGCGAGGGCCGCGCGGATCGTCCTGTCTCCAAATGCGATTAAGTAGATCGGGGAAGCGGAGTTTTGCGGCGCGGGAGCCGCCGTCGAAGCAGGAGGCGCGTACACGGGGTAAGCGGCCGGTACCGTTACGATGGTCTGCGCCTGGGCAGGCTGCTCCGGATACACCACGGTGATGTTGGGGCTGGGATCAGCATAGGACGGGGCGGCGTAGTAGCCGGGGTCATAGCCGGCATCACTCCAATACGAGCCCCAGTAGGAGCCATAGCCATAGGTGGGCCACCACGCGCCGATTCCGAAATAGGGATACACGTAAGCCCGGCCGCGAAAGCCACCCCACCGGCCGTAAAATCCTCGCGAGCGATAGAAAGAAGAGAATCCGGAGTGATAGCCCGGTCCGCGTCCTACCCAACCGCCGCCGTAACCGCCGCGGACGGATCCACCGCGAAAGCCACGCGCTCCATGAAAGCCACCCGCACCGCGAAAGCCTCCCCCGCCGCCCCGGTGCTGCGCCCATAGTCCGGTTGCCAGCAGGCAGCACAATGCCACCCGCCCTAGCAGTCTCATAGGAGTGCTCCTACTTCGGAGCTTACCGCCAAACCGGAACCCCGGCAAGCACGCGTGGCCGGATCGCTTTCTCTGGCGCGGACTGCGGTCAGTTACTGCGCTTCGCTCGGATCGATCTCGGTTTTGTCGCCGAAAGACGCCCATCGGATAAAGGCGATAATATCGGCCAGGTGCTCGTTGGACAGCTTCGCCGATGCGGGCGGATGCTTCCAGGTCTGATTGTCGGTCGCCGTGAATTCGGATTTATCCAGTTTCACTAACTCGGGCGGATTCGCCGCCAGGTTATAGAATTGGACGGTATTGCCTTCTTCGGAGGATTTCATCCCCGGGAATTCTTCTTTTCCCTTGACCTTGACTGCCTGCACATATTGCGTGCGTGTGGAGCGGACCGACATCGCGATCGCCCGCGGCGGGATTCGCGCAATGTTGACCAGGTTCGGACCCACCGCCGTACCCTTGCCTTTCAGTGCGTGACAGGACCCGCACTTGGCTTCGCCATAAAACAGGGTCTGCCCCCGTTCGGCCTGCGCCGGAATGCCGGCGCTATTCAGAGCCGCGATCGGCGCAGCAGCGGCCACCAATACAGCCAGCCACTTCATTTGCCCTCCTTAACCGAGCATTTCAGGTATGAAAATCTTCTACATTTCAGAATACGCCCATGCAGGCCGGACTGCAACGATTTTCAACACTCGGGCCGAGCCGGGCCTGGGCGGACGGACTTGGGCGTCCGCCGCCGGGCTTTTTCCACCAACTTACAACTCAGGGCGCGAGGTACACTAAGAAACATCTTTCCTTTTGGAGGAAGACATGAAGACTTGGCTGTCCGTCTTACTTCTTCCGCTGGCGCTGAGCGCCTCACAGATCGTGGGGACCAGCAGCAGCCAGGCAGGTCCGATTCTAATGCCTCAACCTTCCTCGCCGCAGGCCAATACGCCCGACACACGGGCTCCGGCGGGCGATCCTGGCAGCGTGGAAGGCCAAGTCGTCAACGCCGCCACTGGTGCTCCGGTGAAAAAGGCGAGCATCCAACTTCAACGCGCCGACCCACAGCCCGGAGTGATGTTTACTCCCGGTTACAGCACGACTACGGATGTCTCCGGACATTTCGCCATGAAAGACATCGATCCGGGAAGATATCGGGTAAATGTCCAGCGCACTGGCTTTGTAAATATGTCCTATGGTTCCCGCGGGCCTGGACGCCCCGGCACCGTATTGACCCTGGCTCCGGGACAAAAGGTCAAGGACGTCAACTTTCGGATGACGCCGCACGCTGTGATCACCGGCCGCGTTCTGGATGAGGACGGAGAACCGGTCGCTTCCGTCCAGGTGCAAGCTTTGAGAAACAGCTATATTCAGGGCAAGAAGCGATTAATGCCCGGCGGGGTTGCCACGACCAATGACTTGGGCGAATATCGCATGTTTGGCCTGGCCCCCGGGCGCTATTACCTCAGCGCCACGCTGCGGGAGATGTCCATGCCAACGGTCGACCGTTCCGCCAACCCCGCTCCCGAGGAAGGTTATGTCCCGACTTACTATCCAGGCTCGACCGATCCCGCTTCCGCATCGCTCCTGGAGGTGCTGCCGGGCGCCCAGATGCGCGGCATGGACCTCGCTCTGTCCCGCGCCAGGACCGTTCGCGTCCGCGGCCACGTCGTCCTTACCAGTGGAGACAAGCCCCGCAATCTTCAACTTTGGCTCATGCCGCGCGAAGGATTCAGTTTTATGGGCATGCAGCGGCCCACCATGCCGGATCCGTCCGGGCGTTTTGAGATCCGCGGAGTGGCTCCGGGATCCTATATCCTCTCGACGATGTTCTTCGACGGCGGACGCAATTACTCTACGCGCCAGCGTGTGGAGGTCGGCAGCAACAACATCGACGACCTGGCCGTCACGATCCAGGCAGCGGTGGAGGTCACCGGCCAGGTTCGTGTCGAGGGCCAAAATGACGCCAAACTGTCCGATATCCGCTTAGTGTTGCGTCCACATGGCGATGAGCTCTTTTTTGGAGGCTCCGCTGATGGCCAGGTGAAAGAAGATGGCACCTTCACGATCCCGCTGGTCAGCCCGGATGTCTTCGATATTCAGACCTATGGCCTCCCGGACGGCCTGTATCTGAAATCCGTGCGCGCCGGTGAGAACGAGGCCATCGAGACGGGAATCGATTTGACGCAAGGCTCGCCGGGTGCGATCACCCTCGTCCTGGGCTCCGATGCCGGCCAGGTGGAAGGTGTGGTGGTGAATGGCAAGCAGCAGCCTGCGCAGGTCGGCACCGTGGTCCTGATCCCCAGCGACGAAAAACTGCGCAAGCGCCAGGAACTTTACAAAACCTCCTCTACGGACCAATACGGGCACTACACTATCAAGAACGTGGCGCCGGGCGAGTACAAGCTCTACGCCTGGGAGGATGTGGAATTCGGGGCGTACATGGATCCGGATTTCGTCAAACCGGTCGAAGACCGCGGCGCATCGGTGAGCATGAGATCCAACGGCAAGGAGAGCGTGCAACTCAAACTCATCCCGGCCGACAGTTCCTCCACGCAATCGGCTTCTACGCACTAGTCCTGTGACTGGATGATTCGGTTCGTCCGCTTGCTTACGCGCGCGGCTCGGTTCCGGCACTGAACCACAAGCGGAAAGGAATAGATTTTGCGGTCACTAGTCCTACCGTGTTATAAAAATGGCAGCTAAGATGCCCGGCCTTGTGGGGCCGGCTTTCAGCCGGCGCCGGACTTCAGTCCGGCAAACCAGGCGCCGGTTCAAACCGGCGCGCAGGCTGAAGCCTACCCCACTTTGTCACACAGTGGTACTGGCGCCCGGGCGTCGCCGTTTCAGCGGAATGTTCGCAGGCGCGCGTCCTGCAAGTGCGGGACGCCGTTGTAGGTAAACATGGTCAATTCGCCGTCCACCAGGCGCATGGTGGTGATCGCCGAGTTGTACATGACTCCGGCCAGTTGCATCAACTTGCTGCGATTGATTCCCAGCGACAAGCCCACCCAGATTGCGATGGGCATGGCCGACGTGAACACGGCAATTCTCTCTCGGGGCGAACGCGCGCTCATCCGGGCCACGTTTTCTTTCACGCGCTCGTGGAAGATGCTCCACGGTTCGGCCCTGGTTGGATAGCGCCCCGCCATCCAGGCTTGCATTACCAGCGTGTCGCAGTGCGTCCAGTCCCGGTGAACCGAGGATTTCGCGTCCGTGAGCTGTTCCAGAACCTCCTCGTAGAGGCGGCGAAAGCCGGCGTCTTCGGCGCTCATCAGCGGCGCCACTTCGTCGAAAACACCTGTCATGTCGAACTCGCTCCAGGCCGGGTCCACGACCGGCTCAGGCAGTTCCACGCCCGCCTCGCGATAGGCCCGGCGCACCCCGGCGGCGGTCTGCTGCTGCCGCGAAAGACCTCCCACATAGACCGCGTCGAAGCGCAGATTCCGGGCGGTGAGATACCTGCCCAATAAATAGGCCTGCTCACACCCCGTTTCCGAGAGCGTGTCGTAGTGGTGGCGTAACCCGGCTTGCCCATGCCGGAAGAGATAAATGGAACTCAATGACTAAACCCTTTCCGCCGCCTGCGCCGCGGCCTCGATCAGGCCGCGCACCCGGACGTCGAAATGTCGGAAGCGCTCGTCGCGGGTCTGCCCGCGCCGGTAGCGATAGTAGATCTGCTGGAGCACGACAGCCAGCTTGAAAAGCCCGAACACTTCATAATAGCCGAGCTGCGAGAGATCCCGCCCGCTGCGCTCCGCATAGCGCTCCACGATCTGAGCGCGCGTGTACCAGCCGCCGGGTCCGGCCGTCACACTGCTGAGCGCGGCGCGGCGTACCGCGGGGTCGCCTGGCTCCACCCAGTAGCACAGGGCGCAGCCCAGGTCCACCATCGGGTCGCCCGCCGTGGCCATCTCCCAATCGAGCACGGCTTCCACACGCCCCGCGTCACCGGGGTGGAGCATGCCGGGATCGAGCATGATGTTGTCGAGCTTGTAGTCGTTGTGCAGCAGGGCCGGCGAGCCGGAGACCGGCTGATGCGCCGCCAGCCAGGCGATCAGTTGGTCCATGCGCGGCGACTCCTCGGTCTGTGCGCTTCGCCATCGTTCGCTCCAGCCGAGCACCTGCCGCTCGAGAAAGCCGGCGGGGCGCCCCAGTTTTACCGCGCTTACGTCGATGGCGTGCAGGTCCGCCAGGCAGTCGATGAAGGCACGGCTCACGCGCGCGCCGAAATCGGCGGCGGCGGCCGGATGCCGCGCCTCCTCGCGCAGCACCAGCCCGCGCCGCCGCTCCATCACGAAGAATACGGCTCCGATGACGTCCGGATCTTCGCAGAGCAGAAACGCGCGCGGCGCCTGGGGGAACAGCGGATGCACCGCTCGCAGCACGCTGTACTCGCGCGCCATATCGTGCGCCCTGGGCGGCACCGGGCCTAGCGGCGGCCGGCGCAGCACGTACTCCCGGCCGCCGGAGCGCAGCAGGTAAGTGAGATTGGAATGTCCTCCGGGAAACTGCCTGATTTCCAGGCTCTCGTCTATTCCGGGAAGCCTGCCGCGCAGATAGCGCACCAGCGCCGCTTGCTGAAGCTCTTCTCCCGGACGAATAGGCGCGTAGTCAGCCATCTGACGAGAGCGATTGTCCTACGCGCGTTACAATCGGAGCAAGCGTGAAGATCACGATTTCCAAGGAGAACTACCTGAAGGCCATCGCGGAGGCAGAGTCGGAAGGAGAAGTTGTCAAAGCAGCTACGCTCTCACGCTGGCTGACCGTCTCGGCACCGGCCGTCACCATGGCGATTCGCCGCCTCAAACGCGATGGATTGATCGAAGTAGGCGCCGAGTCACAGATCACGCTGACGCCGGACGGCTCTGAGATCGCGCGCCGGCTCCTCAACCGCCACCACCTCATCGAGCGCATGCTGACCGAGATCTTTCAGATGGAGTGGTACAAGGTTCACGACGAAGCCGAACAACTGGAGCACGCCGTCTCCGCCGATTTCGAGCGCAAGCTGACCGAGAAGCTGGGCAGCGGCGGCGCCTGTCCCCACGGCAACGAAGTGGGAGTCGATACGCCCGCCGACCGGCGGCGCCGCGGTCTGCGGCCGCTCGATGAAAGCGCCGTGGCCGAGACCTGCCGCGTCGTCAGCGTCTATGAACGGGATCGTAAGCTGCTGGAGTATCTGGAGGGTTTGGGAGTCCGCCCGGGGGTAATTCTCCACGTTGCCGCGCGCAACTATGATGAAACATTGACTCTGCAGGTAGAGGGAAAATCGGTGCAGATGGGCCGGCCGGCTGCCAGCAGGATCTGGGTGGAGAGACAGGTAGAGAGCTGCGGATGAGGGAACGCTCTCTTACGGTCGCGGCCCGGTAACGAGGCTAGCCGAAATGAATGGCCGCGATCACCAGTTGCGGCATCGCCTGGTTCCAGCTCTCCGGAATATTGTCGAACGGCAGACGGAAGCTTTTGATCTCGCCCGGGGCCAGTCCTCCCATCTTGTCGCTCACGATGGGGACGCGCTCGCGTAATACCACCTGGCCGTAGGCGTCGTAGAAGACGCAGTTGATCTCCACGCGTTTGAGCATCCGGTTGCCGTTGTTCCCGATCTTGCCCACAATCTCCACCAGCGATTGCTTCAGGTAGCTCTCGTGAGCCTGCCTCTCCACATCGAACAACTGGAGATTGTGCACATAGGCTTTGGCCTCGCCGGTAAGCGGCGGAGGCGGAGGCGGTCCCTTGCGGGCGGCGCGCTCCAGGAACAGGAAGCCGCCAATCCCCACCAGCAGCACCAGCGATACAACCACCACCGGCACCGAAAATTTTTCTTTTGCTGCAGGTACCTTCTTATCGACCACCGACCGTCATCTCCGCAATCTGAAGCGTAGGCGCCGCCGACGAACCGCGGAATTCCAGATCCGACCCCACGGTTTCGAGACCTTGGAGCATGTCGCGAAGGTTGCCGGCAATGGTTACCTCCGACACGGGAAACGCCAGTTCCCCGTCGCGAATCCAGATACCGGCCGCGCCCCGGGAATAGTCTCCCGTGACGATATTAACACCGAACCCCATCAACTCGGTGACGTAGAAACCGTTCCGGATTCCACCGATCATCCGCTCCGGTGGTGTGACGCCTTTTTCCACGTAAAAGTTCCCGTGGCCGATGCCGGCATTGCCGGTCAACCCGCGCGAGGCGTTGCCGGTGGTCTTCAATCCCAGCTTACGCGCGGTGTAGGTGTTCAGCAGGTAGCTCTTGAGCACGCCCCGCTCAATCACCACCGTGCGGCGGCTGGGTACACCTTCGTCATCGAACGGCGAGGTGCCGAACCGGCCCGGCAAGGTGCCGTCATCGATCACCGTGAGCTTGTCCGAGGCCACCTGTTCTCCCAGTTTCCCGGCCAGAAAGGATTCGTGGCGGTAAACCGAGACGCCATGCACGGCTTCGAAGATGTTGTCGAGCAGGGAACGGGCGGTGCGCGGCTCGAATACCACCGGCACCTTCTGGGTCTCCACCTTGACCGCGCCCAGGCGGCGCAGCGCGCGGGAGGCCGCGATCCGGCCCACCTCTTCCGGCGCCTCCAGGCCCTCGTAACCGCGTGCCAGCGAGTACCAGTAATCCCGCTCCATGCTTTCGCCCTCGCGCGCTACCGGCACGGTGCTGAGCGAGCAGTAGCTGCTGCGATACTCTCCCGCAAACCCGCGCGAATTGGCGAAGACGTGATGGCCCAGGTGGGAATCGAACGAGGCGCCTTCGGAATTGCTGATGCGGGGATCGGCGCTGAGCGCGGCATCTTCGGCGCGCCGCGCCGTCTCGATTTTGAGCCCGGTTTCGACCTGCGCCAGGCTGGGATCATAGAGCCGCAAATCGCCGTCGATGGCCCCCAGTTCTTCAGGCTCCGGCAGCCCCGCGTGCGGGTCTTCGGTCGTCACGTCGGCCAGTTCCAGGGCGGACTTCACCAGGTGGCGGATACCTTCCGGCGTCAGGTCGGAAGTATAGGACGATCCGGTATGGCGGCCGGACAGGATACGCAGGCCAGCGCCGCGCGATCCGGCCTCCTTGAGCGTTTCCACGTCGCGCATGCGTACGTTGACCGAAAATTCCTCGCCCTCGGCGATGGTACATTCGGCGTCGCTCGCGCCCGCGGCCAGCGCCTGCCGTACGATGTCGTTGGCCAGTTGCAGCAGGTTTCCGTTCGCGCTCAAGCCGTTCCTCCCACGGTCATCCGGTCGATCTTGATGGTCGGAATGCCGACCCCCACGGGCACGCTCTGACCCTCCTTGCCGCACACGCCGATGCCCTCGTCCAGCTTCAGGTCGTTGCCCACCATGCTGACGTATTTGAGCGCCTCCGGTCCGTTTCCGATCAGGGTGGCGTTGCGTACCGGGCGGGTCACTTTGCCGTCTTCGATCAGGTAGCTTTCCGAGGCCGAAAAGACGAAGTTGCCGTTGGTGATATCCACCTGCCCGCCCCCGAAGTTTACGCAATAGATGCCCTTGGGGACGGAGCGCAGGATCTCTTCCGGTTCGCTTTCGCCAGCCAGCATAAAGGTGTTGGTCATGCGGGGCATGGGGATGTGGGCGTAGCTTTCCCGGCGTCCGCTGCCGGTGGAACTGGATTTCATCAAGCGGCTGGAGAGCTTGTCCTGCAGGTAGCCGCGCAGCACGCCGTTTTCGATCAACACATTGCGCTCGGTCGGGTGCCCCTCGTCGTCCACGTTCAGCGAGCCGCGGCGGTTGGCGATGGTGCCGTCGTCGATCACCGTGCACAGCGGGCTGGCCACCTTCTGCCCGATCCGGTCGCTGAAGGCGGAGATCTTTTTGCGGTTGAAATCGGCCTCCAGGCCGTGCCCTACCGCCTCGTGCAGCAGGATACCCGGCCATCCGGGTCCCAGAACCACGGTCATCTCTCCGGCCGGAGCGTCTACGGCGCCCAGCATGACGATGGCCTCGCGCGCGGCCTGGGCGGCGAAATGCTCGGGTGTCTTCTCTTCCAGGAAATAACTCAGTTCCACGCGGCCCCCGCCGCCGGAATGGCCCCGCTGCGGCGGTCCGCCGTCCTGGCGGGCCAGCGCCGAGATGGAAAGGCGCGCCAGCGGCTGACGGTCGAAGCTCAGGACGCCGTCGCTGGTCGCGATGAGCACGTGGCGCAGATTGTCGGCATAGGTCGCCTGCACCTGAAAGATGCGGGCATCGTAGGCCCGGGCCGCGCGGTCCGCCCGTTTCACCAGGTCCACGCGCTCGGCGAAGGCGGTCTCGGTGGGCGCCGTCAGAACCGGATACAGATTCCGCTTCGAGCCCTCCGTGAGCGGCACCTTTTCCACTTGCGCGGGGCCCGCGGCGATGCAGGCAGCTACGCGGGCGGCCTTGCGAATCTTCTCCGCGCTGAGATCGTCGCTGTAAGCATAGCCGGTACGCTCCCCGGCGATCACCCGGACACCTACGCCGAGGGAGACCCCCTGCGAAGCGCTTTTGACGATCCCCTCGTCGATGCTGATCACGCTGGTCGCGATGTATTCGAAGTAAAGGTCGGCATAGTCGCCCCCCTGCGACCGGGCCTCGGCCAGGTAATTCTCCAGATCCCGCGTCGTCAGGTTAAACTTCTTCGCGAAGAAAGACTCGGAAAAAGCCATGCTCTCAGGCTAACACGAGGGGTTAAGCGGGCTGCGTTGTCCGTTCGCGGCAGAAGGGCTGTGGAGCGGGCTCCCCATTTCCTCGCCGGACCCGCCTTCGGCCGGATCGAGTGGGCCGACGAGGGCGCCGGCCGCGGTCCAGGGGACCGCCCCACGGGCTGGATTTTCGCTACGGTCAGTAGACGGGCAGCCGAA
Source organism: uncultured Solibacteraceae bacterium (assembly GCA_964568355.1). GTDB lineage: Bacteria > Acidobacteriota > Terriglobia > Bryobacterales > Bryobacteraceae > JAJPJX01. The sequence continues at coordinate 1,090 of CAZMRK010000067.1, read as the reverse complement.
CCGGAGCGACGCTGCGGAAGGCCGGCAGGGATTCTCCGGTCCGCTGGGTGCGGAATTCGTAGCGCCGGATGCCGAGTGCGGCCCCTTTCTCGTCGCTGCGGATCACGATGCCATAGATCATCAGCTTGAGCGGACAGACATCGTGCAGCAGGGCCGGCCAGTTCACCGCCAGTTCCACGGCCTGTCCGGACTCAAGCGGACGCTCGGTGGTGAACCAGACGCCGGAACTGCTCACGTTGACCGTCTTGCCGGAGCCGGTTTCGACACACTGCTGGTTGCTCAGTACGCGGTAAACCACATCCCGTTCAATAGAATAGCGGCGGCGAAGACGCCGGTCGATCGGGGTGAAATTCACCAGATGGGGTAGACTCCTCAGCCGCTTGGCCATAAGCCTGACCCAAGGCTAGCATCCACCCCAAAACGGCTTCTATACTAGCTTTAGTTATGGGCCTGTGAGGACCCCTAGATCTAAAGTACTATCATCTACGCCGGTTTCGCGAAATTGCGACTCACTACGCTAAAAGCGTATAGTTGATTCAGTGCTTTCGGTTCCCGATGACGGTTGTCGAGACCCCGACTTTCCTACGGGAAGCAGAGGCCGTGATGACCAACAAAGAGAGAGGCGCCTTGGTATCGTTTGTTGCCGCCAATCCGGAAGCAGGTGAGATTATGGCAGAAACGGGAGGGGCCAGGAAGCTTCGCTGGAGAGCACCGGGGCGCGGGAAACGCGGTGGGGTAAGGGTGATCTACTACTACCACAATGAGTTAATGCCAGTTTTTCTGCTGAACGTATTTGCCAAAAACGAAAAAGCGAATTTGACCAGGGCGGAGCGAAACGAGATGAAGGCTCTGCTGCGTCGCCTTGCGGCGGGCTATAGATGGAAAGGAGCTTCCAGATGACCAGGACTGGCGGGAATGCGCGGCGAAAACAGAGTGCTGGTAGTCGAATGATTCATAGTCTGAAAGAAGCGGTGGAATGGGTAGAGGGAGCGCCGGTGCCGGTGCGGGTAACGAAGGTAAACATTCCCATCATAGACGTACGGGCAACTCGTAAGCGGCTGGGTTTGAGCCAGGCTGCATTCGCGGCTAA
>CAZMRK010000066.1:0-6245 GCA_964568355.1 uncultured Solibacteraceae bacterium | reverse complement strand
GCAGCCGGCAAAGCCAGGCAGCGCCAATCCCGAGAGGCTGCTGCCGGTGGCGCAATTGATCCAGCGGTGGAACCAGGGCGAAACGTCGCACATGCGCTTCGCCACTCCGCTCGATTTTTTCCACGAGTTGGAGAAGCACGGTCCCTTGCCCGTCCACAACGGCATTCTCGATCCCACCATGTGGACCTACTGGTATGGACTGAATGGCAACCAGGGCCTGCGGCTGTGGCGCGCGCGGACCGACCAGGCGCTGGTTACGGCGGAAGCATTCTGGAACTGCGCCGCCGCGTCCGGCGACCGCTATCCGGAAGCCGATTTCGCGCGTCTCTGGCGCGAACTGCTGCGCGTCTATTCGCACGCCCAGATGTGGCTCTTTGCGCAGGACTATGCGGTGCAGTTCGATCGCCTCAAATCGGTCCATCTGGCCGCCGTGGAGTTGAAGAAGCAGGCCATGCTTGCCATCACGCGCCGGGTGCGCGCCGATGGACGGCGGTCGGTGGTGCTGTTGTTCAACGATCTGCCCTGGGAGCGGACGGAAGTGGTGGAAGTCTGGGCCGAGCTGCAGGATAAGGGGGCCACCAACCTGGCGGTTTCGGATTCGCGGGGTAGCCGTCTGGAGCATCAGGTGGTGGACGTGAACTGGTATGAGCTCCCCCGTTCGGCCAAAACTATTCGCGAGGCCATCCTGCTGGTGAAGGCCCGCGTTCCGGCCATGGGCTACACAGCGGTGTATATCGATCCGGCGCCCGGCACGCTGGAGATTCCCGAACGGAAAAGCGGCGCGACCTCCCTGGAAACAAGTGCCGCCCATATCACGTTCTCGGGGCACGGGATTGAGAGCGTTCGCGATCCGGCCACAGGCGCCAGCTATACCGGCCTGGGCAACGTCCTTTACAACCGCATCCGCGACACCGGCCCGTATCATTACGGCCCAATTGAGGAGACCATGAGCTGGAGCGATGGCGCCGTAGAGGAGGTCGTCAGCGGCCCGCTGCGCAGTTCGTTTACCATCAGTGGGAAGATCGGGCCGCATTTCGCACGGCTGACCGGCCACGTGGTTCCGCAGAGCGGACGGATTTCCTTCCGGGCCGTGATCGATAGCGCGGGAGGCAGCGGGCATTTTGTGACCAGCGTCGGACTGCCGGACTCCGGGCAGCTCTCCGTGGATACCCATTTCGCCGTGGAAGATCGCGATGTGCGCAAAATTCGCTATGGCACGGCGGAGCGCAAGCGCGAAAACGTGTTCTACGGCGCGCATTGGACGGACTACAGCGGCCCGCGCGGCGGCCTCACGCTGATCGGGACCACGGGTGAGAAGGGGTACCAATACACGCCCGCGAAACAAACCCTGGCACATTTCCTGTTGATGACGCTGCCGCATGTGGGGGCGAAAACGCCGCTCGGCGCAGATGATTGGGAGCGTTTCGTCACGCCGGCGCGAGAAGGCACCGGCCGGCACGAATTCGACTACCAGTTCCTGCTGCATGCCGGTGATTCGAAGGAGGACATCGTTCGGCACGCCCTCCAGGCGCGATTTCCCATTACCGTGATGCAGCTCGAAGAACAGCGCATGCCTGCCGAACGGAATTTGCCGGAAGAGAAGAGCTTCGCGAGTCTTTCCGGATCCAGCGTACAGCTCTCGGCCTTCTATCGCGAGGGCGGCGCGGTGATCGCACGGCTCTATGAATCGACCGGCGCCCGCGTGGAGGCTGCGCTGGAGCTGCCGGCAGCCGTCACGGCCGCGCGGGAGATCGATTTCAACGGCCGGACCCTCACCCGCGATCTGCGCGTTTCGGCCAATACCGTGCGCCTGACTCTCACGCCTTGGGAGATTGTCACGCTTTCACTGCAACTTTCGGATTCGGCCCATGCTCCTCAAAGATAAAGTAGCCATCATCACCGGCACCGCCACCGGGATCGGCGAAGGTGTCGCGCACCTGTTTGCCGCTGAAGGCGCCAAGGTTTTTCTGCTGGATCGCGATGCCGAGGGCAACCAGGCCACCGCCGGCGCCATCCGTGCGGCCAACGGCTTCGCGGAGGCATTTTCCGGGGATGTGCGCGACCCCACCGCGATCGCCGCCGTGGTTCGCGCCGCTCTCGACGCCTTCGGCCGCATCGATATCCTGATCAACAATGCCGGCATCTATCCGCGCCAGAGCTTTCTGGAGATGACCGAGGCGCAGTGGGATGAGATGCAGGCGATCAACCTGAAGAGCATGTTCCACAGCATCAAGGCGGTGCTGCCGCACATGGTGGAGCGCCGCTCCGGCAAAATCGTCAACATCTCTTCAGTTACCTTTCATCTCGGCAGCGCGAATCTGAGCCACTACGTCGCCTCGAAAGGCGGCGTGATCGGTCTGACTCGTTCGCTCGCGCGCGAAGCCGGACTGCACAACGTGTTCGTCAACTGCATCACGCCCGGCGCGGTGCTGGTGGAGGCGGAGAAAAAGGTCGCCACCGAGGAACAGGTGCGCGCCGTGGTGGCGCTCCAGAGCCTGGGCCGGCGCATCGTGCCGCTCGATATCGCCCGCGTCTGCGCATTCCTCTCGTCGGAATGGAGCGACGGCATGACCGGCCAAACGCTCAATGTGGATGGCGGCTGGGTGATGTACTGATGACCAATGCGGCCTTCTGGGGAGTGCTGCTCACCCTCTTTGCCGGCGGGTTGGGCGGTACCGTCCTGCTGCCCATGAAATACACGCGCGGCTGGCGATTCGAGAACACCTGGCTGCTCTATTCGTTGTGCGCCTATCTGATCTCGCCCTGGGTGGTGGCGTTTGCCACGATCCCCGGCCTGTCCTCGGTATACGCCGCCGCGGGTCTGCGCGCGTGCCTGCTCACCGGGCTGTTCGGTTTCGGTTGGGGCCTGGCTGTGGTGCTAAACGGGGTCGGCGTGGCGATGGTCGGCCTCTCGCTGGCATCGGCGATCCTGATGGGCTCCTCGGTCGCGCTCGGCTCGCTCGCACCTCTGCTGATGAAATCGCCCGAACGTCTGCTGACGCCGGCAGGGCTTCAGATTCTGGGGCTCGATCTGCTGATGCTGGCCGGTGTGCTGCTCTGCGCGCTGGCCGGCCATCTTCGCGGAAAGGCGCAATCGGAGAAGGCCGAGGTTCGCGCCATCACCACGCGCGGGATTCTCATCTGCTTTCTGGCCGGCGTGCTCTCCACGCTGTTCAATGTCGCGCTCTCTTACGGCGAGATCATTTCGCATCAGGCCGAAATCCTGGGCGCTGACCCATTCTATGCGGCGAATGCCGTCTGGAGCCTCGCGGTCAGCCTGGGTTCGCTGCCCAGCATCGTATGGTGCCTTTGGAAATTGACGCGCGAGCGCCAGTGGAGCCTGTTTCGCGCGGGCCTGCCTGCGAGGAATGCGGCGCTCTGCGTTTCGATGGGTATACTCTGGATCAGCGGAACCGTGCTCTACGGCTCCGCCGCCGGAATGATGGGAAGCCTGGGCACGGTGATCGGCTGGCCCATCTATATGTCCGCCATCATCCTTGCCTCGAATTTTTGGGGCTGGCTGACGGGCGAGTGGCGCGGCGTCTCGGGGGCTCCGGTACGCGTGATGCTGGGGGGAATCGTGGTGCAGATTGCCGGAATCGTACTGTTGGGGAGAATCCAGTGAGCCTGCCGCTCTATTCCGCGCGCTGGCACGGCTGCCGTGCCGATGAATTTCTGTGGCGCGGCCATCGCCTGATCGTGCTGGAGAACGAGCTGCTGCGCATCGGCGTGCTCGCCAGCAAGGGCGCGGACATCGTGGAGTTCCGCTACAAGCCTCGCGATCTCGACCTGATGTGGCACGCGCCCCAGCCGGTTCTACCGCCGGGGCGCTTTGTGCCGAGCTCTCCGCGCCCGCAGGGCAGCTTCCTGGATTTCTATTGCGGCGGATGGCAGGAGGTGTTTCCCAGCGCCGGCCCCGCGACGGAGTACAAAGGCGCCGCCCTCGGGCAGCACGGCGAGGTGGCGCTCCAGCCCTGGGACGTGCGCGTGATCGAAGACCGCCCCGGGCGGATAGAAGTCGAATTCGCCGTGGAGACCATGCGTACGCCGTTTCGCCTGGAGCGCCGCATGGCGCTCGAATCCGGATCCGGCATTCTGCGGATCCGCGAGCGCGTGACGAATCTGGGAGAAGAGCCCATGCACTATGCCTGGGGCCATCATCCGGCCCTGGGTGCGCCGTTCGTGGAAGCCGGCTGTCTGCTCGAGTTGCCCGATTGCGAAGTCCGGCAGACGGCCTATGCCGAGGGCCTGAATCGCCGCTTTGCTGCTGAATCGCAGGGGCGCTTTCCGCATCTTCCGAGGATCGACGGCTCGCAGGGCCGCGTCGATCAGATTCCCGGCAGCGACGCGCGCAGCGAAGACGTGCTCCAGTTTCACGGTTTTTCCGAAGGACGCTGCGTCCTGCGCAATCCGCGGCAGGGCCTGGCTTTTCTGCTGCGCTGGCCGGCCGATGTCTTCCCGCACCTCTGGTGCTGGCAGGTCTGCGGCGGAAGCTTCGGCTATCCGTACTACGGCCGCGCCTACACCGTCGCGGTCGAGCCCTTCAACTGCCCGATTGAGGGCTTAGCGCAGAGCGCGGCGGCCGGTGTTGTGCCCGAACTCGCGCCGGGCTCCACCACCGAAGCCTGGCTCGAAGCGGAAATCGAGGCACGCGCATGATGGACCGGCGGGATTTCTTCGCATCCGCCGGACTGCTGCCGCTGGCCGCCGCGCGGGCACAGACCGCCGCTGCCTCGCCGGGGCCGAATTTTTTGATCCTGATGGCCGATCAGCACAGCCCGCACGTGCTGGGCTGCCATGGCGACCGCGTGGTCCGCACGCCGAACCTGGACCGGCTCGCCGCCCGTGGGGTGACCTTCCGCAGCGCCTATTGCCAATCGCCGCTGTGCGTGCCCTCCCGCATGAGCTTTCTGACCGGCCGCCGGCCGTCGGATATCCGCGTCTGGGGCAACGGCGACACGCTGCCTTCCGATACTCCGACCTTTGCTCACGCGCTGGGAGCCGCCGGCTACGAGACCGTGCTCATCGGGCGCATGCACTTCAACGGCATGGACCAGTGGCACGGCTTCGAACGTCGTGAAGTGGGATCGCTGCTGCCGATCTATCCCGGCCTGCCGATGCCTATGCCGGAGCGCCTGATGGTGGGAGCCCGGAATGGGTCTCGGGAAGGCGTGCAACTGGCCGGCCCCGGACGGACGGCCTATCAGGCCTATGACGCGGAAGTAACCGAGCGGACCACGGCTTTCCTCCGCCGGAAGGCGGCGAGCTCGTCACGTCCGTTCTGCGCCGTGGCCGGATTTGTTCTGCCGCACTCGCCGTTCATCTGCTCGCGAGCGCAATGGGACTACTATCTTCCGCGCGTAACCGTGCCCGAAGTTCCGCCCGGTTATTTCGAAACGCTGCACCCGGCCGTGCAGCGCTGGCGCGCCATCCGCGGGCTCGAAAAGGTAACTGCCGAAGAGGTGCGGAAGGCTCGCGCCGGATACTATGGCCTGGTCAGCGATCTCGACGACCGCATCGGGCAGGTTCTCCGCGTGCTCGAAGAAACGGGGCTCGACCGCAATACCGTGGTCCTCTATACCAGCGATCACGGCGAAATGGCCGGCGAACTCGGCATGTGGTGGAAGATGAACTGCTACGAAGGCTCGGTATCGGTTCCCCTGATCGTCTCCTGCCCATCCCGGTTCCAGGGAGGACGCCAACTCAGCCAGGTGGTCGAGTTGGTCGATGTCGCGGCTACCCTTACGGATCTCGCCGGCACCGCCCCAATGCCGTCCGCGGCCGGGAAAAGCCTGGTTCCGCTGCTGCGCAACCAGACCGCCGCGTGGCGCAATGAGGCATTCAGTGAATATCCGGCGGCGCCGCCCGTGCCGGCCATGCGTATGATCCGCCGGGATCGCTGGAAGCTGATCCATTACGAGGGCGAGCGCCCACAGTTGTTCGATCTGGAGAAGGATCCGCAAGAGCTGCGCGATCTGGGCGCCGTGCCGGAATATGCGCGGATTCGCGGCGAACTCCAGGAGCGCGCCCTGGCCGGCTGGTCGGCTGCCGAGATCCAGCAGGTGCTGGCTCAACGCGTCGCCGAAGCCGCGCTGGTGGGGAAGTGGGCCGCCAAAGTAAAGCCGCGCCCGGAAGCCCAGTGGACACCGCCCCCAGGCGCCAATGTCTTTCCCGATCCAAATTAGAGCATTTCCACGTCTGGCTCGCCGAACTGAAACTGCTCGCTTATGCACGCGTGTTTCCGA
>CAZMRK010000065.1:0-5737 GCA_964568355.1 uncultured Solibacteraceae bacterium | reverse complement strand
ATGGCGTCGCCCATCCAGCAAGCTTTGTGGAGCAATTGCCACTTCATCGAAACCAGAATACCGTTCGGAGTCTGTCATCGCCAAACAAATCCTCCCTGACGGAAAAGGGTTTACCGCGAGCTCCGGTCATCTTCGGCAACTCGGAAGTTAGCCCAGCAGCTCCGAGAGCCCACCGATTTAACTGAACAGTATTGGGTTTAGCCCGACTTTCGCGATCTATTCGTACCGCAGCGCGTCGATTGGGTTGATCTGCGACGCCTTGACGGCGGGATAGATTCCGAACACCACGCCCACCGCCACCGATACGCCGAAAGCGATCACCACCGAGGCCGGCGTAACAATGGTCTTCCACTCGGCGCTTTTGGCAATCAGCCAGGACAGGAAAAAGCCGAATGCCACGCCGATCACGCCCCCGGCTACCGAGATGAGAATCGATTCGGTGAGAAACTGGCGCACAATGTCGTTGCGGCGGGCTCCCGTAGCGCGGCGCACGCCGATCTCCCGGGTCCGCTCCAGCACCGTTGCCAGCACGATGTTCATGATGCCGATCCCACCCACCAGCAGCGAGATCGCCGCGATCGCCACCATCACGTACGTGAAGATGGTCTGCGTGCGCTGCTGCTGGGCCAGCAGGGCCGCCGGAATCGTGACGGTGAAGTCCTGCGTATTGTGATGAGTGGAGTTCAGGATAGCAGTCACGATCTTGGCGACTTCGATGCTGTCCGAGCCGGGACGGAGCCGCAGGTCGATGCCGTCCAGCTCATCCTTCATGAAGCTGCTGTTGTCCCAGAAGCGATACTGGAAGGTGTTGAGTGGAATATAGACGGCGTTGTTGAGGTCCTGCATCTGGCCGCCCAGGTTTTGCGAGCCGGCCATCACCTGCTCGCCCAGCACTCCGACCACCTCCATCCAGACGTCGTTCACCTTGACGAACTTGCCGAGAGCCGGGCCATATCCGAGCAGGCTCACCTTGGCGCCTTCGCCGAGCACGCAGACCGCGGCGCTGGTGGCGTCGTGGCCGGCATCGAAGAATACTCCTTCCGCGGGATGCAGGTTGTGAATCGTGGCGTAGGAGGGGCGCACACCGTAAAGCTCGGGCAGTTCGCGCGCCGGCTTGGGCAGGACCTTGCCTGGATGCAGTGTGCGGCGCGCCGAAAGCATCTCCAGGGATTCGATATTCGTCTGCAGAATGCGCACGTCCCGTTCCGTCAGGCCGGGAGAGGAGCGACGGCGCTGCTGCAATTCCTCACGGCTGGTGGCGGGCCGCGAATCGATCAGCACGTTGCGGACGCCCAATTGCTCGATGAAGCGCAGCGACTCCTCGCGGGCTCCGGCGCCGATCGAAAGCATGCCGATCACCGAGCCCACGCCAAAGACGATGCCGAGGGCGGTGAGAAAGGTGCGGGTCTTCTGCGCGCGCAGGTTGTCGGCCGCCTGCGAAAAATCCGAAAAATATCGCCGCAGATTCATCTGGAGATCGCCTGGATCGCTCCGCCGGCGCGTCCTTTCTTGCGGTCCTGCTGATCGGGCGCGGTGAGCGCCACCACCTGCTTTTCATTGACCCCGGTGACCACCACCTGGCTCTCGCTGCGGCGCACCAGGGAGATATCATGCGGAACGAACGCCGATCCCGATTGCAGGTAGACGAACTTCCGGCTGTCGCTTTCAAACAAAGCCTGGGAAGGCAGCCAGAGCACGCCCTGCAGCACTTCGGTCGTGATCAGGATATTCGAGCTCATGCCCGGCCGCAGCTCCGGCGAAGGGTTGTCGAGGGCGATTTTGCAATCGAAATGACGGTCCCAGGGCGGCCCCGAGGTGCTGCCGATGTCCTTCACCTTCCCCGTGTAGACACGGCCCGGCACCGCCACCACGCGCACCGTAACCTTCTGGCCGGCGGCCAGGTGCCCGCGGTCGAGCTCGCCGATGGTGGCGGTCACCTCCCAGTTGCGCAGATCCGGAATCTGGGCCACGGCCATTCCCGGGCGCACCGTATCGCCCACCTGGAGCATCGGCAGTTGCATCCCGAAGAACATAATGTTCCCGCTCGTATTGGCCTGGATGGAAACGTAGCCGTTCGAATGCGCGCGCAGGGTCATCGATTCGATATTCTTCCGCGCCGTTTCCGCCTTCACCTTGGCCTTATCGCGCGCGGCTTCCTGGATCGCAACGCCCGCCTCCGTGTTGGCCTTGCGATTGGCCACGTCGTGCTCGATCTGGCGAAGGCGGTCCTGGGCGGCCTCCACCGCCAGGGTATTCTGCCGCGCGATGATGGTGGCGACGATGGGATTCCGGCGCTCCTCCAATTCGGCCTGGCGCAGCTCGGCCTTGGCTTGAATGAGCGAGTACCGCGCCTCTTCTTCAATGGCCTGGCTGCCGGCCTGTGCCTGGAGGACCTGCTGCTCCGCCTCCGCCAGGTCGGCTTCCGCCTCCCGGAGCTTGTACTCCTGTTCGGTGGTATCGAACTGGACGACTACATCGCCCGCCTGCACCACTTCGCCGGGTTCGCGCAGGGAAGTGATGGCCAGCTCCCCACCGCCGGTCATGGGGGCGGTCAGCATCTCGGAGTTGCCGCCCTGCAGCTCTCCGCGTGCCGTCACGGTGACGGTGACATCGCCGCGCCGCACCACCGTTGTAGGAACCGTTGCGCCTCCCACCGTCGGCCGCTTGTGGGAAAGGGCCAGACCGGCCCATCCGAGCATGGCCAGCGACAACAGGGCGGCCGGAACGAAGAGAAGACCCTTGCGGGGAACCGTCATTGCGTCTGTTTCTCCAGGTCCACGAGCGAAACCACGCTGCCCGGGCCGATACCGCGAATGGCTACTTCGTCGGGATTGCGCGCCGCCACCTGCACCTCGACCGGGCGGTAGCCGGCCTTCTGCGCGACATAGACGGTGGGCTTGCCGTGGCGCGTGAACAGCGCCTTGGCGGGAATGCTGATAGCATCGGGCAGCCGGTTGACCACTACGTCCATGCCGCCGTTCATGCCGGGCCGCAGGCGTGGATCCGGTTTCTGAATGTGGCCGAAGGCGCGAAAACTGCTGGTAGGGGGCCACTCAAAGCTCTGTTCGGTCAGCAGGGAGATGGAGGACAGTTTGGCGGCGAAGGTGATCTCGGGCAGAGAATCGATATGCACCCGGGCCTCATTTCCCACGCCGATACGGCCACGATCGATCTCGTCGATTTTGCCTTCCATTTCGAGCGTGGTCAGGTCCGGAACCTCGGCGAGACTGCCGCCTGGCCAGGCCTGGTCGCCCACCTTAAACGGCTTCGCGTTCACCCAGCCTTGCGAATAGTTGGGGAGAAAATTGATGATGCCGGAAATGGGAGTCTTCAACTCCATGCGAGCCAGGCGGCCCTCGGTAATCTCCACCTCGGTCTTGGCCTGATCGCGCAGGCGGGTCAGCGAGGCGATTTTGGCGGCATCCGACGCCGCGTGCAGCGCCACGGTGGCCTCCTCCATGCGCAGATTCTTTTGCGCCAGCTTGAGATCGATCAGGCTGAGCTCGCCCTGGATCGCGCTGACGATCTCCTGCTTGGAGGCTTCCAGCCTGGCGCGCTCCACCTCGTAGCGCGAGTTGGCCAGGTCCAGTTTGTCCTGCTCGGCGGTGATGCGGGCCTGCGCCACGGCCTGGTCCAGGGTGGCCTGGGCCTGCTGGAAGGCTGCTTTCTTCTCCTGAAGCTGCTGTTTGGCGCTGCTGGGATCGAAGCGGATGATGACGTCGCCTTCCCGCACCGGACCGCCGGAGGGCGCCAGCCAGACGATGCGCAACTCGGGCACATTGACCGGCGCATTCACCTGTACCGCGCGCCGGGCTTTGAGCTCGCCGCGACAGCGGACAATTACGAGAAATTCGCCCTTCCGTACCGGCGCGGAGGGAAAGGTCTCGCCCAACTGCATCCGGCTCCAGCGATACGCTCCCGCGCCGGTGGCAACCAGCGTGACCACGGCGGTGGCCAGGACGGCCCACAGCCGCGCCCTGCCGCTTTTGGCTTTCATGGCGTCTCCGGCTCCAGGATGACTGCGGCGGAAAGATCCGGCAGCAGGTGCGGGTCGCTCACCTCCAGCCGGAAACGGGCGGCAAAAGTCTTGATCGGGCTGCCCAGGGCCGAAGAAGCCACCGGGCTGGCTGCCTCAAAGCGCGCCGGAAACAGCAGGTCGGGGTAGGCGTCCAGGCGGACCTTCACCTGCTTGCCGGGCGATAACAGGGCCCCGTCGGGCTCGCCTACCAGGGCGTGGATGCTCATCTCCGAGGGATCGAAGATCCGCAGCAGAACCTGGCCCGACCAAAGCTGGTCGCCTTCCTGGGCATGACCCATGGAGCCGTTGCGCCAGACGTTTTCGAGCGCGACCATGCCCGCCAGCGGGGCATGCAGTTGCAGGCGGGCGGCGTTGCTCAAGGCGCGTTCCAGTTGCACCTTCTGGCGGTCGCGCTGCAACTCCAGAATGCGCAGCGCCGCTGCGCCAGCCAGGTCGTGAAAGCGGTTCGATTTCCGGAGGCTGGCCACGTGGGCCTCGGCGTCTTCCAGCTTGGCTTCGTTCTTGAGCCGGTCGATCTCGCTCAGTAACTGTCCTTTTCGCAGTTGGATACGGGCGCGCTCCAGGTCCGCTTCGGCCTTCTGGAGGTCGCTCGACCGCTTCTCCTCGTCGCTGCGGTTCTGGGCGCGTTTCTGGTCCACCTGGTGGCTCAGGTCGTCGAACTTGGCCTGGGCGTCGCGGGCGTTATCGAGCTGCTGGGTACGGTCGAACTCCACCAGAAGATCGCCCTTTTGCACCTTGGAGCCGTTGGCAACTAACCTGGTCAGGGTAATCCGTCCGCCCTGCCCGGTAATCTGCGGAACCTGCACGGCAAAGACACGGACCGCGTGGACTGTGCCGTTCAAACGGAATTGGCGATCCCGTTGCCCTGGAAGAGCAATGCGACCGGCAGGGGCGGTAACCGTCGCCGCATGTGCCGTGGGAGGATGCGAAACCTTTCCACAAGCTGTGGAAAAGACGATAGCCAGCAGCAGAAACCATAGCGGCGCATCATCGCGGCTGGCGGCGACACTCATGGCGCTTGTGCCTCATTTGGTCAGTTAGACGTCCGGCCGCTCCAAAATGTTTAGCGGTTCCGACGATATTTTTTGTTCCGCGCGGGATACTCCTGTGCCGCTACGGCACATACTCCGGCTTACGAGGCCGAGTAAGTTCAGTAAATGGCAAGCTGTACGTAATCGGGCTGGAACGCGTGCACGTTACATACCAGAAACACGGGTACTGGGACAGCGACGGAAGAAGTAGAGGACTTCGGAAATAGCCGGCGGATGTCTTAGCGGTGAGGTCCGCTCCCTTGCGGTCGCGGTTCCGTGGCGGAACGGAACCGCGCGCGACAGCAAGCGGACGAACCGAATCATCCGGTCACATTACTAGCTGAAAGCTGAGCGCTAAGCGCTGAGCGCTTCTTTCAACCTCAGCCGGTGGGCCCGGATGCGGCCCTGCCCATCCTCGATGGACCAGTGCGCGGCCAGGACTTCTCCGTTACTCAGGCGTAACAGGGATGGCTGCCCGAAGCGCAGGGACTGAAACATCTCCGCCATCGCCTGGCCTTCCCTGGTTTGCGGCCGGGAACCGCCTCCGTAAATCAGGGTTTCGGCCAGGGGCCGCCAACGGTCTCCGGCGAAATCGATCAGCCGCACGTAAATACCCGTATCGGCGCCGCGATGGGCATGAATCGTCAACAGCAGATCGCCGCCCAGC
>CAZMRK010000064.1:0-13516 GCA_964568355.1 uncultured Solibacteraceae bacterium | reverse complement strand
CAAGGTGGTGGCCGCGGGACCGATTCACGGGTATGCGATCGCGCAGCGGATGCAACAGATTTCGCGGGATGTTCTCCAGGTGCAACAGGGGTCGCTCTATCCGGCGCTGCACCGGCTCGAGAACCGCGGATTTCTGGCCGCGGAATGGAAAGAATCGGAGACGGGGCGCGAGGCAAAATACTATCGGCTGACGGCCAAAGGTCGAGCGCAATTGAAGACGGAGGCTGCCGAATGGGCGAGGCTCACCAAGGCGGTGGGTCTGATTCTTCAACTGGCGGAAGGCGAGGCGATTTGAAGGGCGGCCGGGACGTCATGAACTGGTGGAACAGGCTTTGGAAGAAAGAGGAACTGGAGCGGAAGCTTGACCGCGAGTTGCGATTTCATTTCGAACGCCAGGTTGCAGCGTCGATGCAAGACGGCATGAGCGAGGCGGAAGCCCGGCGGCGGGCTCGTCTCGAATTTGGCGGCCTGGACCAGGTGAAGGAAGAGTGCCGGGAGGCGCAGGGTACGGTGTGGCTGGAGACTGCGATGGCAGACCTCCGCTTTGCCATACGCACGCTGCGCAAGAGCCCGGCCTTTACCATCGCGGCAATCGGTACACTGGCACTCGGAATCGGCGCTAATACCGCTATTTTTAGCGTAGTGAACGCAGTATTTTTGCGACCTCTCTCGTATACTCATCCGGAGCGCGTCGTCTGGGCGAGCGAATACTTTCCCAGGTTCAAACGTACACAAATGTTCACGCCCGAGTATGCCGCCTGGCGAGAACAGAACACGGCGTTCGAGCATCTGGAAGCCTTCGGAATCAGCATCGGGATTAACCTTGCGGGTGAGGGCCTGGCGGCCGAGCGGGTATTGGCGGGTCACGTCACACCGGGTTTCTTCACGATGCTGGGAGTAGCACCGCAGTTTGGCAGAACATTCCGGCCGGACGAAGATGGGCCGGACAGCCGGGTCGCGATCCTGAGCGATGCGTTGTGGCGAAACTCTCTTCGCGCCGATCCGAGAGTTTTGCAGAGAACAATTGTTTTGAACGGTGTGCCGACGGCGGTGATCGGAGTGATGCCTCCGGGGTTTCTGGACCCTGGCACGTCCAGCACGGGAGTGTGGCTGCCGGACGCAGTGACCGCCAAATCATCGGTTCCCGGCCGTAGCATGGGTTTTCTCGGCGGAGTGATCGGACGGCTCAAGCCTGGTGTGACGATCGAGCAGGCGCGCGCCAATCTCGAAGTCGTGGCCAGACGCATGGACGATCAGTATCCCACGCCGTGGTCCTCTTACCATCGGGCGGCGAGTGTCCGGGTGCTGCCGCTTCAAGAGCAGTTGACTGGCGGGTCCAGGACGGCCATTTACGTTTTGATGGGCGCGGTGGGCTTCATCTTGCTGATCGTTTGCGCCAATGTCGCGAACATGTTTCTGTCGCGCGCGGTGGCCCGCTCGCGCGAGATCGCGATTCGGGCGGCGTTGGGCGCTTCACGCCTGCGCCTGATGCGTCTGCTGCTGATCGAAAGCCTGATTTTGGGGGCTGCCGGAGGTTTGGCGGGAATGGTCCTGATGTACTGGGGAATCTCTGGCCTGGGTTTCCTCATTCCGGCAGCCATTCCGCCACATATCCCGATTGATTGGCGCGTGCTCGGCTTTGCGGCGCTGTGTTCGGTGGGAGCCAGCATTGCCTTTGGACTGGTACCGGCAGTGAGCGCTTCGCGGCTGGATTTGAGCGGGAGCCTGAAAGCTGGCGGTCTGCTGCCGGCGCAGGGTTGGCGCCGGATACGGCTGCGCGGAGCGCTGGCAGTGGCTCAACTGGCGCTATCTCTGGTGCTTTTGGTGGGTGCGGGCCTGCTGACGCGCAGCTTTCTCTCCCTGATGAGCGTGAACCCCGGCTTCGATCCGCACAACGTTCTGCTGGCAGAGGTCTCCCTGTCTCCCCTCGAAATATATAGCCCTACCCGGCAGGCTGAGTTTTGGCGGCGAATGCTGGATGCGGTCCAGAGAGTCCCCGGAGTGGAGTATGCGGGCGTGACGGATCAAAGCCCGCTGACGATCTTTCAATCGCTTGCGAACGGGCTGGCGGCGGAAGGCCAGCCGGAAACGAATGCGGTGGTGGTTCCCACGTCGGCCAGCGCCAATTATTTCAAGGCGCTTCGTATTCCGTTGCTCAAGGGACGCTTCTTCGATTCCCGCGACGGAAATGGAGCACGGAGAGTGGCGATTCTGAATCAAGCTCTGACCCGTATCCTGTTTCCAGATACCGATCCGTTGGGGCGACGCGTCCGATTTGGAGACGAAAAAGATCCCTGGGTGACCGTCGTCGGTGTGGTCGCGGATATCCGGCATCGTGGTCTCGATGACAAGGTCTGGCCGGAACTATACCAGCCCTATGAACAGGCTCCTTCCGCCTGGATGAGCCTGGTGATCAAAACGTCCGGAGAGCCCGCCAGCCTGATTCCGGCAGTGCGCAAAACGGCGGCGCAGATCGATCGCACGCAGCCGTTGTTCAATATCGAGTCGCTCGAGCACCGGCTCTCGAACTCGGTTGCGCAGCGCCGCCAGCGAATGTTCCTGCTGGGCGCATTCGCAGTCATCGCGCTGGTGATCGCTATGATCGGCGTATACGGCGTGATGGTCTACTCGGTGACACGGCGAACCCATGAGATCGGCGTGCGAATCGCGCTGGGCGCCCAGGCGAGCGATGTCCGCCGGATGGTGGTTGCCGAAGGGTTACGCATGGCTTTAGTGGGGACCGCCATCGGCGTAGCCGGAGCTTTGGCACTGAGTCGCGTGCTGGCCAGCTTTCTTTACGGCGTAAAGCCAACCGACGCCGCCACATTCGTCTCCGTCTGCATACTGCTGATCGCGGTGGCGTGTTTCGCCGCGTATCTTCCTGCGCGGCGGGCCACACAAGTAGACCCGATGGTGGCCTTGCGGCATGAATAATGCCTCGCGGTTCAGATTCCCTTACGAGGATAAGGCGGAGGCGCCGGCACTGGATTCGGCTGATCGCGAATGAGCTTCTTGAGGTACTGCACGCCGGCTTCCAGTTGTGCGTCCTGACCGTTGAACGTGGCGTGCGGGAGATTGTCGACCACCACGTCGGGATCGACGCCGTGCCCTTCGATGAGCCACTTGCCCTCTGGCCCATAGACGCCCATCTCGGCGGCCGATGCGATGCCCTTGTCGGCAAGCACGTTGCTCATGGAAAGCCAGATCTCGCCGCCCCAGGTGCGCGTACCGATGACCTTGCCCAGGTCCAGGCGGCGGAAGCCTTCGGCGAACGCCTCGCCATCCGAGCCGGTGCGCTCGTCGCAAAGGACCACCATGTGGCCGCGGAAGGCATACTGCATATTCCAGAATGGCTTGCCTACCCTCGGCTGCCAATAAAACCAGGCTTTTCGCAGGAGCTTGCCCAGCAGCCAGCTATCGATATTGCCGCCGCCGTTGTGGCGGACATCGATGATCAGGCCGGCGCGGTTGTAGACCGGATAGTAGTCCCGGACCCACTGCGCGATGTCGCCTGGCCCCATCGCGCGCAGGTGAACATAGCCAATCTGGCCGTCGGAAAGGCGGTCAACCGCCAGACGCCGGGTATACTCCCATTCGGAGTAACGCAGATCGGCCTCCTGCTGGGCTGATATCGGAACTACCACCACCGGCCGCGTTTCGGAGGTGCCTTTGGGCTTGACATGGAGCAGCACCTGCTTGTCGACCGAATTCCGGAGCAGCGACATTGGGTCGCCGATGGAGAGGACATCGACGCCGTTGATGCGAGTGAGAACATCGCCGTCGTGGACGTCGACTCCGGGGCGGGCGAGCGGGGAAAGCTTTTCGGGCAGATCGGGATCGGTGCGATAGATGTGCTCGATGCGGAAGCCGCCGGCGGCATCGTCGCGAACCAGTCTTGCGCCCAGCGAAGCCACCTGCACCTGGTCGGTGCCACGCCGCAGATCGCCGCCGAACACGAAGATATGCAGGGCGGAAAGCTCACTGACCATCTGCGCGACCAGGTCATTCAGTTCGGCTCGCGACCGCACACGTTCGACCAGCGGCCGGTACTTTTCGCGCATGGCCATCCAGTCGACGCCATTCATGTTGCGGTCGTAGAAGTAGTCGCGTTCCATGCGCCAGGCGTCGAGAAAAGCCTCGCGAAACTCTTCCATCGGCACTACGGGAAAGGTCCAGTTCTTCAAATCCACCTTGCCGTCATCCAGCAGCTTGGGCGATTTCATGGCTTCTTCCTTGACGGTTGCGTCCAGGACGAAAATATCGCTGCCTTTGCGGATCAGCAGCTTTTTGCCATTTTCGGAGAGCTCATAGCCGCGCAGATCCTCCAGCAGGCGCTCGGGCTTGGGCTTTTTGTTGGTTACGTCCATGGCCATGAGGACACCGGCCATGGGGTGGGCGCGGTCCACGTCGCGCCAGAACAGGCGGGTGCCGTTGGTGGAAAGCGCATGATAATTGCCCGGAGGCGCAGGCACGGCGGCAATGCGCGTGGCGATCGCGTCCAGATCGATTTCAACGCGGGGCGGAGGCGGCGTCTGTCCGGGAGTAGAAGGCTTGGGCGGCTCTTCGGGCTTGGCGGGCGTATCGTGAAGCTCGTCGGCGGGTTGGAAGGGCGAGCGTTGGCCTTTCCGGAGAGCCAGTTCGTAGATCTTCACGGCCCGGTCGAAGTAAGGATCCGGCTGGCGCGGACCCCACGGGGAGGGGATGAGGGTCCTCAGTTCGCGGTCCGAAAGGAAATAGAGCCATTTGCCGTCGGCGCTCCAGCAGGCACTGAAGCTGTTGAAACGATCGGAGGTGAGGGGCGTACTTTTGGACTGCTCTACGTTGAACAGCACTACCTGCGAGAAATCGTTATCCGCCTGCGCGGTGTAGGTGAACCAGCGGCTATCCGGCGACCAGCGGATATCGGCAAAGCCGCCGTCCCCAACCGATTCGAGCGCTGCCACGGCGATCCGTTTCTGGACCTTGGTCTCGGTGTTGAGCAGCCACAACTGCAAGTCTTTGTCATGATGGACAATCCACTTGCCGTCCGGTGAAGGCACGGCATCCCATCGCAGCACATGGCCGTCGCTGGTCAACTCTTCCGCCTTGCCGACGCCGTTCGCCGGAATCTTCCATAGCTCGATCTCACCCGTTTCGGTGGAGAGCACCAGGAGATTTTTTCCATCCGGCAGCATCCGCGCGTCACGAAAGCGGTGGCCTCTCTCATAGGTGGCATCGACAAACCGGCCCTGCGCGGCGGGAGCCACGAAGACGTTGCCGCGAGCCGTCAGCACAACCTTGCTGCCGTCCGGGGAGAGGTGCAGCGAGGTGAGGTAGTCCATTGGATTGCGGATCCAGCGCTCGCGCAGGTGGTCGAAATCGGAAGGCAACTGGATGGGCAGCACGCGATCTTTGCCCGAAGCGATGTCGAACAGCCACAGGTCTGCGCCGGCCTGGTAGACGATGCGCCCATCTCCCAGGGCGGGGGATTGGATGTCCCATCCTTTGTGATGGGTATGCTGCTTCAGATCCTTGCCCTGGGCATCCATGGACCAGAGATTCATGGTGCCATCACGGTCGGAAGCGAAATACACGCGA
Organism: uncultured Solibacteraceae bacterium; assembly: GCA_964568355.1. Classification (GTDB taxonomy): domain Bacteria; phylum Acidobacteriota; class Terriglobia; order Bryobacterales; family Bryobacteraceae; genus JAJPJX01. The sequence goes on along the minus strand of CAZMRK010000064.1, from coordinate 7,939 downwards.
TTACGCCACCACATGGCGGCTTTGCTGATCCCCTTGTAGTCGGCGGTCAGGGGAATGGCCTCAGGAGAACCGAGGGCGAATTTCCAGAGCTTTTCGGCCGTGCCGCCCTGATAGCGCTTGGTGCTGCTGCCCTGGAAGGGAAGGCGCGTAAAAAAGAGGGTCTTGCCTTCGGGATCGAACGTGCCCTGCGCTGCCTGGCTCAGAGGAATCAGCTCGATCCGGTTCTTGCCGTCGATGGTGGCAAGCTGCGTATCGGGTAGAGCGGCATAGCGGCGGGTAGCATAGAGCACCTTTCCGTCCGGCGTCCAGCCTGCCACCAGGGCGTACTGTCCTTCGTAAGTCCTGCGAACCGGCAGCCCACCGCCGGCGGGCATCGTATAAACCTCGGTTGGTCCTTCGTAATCGGCGGAGAAAGCGATCGTGCTCCCGTCCGGCGAGAAGGCCGGCGACACCTCTTCTCCGGGATGGGTAGTGAGCCTGCGGGCGATGCCGCCTTCACGGCTGACCTGCCAGAGGTCGCCTTCGGCGCTGAAGACGATCGTGTCCTGATGGATGGCAGGGTCGCGGTAGTAACTCGGTGAAACTGCCTGCGGGAGGGATGGCGTGCCCTGCGGCAGCAGAGGCGAAACGAGCAGAAGGGCGAGACAAAGTGTGCGCATAGAGTCCAGCCAATTCCGTAAGACGCAGTATAGCAGCGGACGATAGGCCGCCCGGCCATGGTAAAGATATACGATGAGCTTTGGCGCCATGTTGACTCGACGGGATCTGCTGCTGGGTGGTGCGCTTGCAGCGCCCCAGGTTGTTCCCGCTGCTCCCATGAAGTTCCTGCATCGCGGGTACCTGGGCTGGATCACGGACCTGGCGTCCGACGCCGATACGAACACGGCCTGGCCCTCCATGCGCCTGGATGACCGCCTGCTCGAGGACTACCGGCGCACGTTTCTTCTGATGAAGCGGTTGGGCTTCAACGAGGCGGTGATCTGGGGGTTCTATGTCTCGCGGAACTGGCCGGTGGACATCACCAGCGCTGTCTCCCGCGAGCGAGGGGCGATGGTGGAGCGCCTCATCGAGATGGCCCACGCCCAGGGACTACGGGTCTACACCGGCCTGGGAGTCTATAGCTGGGGATTTGAGGAGATTATTCGCGCCAATCCCAAGCTCAGCCGGACCAACCCGCGTGCCATGTGCGGCGGCCTTCCGGAATCCTGGGAGTGGATGCGGCGGGTTACGGATTTTGTCTTCTCCCGCTTTCCGGTGGATGGCGCGAGCTTGCAATCCGCGGACCAGGGGCGCTGCGATTGCACGGACTGCCGCCGCTACAGCGATACCGAATACCACGTGCGACTGGATGTCCGCGTCTGCCAGTACGTACGCAGCCGATGGCCTGGAAAGACCCTGGCGGTCAGCGGCTGGGGAATGAAGTTTGACGAGCCCGCCAACCTGCCGCATCTGGTAGAACTCAGCAAACATATCGAGTACCTCATTGACGTCCCGGACTCGGCCGGAAAACGCGATCCTGAATGGCGGCGCAGGCTCATCCGTGCTCTCCAATGCCGATTCGGGACCATCGGCGGGGCGCAGGTGGAGCCTCCGCAGCACTGGCCGCGCGACCGCTGGTTTCTGCCGACCCCACGGCGCCAGGGCGAACATCTGGCCTCGCTATTCGCGGATGGCGGGAGGGCCTGCGAGTTTTTCTTCCATATCCTCGCGAATCCCGGAGACGAGATTTCCTTCTGGGTAGCGGGCAAGGTTCTTTCCGAGCCGGCAGTCGGCTGGCAGCGGCACCTCCGCAGCAGCGTTGAGGAACTGTATCGCACTAAAAGCACCGTGTCGAGCGATCTCGCGGACCTGTTTGCGCGCAGCGAGGATGCCTATTTCCGCTTGGCCTCGGGTGTGCGCAGCGCGACCATTTCCATGGAGCCGCTGATCGGCGACCGGCCCGGTCCTCCGGTCTATTTGAGCAAGCGCCTGGGAGCAGAGCAGCGCCGCGCTTACCGCCAGGAGATCGAGGCGCTCACCAGTGCCTTTCGCAAACTGGCAGGCGACGTTCCCGAGAAGAACCGCATGGCCAAAATCTTGCGTTGCCTGGCAAACGTTCGCCGCGACCTGGATTCTCTCGCCTGACCATCAGAAGAAAAGGCGCAATCCGAACTGAATCTGCCGCGACTCCACTGTGGTGCTGGTAACCCTCCCGTTCGACCCGCTTCCCACGGTGGCCGAAGGCGCTGCGAAGTTCGGGTGGTTGAACGTGTTGATGAAGTCCGCCCGAAACTGGAGGGAAATCCGCTCCATCGGCCGAAAGGTCTTGAAGAGCGACGAGTCGAGTTGCTGTTCGCCGTCCGCGAACAGAGGATTCGTTCCGGCGTTGCCGTAGGTCATCGGTTCCAGGTGGTTCACAAAGGCGGTGGTATCGTACCAGCGTTGCAACGTGCGCTGGTCTTTGGGCAGATTGCCATCCTTCACCCGGTCTGGACGGTTGCTTTGCCCGTTATTCAGCAAACTTACCGGCGAACTCACGCCGAAGCGCGTTCCGCTGCGCAGAAAGACGAAGCCCGAGTACTGCCAGCCCCCGACCAGTTGATCCAGCCAGCGCGGCGCGTCGGATAGCACGGCGCGGCCCTTGCCGACCGGCACTTCGAAGGTCACGGCGGCATTGAAAATGTGGGCGATGTCCTGCGCGGTCGGCCCATAGTATTGCTGGATATCCGCGGGGTTGATGTTATTCCCGTTGGCGAAGCTGCGCCCGTGTGCGTAGGTGGCATAGACGTGCAGCGATTTGCCGATATTGCCGGTCACCCTGGCGGTGAGGGCATCATAGAAGCTTTCCGCCTCCGAGAAAGTCACCGGAATTTCCTGCAGAGTCGGGTACCGGCTATAGAGCGGACGGCGCGTGTTGTAATCCACATTAGCGGGCCCCGGGGGCGCCTGATTGATGTCGCGCTGATGATTGTTGTTGCGCCCGTGCACGCCAAGATAGCCGACGTCCAGCACAATGTTCTGGCGAACCTCCCGTTCCAGGTTGAGCGAATACTGATCGACCCGCTGATTGCGCCAGTTGTAATCGGCGCCGTTGATGAGCGCACTATCGGGAATCAGCAGCTTGCCCTGGCTGTCATAGACAGGCGCCGCCAGGGGCAGGCCGTCTCCGGAGAACGAGACCGTGGGCAGCAGGCTATTGTCGGATTCGAAGGCCTGCTTGGCGTAGAACGGATAAGTCAGCCCGAGCATGGTGAGTGGACCGTTCCAATAAGCCTGCCAGTAGGAAATTCCATATCCCCCGCGCAAGCTGGTCTTGCCCCGGTCCGGAGTCCAGGCGAACCCGATTCTGGGCCCCCAATCCTTTTTGTCGAGTTGTAGCGCCGGGCTGCGATTGTCCTTGGTCGCCACCACCAGTTCGTTGGTCCGCGTGTCCCAATTGCCCTGGCGGTTATAGCGCTCCACGGGCCGCGTGCTGAGTTCGTAGCGCAACCCAAGATTCAAGGTCAGGGAAGGCAGTACCTTGAAATCGTCCTGTGCATACCAGGCGTTTTGCCAGTAAGTCTGGTAAGGCCACCCGGAGACGAAGCGAGCCCGCGCGGAGGTGACCGGAGTCCCCAGAAGGAAGCTGGGATAGGCGAAATTCGGCGCGTCTCCGTCATACGAGGTCATGGCGGGGCTGAAACTCACCCGCCCGCGCGGATCATCGCCGCCGATGGTGTCCGCCGAGGTGTCCTGCACCCAGTTGAAGTTGCCGCCGAATTTCATGTTGTGACGGCCTTTGACCCAGGTGAAGTTCTCCGTGAACGAGATGGTGTTGGAAATAATGAACGCTACCCAGTCCGGCTTGCCTACTCCGTGCAGCGGATTGAGATCGAATTCCATCAACCCTTGCGTGATGGGATCGCCCAGGTTTCCGTTCGGTACGCCGAATTGGTTGTTCCAGGGCTGGTCCATGCTCTTGTTGCTGGTATTCACGTGGGTCCGGTTGTAACCCAAGCGAAACTCATTCATCTTGGTGGGGCTGATGGTCCGCAGATAGGTGACCTGCATGTTCTGGTTCAGGGAATTGGAATCGGCGCCATTCTGAAAAAACTGGTTCACGTCGGTAGAGTTATCGAGCAGGGCTTTAAGCGTCGAGTAGCGATAGAAGAAGCGGTTGTTCGAGTTCAGGTTGTAGTCGACGCGGCCATCGGCTTGGTGCGTGGTCTGTTTGCTGGAGTTGAGGTAGTAGAGATTGTTCTCGATTCCGGGCTGGTTGGCTTTGCCCCATAAAAACGCATCGTTCATCTTGGCTGCCGCCGGATCCCAGCGACTGCGCGGAATGACATTGCCGGGAAATGGCGTAGCCGCGCTCACGTTGCCCTGAGCGTCGAAGCGGCGCGTGAACGGGTCGTAGATCTGGCCATACCGGTTACCGGCGTTGTCCACCGATTGCCGCAAGCTGTAGAGTTCCGAGAAATCCCCCTGATACATCTGGTCGCTGGGGACGCTGGCGAAGCCAGGTCCGCTGGTGCGGTAATAGGTGCCTTGATAGTCGGCGAAGAAAAATAGCTGATTCTTGCGGATAGGGCCGCCCAGCGCGCCCCCAAACTGGTTGCGGCGCAGCGGCGGACTGCCGGCGGCAAAGAAGTTTCGCGCATTCAGATCGTTGTTGCGCAGATACTCGAAGGCGGCGCCGTGATACGCGTTGGCGCCGGAACGAGTCACCACGTTCACCACCGCGCTTCCGGAAAAGCCGTATTCCGCGTTGTACTTGCCGGTATAGATCTGCACCTCCTGGATGCCTTCGATCGGCGGAGACACGCCGACGTAGGCGTTCTGCGGCTCGCGGTTGAACGTACCCTCGATAAACACGCTGTTGGCGTTTGCATTCACGCCGCCGATGGAGGAGATCTGCGGCCGGGTATTGGCCACCGCGGATCCATTTTCGCCTCCGTTGTTGCCGTAATTCCCGCTTCCAGCGCCGTTATTGGCGCCCGGCATCAGATTCATCTGAAACAGGGGATTGCGATCGATATTCGGCAGCCGGTCGAGATCGGCTTTCGAGAAAGTCTGCGAGAGTTCCGACGTTTCCGTGGAAACCACGATGGGGCTGGCCTCCACCTCGACTGTCTGGCGCACCTCACCGACCTGCATATGGACCTCGAGGTGCGCAATGCCTCCTGCATTTACGACGACGTCGCGCTCGACGGCCGTACGAAAGCCGGGCCGCTCCGCTTCCACGCGATAGTTGCCGGGCACCAGGAAATTCACCAGAAAATCGCCCGTGGCGGAGGATTGGGTGGTCGTGACTACGCCGGTAGCTTCATTGGACGCGCGGATCACCGCTCCGGCAATGCCTGCGCCGGTTGCGTCCGATACGGACCCGCTGATCCTGCCGGTGTTGATTTGGGCGAATGCGAGAGAAGCAAACGCCAGAAACGTTGGTAGGAGAAATCGTCGGTAGCCGGTGTGCATTCCATCCTCCCCGCTTACCCGAATGGCGATAGCAATAAAAGTACGCTGATTTCGAGAAATCCGTCAAGGATTTTCTTGCAATTTCGAGTGAAATTGGCGGGTAATGACAGCGGGCCGGCGGATGAGTGGTGTGCTGCTTCGGCAGTTCGGTGTAGCTGCGGCTAGGGGGAAGTCGGGCCTATGCCCGCTTCGCCTCTCGCCTGATTCCCTCTGCTATCCACATTCGCAACTGCGTCTGGTAGCCGACTGATTTGGCTGCGGCGATTCTTTTGGCTGCGGCGATCTGTTCAGGACCCAATCGAATGGAAATCGGGGCCTTGGGCGCCGCGTGGCGCTCGCGAATGGATTTTTCCAGTGCCTTGGAGGCCTTGGATGGCTTGGCTTCCGGCAACTGGTTCCACACATCCGCCACGGAGTGCGTCTCAAAGTAATCGGCCGCCTCTTCTTCCGAGTGGAAATTCGGCAGAGGCGCTTTTGCGGAAGTGAGCTTTTTCTTTTTCATTTCGGCTACCTGCTTGCGTCGAAAAAGGCGCCGTTCGCTATCGTCCATATCGCGAGCGGTGATTACCCGGATCAAGCCGGCTGAGAGCCGGCGAAATACGACGAAAGCCAGTCGGCCGTCCAGCGTTTCGCCCAACGCGATATATAACTTCTGACGAGTTCGCCTGACCTTGTAGTCCCCCGCGAAAACCTCTTCGACTTCGTCCGGGGTGAACTGGTGTCGCTCGATATGAAGCACGTTATCGTCGTCCCAGTCAAACCCGGAAACTACCACGTCATCAGCGTAGCAGAATGTATATACAATTCGCTACCTCATCCGGCCCCCGGAAGCTCAATGCGACCGAGCCTTACGTGTTGGCCAGGCTGGACCTGTGCGCCCAGACCTTCTCGAAAGCCTTCACATACTGCTCGATTAACTCGTCCGCTGCATCGTGGAAGATAGGCAGTCGCACCGCCTGGCGATTCACCTGCGTCGTGCCGTGGAGATCGTTGGGGATCGCCACCGGATGATGCCACCACTTCGCTTCGGAGTAGAGCCGGAAACGATGCTGTTCGTCGTAGTTGCCTGGCGTGGCATTTACGCCTTCGGCGCGCAGTGCCTTCAACAAGGCGTCTTTCGGCGCTCCAGCCTTTTTCTCGTCGAGGAAGATCATATTGCTGGCCCAGTAGACGCGTTTGGCGTCCGGCCTGGTTTGCGGATACGAGATGCCCGGCAGTTCAGCCAGGCGCTGGTTGAGCCGCGCAAGCTGTTTTCCGACCAGCAGATTGTGATCGTCCATTTTGCGCAACTGATGTCGCGCCAGCGATGCCGCCAGCGGGTGCATTCTCAGTTTGGGACCGATACCGGTGCCCTGATAGCTACGATACGGGCTATCTGCGGGAAACGACGCAGGCAGTTCGTAGGCGCCGAAGGTGGTGGCGCGCTCGTAATGCTCGCGTGATTGGTAGATGCCGACGCCACCCTCGATGGAGGGCAGAATCTTGCTCGCCTGAAAGCTGAAAATACTCATGGCGCCCCAGGTGCCGATGGGCTTGTTCTGGAGCGAAGACCCTTGTGCCTGGGCCGCGTCCTCCAGCACGATCAGGCCATGCTGTCGCGCGAAGTCGCAGATCTGATCCATGTCGCAAGGATTGCCGAACGAGTGCATGGGCAGGATCGCCTTGGTCCGGCTGTTCAGGCATTTCTTGGCATATTCCAGGTCAAAGGTCATGCTGCGCGGCTGGATGTCCACGAAAGCCGGCACATAACCGAAGAAGTGCATGGGGGCGGTGGTCGCCCAGGCGGTGTACGAAGGAGCCAGAATCTCGCTGCCCGGCGGCAGGTCGAGCGCGAAGAACAGCGCCATCAAAGCGCTGGTTCCATTCATGTGGGCCTTGACATAAGGCACTCCGAGCGCTTGCCGAAGCTCTTTCTCCAGTGCCGGGATCTCCGCGTACCAGGCGTTGCTGTCCAGCAGATCCGCCAGCGCCGCCTTTTCTTCTGCTCCGTAACGGGGCCACTTCACTACGGCCGCGATCTTCTCTTGCGGAAAGGTCACGGCTTTCGGCCCTCCTGCCGCGGCGAGTGTTTCCCGAGCAGAGGCGCCGAGAGCGGCCGCCCCGCCAAGCGTGGCTGCCGCGCCGGCTCGTACGAAGTGGCGTCGAGTCTGGCTTGCCGTTTTGATTGGTTGCATGATTCCTGCCTCCCTTAAACTTCTCTACACTTTTGGCAGTTCGTAGCCCTTCCGCCGCGGCCGGTTGGCCTGCAGGTCCGCTTCTTTGTCGTCTGGAAACCGCTCTTTGGCGGGATCCCAGCGCAATTTCCGGTTGAGCCGGCGGGTGATATTGGCCAGGTGCCCCAAGCTCACCGATCGATGACCGATCTCCACATCCGCGTTGGGAGTCTTCCGAGTGGGGATGCAATCCAGCCAGTATTTCATGTGGTATTGCGCCTGCCACAGCGCCCGTTTATCGTGCCACTTATCGATCTCTTCTTGCGGCGGAAGATCCAGCTTTATTCCCG
>CAZMRK010000063.1:0-7945 GCA_964568355.1 uncultured Solibacteraceae bacterium | reverse complement strand
CCCCAAGGAATTTAAGCCGGGGAACAAGGTAATGGTGGTCGAGAGATGGTTTTCGCCATCCCCCAACCCCTAGCCCCCAACCCCCAAGGAACGTAAGAAATGAGTCCAGGAATCCTTGGCAAGAAAATCGGAATGACGCAGGTGTTCCGGCCGGATGGTCAGGCTGTCCCGGTCACGCTGCTCAAAGCGGGACCTTGCATGGTGGTACAGCGCAAGACGCCGACGACCGACGGATACGATGCAGTCCAACTGGGCCTCATCGAGTTCATCAAGCCGTCCCGCCTGAACAAACCTGCGACGGGTCATCTGAAGAAGGCTAGCGCGGAGGGTGCGAAGTTCCTGCGCGAGCTTGCCCTTCAGCCGGGCGATGACGACTTGAAACCCGGCGACAAGGTGCTGGTGGACCAGTTCAAGCCCGCCGACAAGGTGGACGTGATCGGAGTCAGCAAGGGCCGTGGTTTCGCCGGTCTGGTCAAGCGCCATCATTTCCGCGGCGGTGCGGCCACCCACGGCTCCATGTTCCACCGCGCTCCGGGCTCGATCGGTGCTTCCAGCTTCCCATCCCGCGTGCTCCCGGGCATGCGCATGGCCGGGCACATGGGCGCCGGGCGGGTCACGGTGCGCAACCTGGAAGTCATTGACGTGGATACCGAGGATAACGTCCTGGTGGTCAAAGGCGCGGTCCCCGGACCCAACGGCGGCTATGTCGTCGTCCGAAGGGCGAAGAGGTAACGCCATGCCGATTGTAGACGTTGTCGATTTGAACAATCAGAAGGTCGGCGAGCTGGAACTGGCCGACCAGGTCTTCGGTGCTGAGGTGAACGAGGCGCTTCTTTACGAAGCCGTCCGTCACTATCGCGCGGGCCTGCGCTCCGGCACGGTGAAGACCAAGGTGCGCGGTGAAGTCGCCGGGTCGGGCAAGAAGCTCTGGAAGCAGAAGGGCACCGGCCGGGCGCGCATGGGTTCGGTACGTTCTCCGATCTGGCGCCACGGCGGCACGGTGCACGGCCCCCAACCCCGCGACTACAGCTACCGCCTGCCCCGCAAAATGCTGCTGGGCGCGCTGCGCTCGGCTCTTTCCGCCAAGCTGCGGGACGGCGAACTCAAGGTGGTCCAAGCCTTCGATCTTCCGGCGGTCAAAACCAAGGACGCCCGCAGCGCGCTGGTCCGCCTGGAAGCCACGCGCAAAGTTCTGGTGGTGGATAACAGCGACAATCGCAACCTCACCTTGAGCGTGCGCAATCTGCCGGGTGTGACTCTGCTGCCCAGCCGCGAGGTGAATCCGTATCACCTGCTCGGTCATGACCGCGTGCTGCTTTCCGAAGCCGCCGCGCGCAAGTTCTCGGAGGCTCTCGCAAAATGAATACCTACGAGGTGATCCGCAAGCCCATCATCACGGAAAAGGGCGTGGAGAAAAAAGATAACGAGCGCACGTTGTGTTTTGAGGTCGCCGCCGGCGCCAACAAAACTCAGGTCAAGGCCGCTGTTGAAAAGCTGTTCAAAGTGAAGGTGCAGGAAGTCCGCACCGCGACCTTTGAAGGCAAGGCTCGCCGCCGCGGCCGTTTCGTGGGCTACCGGTCCGACTGGAAGAAGGCTTACGTGAAGCTCAAGGCCGGCGAAAAGGTGCCGGATTTCGCGGAGATCTAGCATGCCGATCAAGACTTATAGACCGACCACCCCTACCCGCCGCTTCCAAACCTCGGTGTCCCGCGAGGGGATTACCAAGGAAACGCCGGAGAAGTCGCTGGTTGTCTCCAAACAGCGTACCGGCGGCCGTAACTCGACGGGCCGGGTTACCTCCCGCTTCATCGGCGGCGGCCACAAGAAGGCCTACCGGCTGATTGACTTCAAACGCGACAAGCATGGCGTACCGGCTCGCGTGGCGGCCATCGAGTACGATCCCAATCGTTCAGCCCGCATTGCTCTGCTGCATTACAAGGACGGCGAAAAACGCTATATTTTGCAGCCCGATGGGCTGAAAGTCGGCGCTACTGTGACCTCCGGTCCCACAGCCGATATCCTGCTGGGCAATGCGCTGCCGCTCAAGAATATTCCCGCCGGCACCATCGTGCATAACGTCGAGCTGAAGCCCGGCAAGGGCGCGCAGATGGCGCGCTCGGCTGGAACTCAGGTGCAGTTGGTCTCCAAAGAAGGCGGCCTGGCTCTCCTCAAGCTGCCCTCCGGCGAGGTGCGCCGCGTACCGGTCGAGTGCATGGCCACTATCGGCCAGGTCGGCAACGTGGATCACGAAAACGTGTCGCTGGGCAAGGCCGGGCGCAGCCGCTGGCTGGGCCGGAGCCCGCATAACCGCGGCGTCTCCATGAACCCCGTCGATCACCCGCACGGCGGTGGAGAGGGCAAAACGTCCGGCGGTCGCAATCCGGTCACCCCGTGGGGCCAGCCGACGCGCGGCTTCAAGACCCGCAACAACAAGCGTACCGACAAGTGGATCGTTACAAGGAAGACGAAGAAGAGATAGCGTATGGGGCGTTCCATTAAGAAAGGACCGTTTACCGACGGCCACCTGGAAAAGAAGGTGGCGGCCTTGGTCGCCGCCAACGACAAGAAGGTGATCCGCACCTGGTCACGCCGTTCCACGGTGCTGCCGGAGTTCGTCGGCCAGACCATTGCGGTCCACAACGGGAAGAAGTTTATTCCGGTGTACATCACCGAAAACATGGTTGGACACAAGCTAGGTGAGTTCTCGCCGACGCGGACCTTCAAAGGGCACTCCGTGAAGGCAGCCACCGAGAAATCGGCCAAGCCGGCATAAGAGGCAATCATGGAAGCGAGAGCAGAAGCCAGGTATGTCAGGATCTCCGCGCAGAAGGCGCGTCTGGTCGTGGACCTGATCCGGGGAAAGAACGCCGGGCAGGCCATTACCACGCTGCGGACGACCAATAAGCGCATTGCGCCCACCGTGGAGAAGGTTCTCCACTCGGCTATTGCCAATGCCCAGGACCGCTTCGAGGACGTCGATGTGGACAGCCTGGTGGTGTCGGAGGCTTATGTCAATGAGGGGCCGCGCATGAAGCGGATCCGGCCTGCGCCGATGGGACGCGCCTATCGGTATCAGCGGCGCATGTCTCACATCGTCATCAAAGTGGCGGCGCAAGAGGCGGAGAAAGAGTAAAGCATGGGACAGAAAGTACATCCGTACGGGTTTCGCCTCGGATTCAATAAGCCCTGGCGCTCCCGCTGGTTTGCCAAACAGGGCTACTCCAAGCTCTTGCAGGAAGACATGGAGCTGAAGGATACTCTGCGCGCGCGCCTCAAGTCTGCCGGCGTCAGCTCGATCGAGGTCGACCGCCCCGGCAATAAGCTGCGCGTCACCATCCGAACCTCGCGGCCCGGCATCATCATCGGCCGTAAGGGCGCGGAGATCGAGAAGCTGAAGCAGGATCTGGCCCGGCGCACCAAGCGCGATGTCTTCATCGATATCCAGGAAGTGCATAAACCGGAGCTCGATGCCCAGCTTGTGGCCGAATCGATCTCGTTGCAACTCGAAAAGCGCGTAGCCTTCCGGCGCGCCATGCGCAAGGCGGTGGATTCGGCCCTCCGCTTCGGATGCAAGGGCATCAAGGTGCGCGTCTCCGGCCGCCTGAACGGCGCCGAGATCGCCCGCAGCGAGTGGTACCTGCAGGGTCAGCTTCCGTTGCACACCCTGCGCGCCGATATCGATTATGGCTTCTCGGAAGCTCGCACTACGTATGGCGTGATCGGGGTGAAGGCCTGGCTGTATAAGGGCGAGATTCTCGATCCGGCCAGCCGCATGCGCGGCCTGTCTGCCGAACCCGAGCCCCGGCGGGAGCGCTCCGAGCGGCGCGACCGGGATCGTGACCGCGGCGACCGGCGCCAGGCTCCTCCACCTCCTCCTGTTGCGGCGGCCGAACCTGCCGGCGGCGCGGTGCAGGCTCCGCCTCCGGCTGAACTGCCGCGCCCGGCGCGCGGCACGAGCGCTCCGATTCTGCCTCCGCTGATGTCGCCGCAACCCTCCTGGAAGCAGGAGGTCCGGCAGGATGCGCCGGCCGAGACGAAACCGGCCGAAACCCCTGAAGGAGAATCTCAGTCATGATGATGCCCAAGAAGGTCAAGTACCGGAAGCAGCAGCGCGGCCGCATGGCGGGCAAAGCCTGGCGCGGCTCGAGCATCGCTTTCGGCGATTATGGCCTCAAGGTCTTGTCCTGCGGCTGGATCACGGACCGGCAGATTGAAGCCGCCCGCGTGGCCATGACCCGCTTCATCAAGCGCGGTGGAAAGGTCTGGATCCGCCTGTTCCCGGATAAGCCCATTACCAAGAAGCCGGCCGAAACCCGTATGGGTAAGGGAAAGGGAGCCCCGGAACAGTGGGTTGCCGTCGTTCGCCCCGGCAAGATTTTATTTGAGATGGAAGGTGTGCCGCAGGAAACGGCGCTTGCCGCCATGCGCCTGGCCGCGCACAAACTGCCCCTTCGAACCAAGTTCATTACCCGCGGGCAGGTGGAGTAGCAGATGAAAGGTCAAAAAGTTCGCGATCTCGATACGGCGGAGCTGCAGCAGCAGCTTCAGAGCATTGGGGAGCAGATCTTCCGTCTCCAGTTCCAGATGTCCATGGGACATATGGATGGGCTCAAGAAGGTCCGCGCCATGAAAAAGGACCGCGCCCGGATCTATACCGTGCTGCGGGAGCGGGAACTGGCGGGAGAGAAGAAATAAATGGCCGAGCAGACGCAAAAGGGGCTGAAGAACGAGAAGGTCGGCGAAGTGGTCTCTGTGAAGATGCAGAAGACCATCGTGGTCGAGGTGAGCCGGCGTGTGCCGCACCCGCTGTATAAGCGCATCATCGGCAAGCGCAAAAAGTTCTATGCCCACGACGAGAACAGCACCGCCAAGCTGGGTGACGTGGTGCGTATCGTGGAGTGCCGCCCGCTGAGCAAGCTGAAGCGCTGGCGTCTGGCGGATGTCATCCGCCGAGCGGCGCAGGTCGGCCCGCAACCCACGGAATTGGATGTGAAGGCGTAGCGATTGGCGGCAGGTGGATCGATTCGTTCGATCCCCGGCCCCGGTCCCCGGGAGCGAAGCGACTATGATTGGAATGAGAACGATTCTGGAGGTCGCCGATAACAGCGGCGCGCGGCGCTTGTCGTGCATCTTGCCCCGCGGCGGCGATCTCGGTCTCCGGGCTGGCCTGGGAGACGTGATTACGGCGAGCGTCAAAGAGGCGGCGCCGGATTCGCAGATCAAGAAGGGCAAGGTGGTGCGCTGCGTGATCGTGCGCATGCGCAAAGAAACCCGCCGCAAGGACGGTACCTATATCCGGTTCGACTCCAATGCGGCTGTGCTGATCAATGACGTCGGCGAGCCGGTGGGGACCCGTGTGTTCGGACCGGTCGCCAGGGAATTGCGCGACAAGCGCTTCATGAAAATCGTGTCCCTGGCGCCGGAGGTGATCTGATGGCACTTGCAAGCAAGAAGCCGGCGCAGCCGGTACGGATTCAGTTGAAGAAGAACGACACCGTCAAGGTGATCGCCGGCAGGGACAAGGGCAAGACGGGCCGTGTGCTGAGTATCGACAGCTCCCGGGGCCGCGTTCTGGTCGAGCATGTGGGGATGATCAAGCGCCATACGCGCCCGAACCCCGCTAAGCAGATCAAGGGTGGTATCGCCGAGCGGGAAAGCCCCATTGCGGTATCCAACGTGATGATCGTGTGCCCCCAATGCGGACCGGTTCGCATCGGCCACCACGTGGAGCACACTCCTGGCGGAAAGACCCGCCGCGCGCGGGTTTGCCGCAAGTGCGGGCAGTCTCTGGAGAGGAAATAAGCAGTGGCAGCACGACTCAAAGAACGCTATTTGAAAACGGTGGTTCCGGCCCTGGTCAAGGAGTTCGGCTACTCCAACGTCATGGCGGTGCCGAAGCTCTCCAAAATCTCGATCAATATCGGCTTGGGCGAGGCTACCCAGAACGCCAAGCTGATGGACGGCGCCGTGAACGAGTTGGGCCAGATCGCCGGACAGAAGCCGGTCGTCACCAAGGCTCGCAAGTCCATCGCCGCCTTCAAGCTGCGTGAGAACATGTCCATCGGCTGCATGGTTACGCTGCGCGGCGATCGGATGTATGAGTTTCTGGACCGGCTGGTGAATGTGGCGCTGCCCCGCGTCCGCGACTTCCGCGGTGTCTCCAGCAAGTCTTTCGACGGCCGCGGCAACTATACGCTCGGAATCCGGGAACAGTTGATTTTCCCGGAGATTGACTACGCCAAGGTGGAAAAGACCAAGGGCATGAACGTGTCCATTACCACTACGGCCAAAACCGATGCCGAGGGCCTGGCGCTGCTGCGGCACCTGGGGATGCCCTTCCGGCAGTAAGGAATTCAGGGAAGAAAGAGTAAAGATGGCCACAACCGCTAAGATCGCCAAGGATTTGAAAAAGCCCAAGTACGAGTGCCGGCATCGCAATCGCTGCTGGCGCTGCGGCCGGCCGCGCGGGTACCTGCGCAAGTTCGGCGTTTGCCGCCTGTGTTTCCGCCAGCTCGCGCTCAATGGCGAGATCCCCGGCGTGATTAAGGCCAGTTGGTAGGAGGCAGGAATGACGAGTGATCCCATCGCCGACATGTTGACGCGCGTGCGCAACGCCATCACGGCGCGGCATCCGAAAGTGGACGTGCCGGCCTCGAAATTGAAGACCGAAATCGCGCGGATTCTGAAGGAAGAGGGCTACATTGCCAACTTCAAGGTGGCCGAAGAAGGTCCTAAGAAGACCATCAAAATCTACCTGAAGTATGGGCCGAACAATTCGCCCGTCATCACAACCATCGAGCGGGTTTCGCGGCCCGGGTGCCGGGTCTACGTCGGCCGCCAGGACATCCCTCGCGTGCTCGGTGGCCTCGGCATCAACATTATGACCACGCCGCGCGGCGTGATGACCGGCCGGGACGCGCATAAGGAGCAGGTGGGCGGAGAGATCCTCTGCCGCGTCTGGTAAGTAAGGTTTATCTATGTCCAGAATTGGAAAAAAGCTGATTCCCCTGCCGCAGACGGTCAAGGTGCAGATCGGCGAAGAGCTGGAAGTCACCGGCCCCAAAGGCAAGCTGCGGGTGCCGATCCCGGAAGGCGTGAGTTTCCGCCAGGCCGACGGCAAGCTCGAAGTTCTGCGCAGCGACGACCAGTATGCGGCCCTCCACGGCCTCACCCGCGCGCTGGCCGCCAATGCCGTGCACGGTGTCTCTAGCGGCTTTACGAAGGAGTTGGACATCGTCGGGATCGGTTACCGCGCCGACGTCAAGGGCAAAATCGCCACCTTCACCCTCGGCTACTCGCATCCTATCGAATTCCTGCTCCCGGATGGTGTCGACCTGAAAATCGACAAGCAGACCCACCTGGTTCTGAGCGGGCATGACAAGCAGTTGCTGGGCCAGGTCGCAGCCAATATCCGCGCGCTTCGTCCGCCGGATCCCTATAAGAACAAGGGCGTACGTTATACGGGCGAGGCCCTGCGCAAGAAGGTCGGAAAGACCGGATCGGGGAGTAAATGATCCATAAAATTGCCAAAAACGAAATTCGCCAGCGGATTCACGAGCGGATTCGCAAGCGTGTGCAGGGTACCTCGGAACGGCCGCGCCTGGCAGTGTTCCGCAGCGTGGCCCATATCTACGCCCAGCTCATCGACGACAGCCGCGGCGTCACCGTAGTCTCGGCTTCTTCGGTCGAAAAAGCCACCAAAACCAATGGCGGCAACGTGGCCGCTGCCAAGGCGATCGGCAAGCTGGTCGCCGAGCGCGCCAGGGAAAAAGGCATTCAGAAGGTGGTCTTCGACCGGGGCGGCTACATCTATCATGGCCGCGTGAAGGCTCTGGCCGACGCGGCCCGGGAAGCAGGACTGGAGTTTTAACCGGATGGCTACAGCAATTGTGAAACGCATCGATCCCCAGTCGCTCAACCTCAAAGAGCAGGTGGTGTCGATCAA